>JANRBR010000011.1:100498-101651 GCA_030727405.1 Crocinitomicaceae bacterium | reverse complement strand
ATTTCCGTTTACCTCCAGCGTCTGCAATTCCAGAAAGAATGGGTGAAAGCAGTGCGACAACGATATAGGACAAGCAAATCAAATAGGCATAAAACTCCGTGTTTTTGAATTCCATTCCAAAGACAGAAATTGCATCGAAAATGGTGGCTTTTGTGACAGGGTCCTTGACGCTTGTTTGCGTTTCGTACAAAATGGGAAAAATGGCTGAACTGATGATTAAGGGGTAAACAGAATTCGCCCAATCATACATCACCCATCCCCGAATGACTTTTTTATCTCCTTTTTCAATCATATACGAATGTAGAAAATTATTCTAATCCTGCGACATAGGACGTTAAATAGCTGAAGCCTTCGGTCAACTCACCTTTCTCATTCGTTTGGGATCCGCGTGCAATAACCTGATCGGGATCTGCTCCGAAAAGGCATGGAAGCACATGTTTCAATAATTCGTTTCCAAAATCTTCGGAGGCATCCTTTGGCAATTCGCATGGTAAATTATCAATGGCCATCACGGCAATCGATCCTTCCTGCATGAAATCGACCTCGGTTTGCGTGCTTGGGTCATATCCGTAAATCCCATTTCCGATTTTACTTGGGCGAATGGTACAAGCAATTGGTCCAGCGATGTCACACGAAATGTCACCAACTACCTTGATGCGATTGTTTGGATGCAATAAATCATCGTTCGTTAAAATGAACGGCGATTTCGCGCTCCAGAAATGACAAGGTACGTACATGTCTGATTTTTTGGAGTAGCGACTAAAAGTAGAAATGTAATTTTCGGGAGTCGCGTAAAAATCCTTTTTCACAAAGGCCGATCCATCTTTCGGCGCAAAATAATCCTCCGCTTCTAAATGCGTATAGACCGGTCCTTCAAATGAGTCTTTCAAGTATTCTTCCGGACTAACCTCGGTTATAGGAAGTAAGTCAATGATTTCTCGTGCTCCATGTCCAACGCGACCAAATCCCGTTAAAACGACACGGAAATCAGCAGGTAAGTCCACTTTCTTTAATTCTAGTTCCACTTCCTTTCGGTCTTCACATTCATGAGCAGGTTTCATGGAATAACGTCCAGATTTTAATCCATAGGTTAAAAAGGCGTTGTAACAACCAACGATTCCAGCGTAACGACCAAAACCAATGATTCTTTTAT
>JANRBR010000011.1:0-100398 GCA_030727405.1 Crocinitomicaceae bacterium | reverse complement strand
GCGTTGTAACAACCAACGATTCCAGCGTAACGACCAAAACCAATGATTCTTTTATGGTATTTATCCTTTAAAACTTCGTAATCAACCAGGCGGATTTTTTTGCCCAAAACGGCATTCAATAGATCGCGATTGTACGGTTGCTTTTTAAATGTATGCGAAAAGAAGAAAAAAGTTTTATTCGGAATCAAATCGGAGATTGGTACTTCTTTGACGCCAAAAATGTACTGACACTCTTCTAAAGTATCCACTAATTCGATTCCTTGCTCGGCATAAGCGGCATCCGGATACGTTCGAATCGGACTTCGTTGAACCACTACTTTCACTTCTGGATAAAGTACTTCAATGGCTTTGCATTGTTTGGGTGTCAAGGGTACGCGAAAATCTGGCGGTACTTTTCCTTCGCGGATGACACCTAATGTGATTGATTTCATAAATTAAATTCCTTGAGGAAGTAAGTATTGATCGATGAATTCACGAACACATGCGTCTCCACCTTTACGAGATAAAATAATGTGGCACTCCGATTTGACAGCGTTCACGGCGGAGGAAGGACAAACAGCAAGTCCAACCGCTTTCATCACTGCTAAATCATTGACATCATCACCGATGATGCCAACTTGGTGCAATTCGATGCCTAATTCGCTGCACCAGGACTTTAAGATGTCCAACTTTGGCTCACGTCCAACGTATACGCGTTCGATACCCAAAACTTTTGCGCGATCTTGAACCATGTGTTCGGTAAATCCAGAAGAAATGATTCCCAGTTGAACGGGTCCGTTCTTAACGACGTGCATGATGGCAAGGCCATCTTGTGTATGGTATCTTTTTAATTGATCTCCTTTTTCACTCATGAACATTCCGCCGTCGGTTAAAACGCCATCTACGTCTAAAATGAGTAATTTAAGTTGGTCAATTTGTTTTTTGAAATGGTTGTTTCGAAACAATGGTTTGAAAAGCAAGGCAGTTAAATCAACTTCGTATTCTTCACTGACTGCTTCTAAATCGTAGATCGATAGTTCGTTGACATGTTCTACGTCTAAATCCGCTAGAAAGTCATCAAACTCAATCCCGTTTTTTTGACAAAGTCCTTTTATGTTTTGTTCTAATAACATCTTAAATCATTTTATAACCGACACTTGCTGCTACAGCTTGTAGGTCTTTTTGTAATTGCCTAAACTCTTCGTAATTCAATTGCTGAGAAGCGTCAGACTTTGCCACTTTTGGATTGGGATGTGCTTCGATTAATAGTCCGTCAATTCCCATGGCTACACATGCTCGAGCCAACGGATTGACACCATACGCATAGCCCATTGCATGAGATGGATCCAAGACAATTGGTAAATTCGTGTGTTCTTGCAACCAAGCAACGCCACAAAGATCCAAGGTGAAACGCGTTCCTGTTTCGAAGGTACGGATGCCTCGTTCACATAAAATCACATTCTCGTTTCCTCCAGCCAATACAAATTCTGCCGCTTGAACAAATTCTTGAAGGGTTGTTCCAAAACCACGCTTGATTAAAACCGGCTTGTTGATTTTTGCGCAAGCACGTAAAATTCCTTGATCGTACATAGCTTTTGCACCAACTTGGATGATGTCTGTATGTTCGATGATTTCATCAATGTGTGTCGCGTCGCGTGCTTCAGTAATGACATTTAAACCGAATTCGGATCTCATCTTAGCCAATAATTTCAATCCTTCCAGTCCAAGACCTTGAAACGAATAGGGACTCGTTCTCGGTTTGTAACATCCACCTCTCAAGGTGCTTAGTCCCATGTCCACAAGCAATTCAGCTGAGGAACGAATTTGATCCTCTGATTCAACAGAACAGGGTCCGCCAATCAGAATCGTGTGATTCGTGTTTCCGCCGATGCGAACATTTCCGAACTGCACTTCGCGTTTCTCTGAACGAAATCGTTTCGAGGCTAATTGAATGTCGTTGGCAAATACCCAATGCTCCGTCGAGATGGATTCCAAATCTACCGGAAGTTCCTTCACTCCGGAACCGGTAATGAGATAGTTTTTTCCTTCGTAAGTGATGTGAAAAGCCTTGTGCTTTTCGGCTAGTGAAGCACATTCATTTGCGCTTACATTTGATTTTAATTCAATGATCATAGTTCTCCCTTGATGAGGTTGACAAAATTAATGATTCCCACTGCTTGACCTTCATCGTTCACGACGGGTAAATACATGATAGGGAAATTTGATTTTTTTAAGGTTTGTAATAATTCAATGACAGTCGCACTTTCTTGAATGCACATGGGTTGACGATTGATAAAAGCTGTAGGTTCTATGTTCGCTGTATTTTCTAAATTCTTCAGGAACGTTTTGCGAATATCTGCACTGGAAACAAGTCCGAAAAGTTGCTTGTCGCCTTCAATAGCTAATGCGAATCCCATTTGTCCGTTTTCTACTGCTTCTAAAATGATTCTGGTCGAGCAGCCAGTCACGTTAAACGTAGGCGTTTCCTCTAGAGGAATCATAAAGTCACCCATCGTAAACGTTGATTCAATCTCTCTTTTGGTTAAATTCATGAGTGCATTTCCAACGCTTGGTCCATTGAATAAGTAGGAGCCAGAAACAGCAGAACTCACACCCATGTTTCGCAGAATGAAAGATACTTCTCCATTTACACCTCCGTCCACGTGTATGGATTTACTCGGGTATTTGGTGCGGAATTGACGGATTTTTGCAAAATTCAATCGGTCAAACTTTCCTCCACTTTGTCCTGGAATGGTCGCCATGATTAAAATGAAATCAAAGTCCACATATGGGTCAAAAGCAGAAATAGGAGTAGGGGTGATGATGGCCAATCCTTTCTTTCCGGTGATGGAAGTTGGGATTTCTAATGGCTCTTTTAGGTTTTCTACTTGAAAAGTCACGTATTCTACCGGATTTCTCTCCAATAAATCGTAATACTTTGATGGTTGCTCGGTGATGATGTGCAAATCAATCGGTAGGTCACACCATGTTCGGATGTTCGCGATGTCCTCAAAAACAGTCAATTCATCGTTGCAGTCGACATGTAATAGGTCTACTTGATGCGCAACTAAATCCAGAATCACTTCTTTTAATGAGCGGCTTTTATCGCTGTATATAGATGCGGAGATCTTCATGTAACAAAGATACAGATTTTATCCTGACAGGAAAGGTGTAATGCTAAGTTGGGAAGAGAATTAAGAATCAAATTCTATTAAAAAAAAGAGGGGTAAGCTACTCTTATCGCACCGCTCAACCTCATACCTTTGCTACATTCCTGTCCTGGAGGATTAAGAGGGAGCTGGTCGTAAAAGACTTACCCCATGCAAATGTAGGGATTTCTTTTTATTCGAACGAACAATTTTTGGTAATTCCTATGCTTCGATGGCGCGATTCATCAACGAAATCATGGCCAACGTCACAATAAACAGTTGAGTGGCAGTTTCTTCATCCAAGCTTGAGCCATCTTCATCTTCGGTAGAAACTTCCATGGCCATAAATTGGGCTAAAAATGGCTGATCACAAAACGACTCGATGATTTCTTCGTCTTCTTCGTCGAAATATTGTTCCAACATATCAAAGTATGGTTCTTCGATTTCATCGATGTCCGCTTCCGTAACTTGTCGAAGTTTGATTCCTTCCTGTGTGAAACATTCGGAGATAACACAGAAATAATAAATTAATAATCCTTCTAAGTCTTCGTTTTTATACTCTGACGGAGCTGTCATGACATAATCCAATAATTCTTGCTGTGCCAAGGCATATTTTTCAGATACATTTTCTAATTGATCGTCCGTTAAATGGTCAACGATTTCAATGGCTTTCTCAATGGATGCTAGACTTACTTGTTTCATGACTGTCTTTTTTTTACAAAAGTAAGAAGAAATTAGGTCGATTCTAAATTATGTAACTTGTGCTACAGATGGATTCTAAAAGAGACTTTACCTTTGTCAAAAAAAATACTGCGGATGACTTTTCTCAAAACACGTACATTTTGGACCATTCTTGGATACGCATTAGGAGCAATTGGTGGATACATTTATTTCTTAAATGTTAAATGTGAAACAGGGTGTTACATGCAAACAAGTCCGGTTTATAATGTCATTTTTGGTTTTTTCATCGGAGGTTTTCTTTTTCAATTTATTCATGAATTTTTTATCGCTAAACAAAAGTAAATATGTCAAGTTTTCAAACAATTATCGATGTCCGTACGCATGCGGAATTCACTGGTGGCCATGTGGCAGGATCTGTTAACATTCCTTTGCAAGAAATTGCTGGTAGGGTAGAAGAGGTGAAGGCAATGCCTCAACCCATTTTGTTTTGTTGTGCTTCGGGAATGCGTTCTGGTCAGGCAACACAGTATTTTCAATCCTTAGGCCTTGACTGCGAGAACGGTGGCGGCTGGATGGAAGTGAATGGAAGAATGTAATCACATAAAAAAGTAAATCATGTCTATATTAGGAAAATTATTTGGAATGAAGTCAGTTGATTACAAGCAACTTGTTAAGGAGGGTGCGGTGATTGTGGATGTTCGCACACCTGCAGAATACCAAGGTGGACACATCAAGGGATCGATAAATGTACCGCTTCAAAGTTTGCAAGGTTCTTTAGGGAAAATTCCTAAAAACAAAACCGTGATTACTTGCTGTGCCTCAGGAATGAGAAGTGCAAGCGCTAAAAGCGTTTTGAAATCCGCAGGATACGCTGAAGTTCATAATGGTGGTGGATGGATGAGCTTAAAAGGAAAGATTTAAACGAAAGCCAAGGTTAAAAGGAACAAGGTCAATCCGAGCGAGCGCAAAAGGTTGCTTTTGACCATGTCCTTCAAGTACCAATCTGGAAAACCCTCGATTTTCAATTTTCGATAAGCTCGGTATACAGAAATAATGGCTAAAGTCATCATGACTGCTAAGGCTAGGTACAAAGATGGATAAAATGAAATCCACTTAAATTTCATATTCACTAAAAACAATACCATAATCGCTGCAACTATTCCAAGTTGCAGCGATTTGTCTTTTGTAGAAAAGTGAATCAATTTTAGTTTTAGCTCGTCTTCTAATGCTCGTATGGATCGCTGCATCATCCTTCTACTGAGTAAAATACTTAGAATTAATGGGATGTAGGCAATAAGTAAGGTTTCCAATTTACTTGTTGTTTTCCAATATATACAACAATACCTTTTCCATTAGATGAGCTCGGTCTTTTCCAGTGACATTGTGTTTGTGCATTGGATAAATGAAATCATCCACCTGTACACCATTCTCGATAAAGGATTTTAACAATGCTTCGTTGTGCTGCATCACCACTACATCATCGATGGACCCATGAATCAACAATAAGTCACCTTTTAAGTTTTTCGTGTAATTCAACAAGGAATTGGCATCGTATCCCGCTTTGTTTTGCTCCGGACGATCCATGTAGCGTTCTCCATACATAATTTCATAGTATTTCCAGTCCGTTACTGGTCCGCCAGCGACACCAACCTTAAATACCCCTGCTTGACGCAACATCAATGAAGTGGTCATAAAACCACCAAAAGACCAACCATGCACGGCAAGGCGATTGCCATCCACATAGTTTAGGGATTTTAAAAATTCAACACCTGATAATTGGTCTTCCATTTCAACTGTTCCTAATTGACGGTGAATTTGAGATTCAAATGCAAATCCTCGTTCACCAGATCCGCGGTTATCCAAGGTGTAAATGATGTATCCTTGATTCGCCATCCAGTGCATCCATAAATTTGCTCCAGCTAACCATGAATTTGTCACCATTTGTGCGTGTGGACCACCATAGACGTAAACAAGAACAGGGTATTTTTTCGAAGGGTCAAAATTACTAGGCTTGATCATTCTGTAGTATAAGTCAGAACCATCTTTTCCTTTGATGGAGCCAATTTCTGTCGTTCCAACGTTGTAATCAACCAATTTTTCTTTGGATTCCATCAGTAACTTTGCCATTTTGCCGTTGTTTGTCCAAAGCATGCTTTTAAATGGCACGGTTAAGCTCGAAAAGGCATCCATGAAATAAGTCCCATCCGTGGAAAGACTAAAACTATGTGTCCCTTCTTCTTTGGTCATTAATTCGGTATTTCCTTGTAGGTCGCAAAGGTAGATTAAGGTGTTGGTGGGATTTTCACCCGTTGCCGTATAGTAAAATTTTGAACCATCTTTTGTCGCGCACAATAGATCCTTCACGACAAACGCATGATTCGTCAGTTTTTGCATCATTTTTCCATTGAAGTCATACAGATACAAATTGTTGAACCCATCGCGTTCGGAAATCCATACAAAAGAATTAGATGTTGCATTTGGGAAGAAAGCGGGGTGTTCGGGTTCGATCCATTTATCGTTTTTCTCTTCGAATAAGGTTTTAACAAACTTTCCGGTTTTCGTGGAATAAACATTTAACCACATGTGATTTTGATCGCGGTTTACTTCGGCTACAATAATGAATTGCTCATCTGGCGTGAACGTTAAATTGGTAAAGTAATCGTCCGAAGCTCCACTTGGTGAGATGTAAATTACTTTTTTTGACTTTACATTATAAATTCCAACGCGAGGTTTTTCGGATTTTTGTCCGGCCATTGGGTATTTAATGGAGACCAAGGAAGCCGGTGTGGTATTCACATCCAGAAGTGGATAGTCGTGAACATTTGTTTCGTCTTTTTGATAAAAGGCAAGAAAAGATCCTTTTATTGACCAAAATATTCCGCCAGAAATCCCAAATTCATTGCGAGCGATTGATTGACCAGAGACAATGTTCTTATCTGAATTTTTCGTTATTGCACGACCATCTACATATAAGTTGTTATCAATGGTATAGGCCAATTGATTCGATGCAGCATGGTAGGAATGGTTTCCGGAGTTTGAAACGGAATTTTTAAGAATTTTCCCAGTTTTCGTTTGAATGTCAAAACGAGCGATGGTTTGTCCATCATTTAATAATAAAGAATGATCATTTTCCCATTCCGCGCCAAAGAAATTACCAAAGGAAGAACCTAACTCTTTGTTGATTTCATCGATTGTGATGAGGTCTATAGACTTGTCATTTCCAACAGAGGATTTATACATTGTTTTGTAGTCCTTGCTGCAAGTGGTGTATTCGCTGTCGTTCATCCAAAGGAAATTCGTTACTCGATCTGGAGAAACGCTGCGTTGCAGAAGTACGGATTCTTTGACACTCATTTCCTTTTTTTGAGCAAAGGAAAATGAAGCGATTAATAATATGACAGGTAAAAGGAGGCGTTTCATGCGCGTTGTATAAATTGATTAAAAAATTGTTCTAAAGGTTTTCCAGCTTCGTAGCACTGCAACAATTGTTTATCTAAATGATCTGCTAGTAACGTTTCAGCGGGAAATTCGGCATAAAAATACCATTGTTTATTGTATATGAGGTTTTCTTCTTGGGCTGCCTCTTTGAGGTGAGCAGGGAGAATTTTATTTTTCTCTCCGAGGATTTTCCCGAAGGTTTTCTTGAAGGACTTTGATTCATAAATCCCTCTGAATTCTTCCATATTCGCAGCGATTCCCTCTCGCACCAATTCAAGGTCTTCCTTATCGATTTCGTAAATTCCACCGTATGCCCTCACGTGTTCCGGGCTCAATTCAAAGTAAATGCCGTTCACAGCCTTGCTTTTCTTTCCATTTGGAGCGACGACCGCCGAACACATCAGTTTGTAAGGTGTTTTGTCCTTCGAGAAACGGATGTCACGATTGATCCGAAAAACACAGTCTTTTACTTGTAAATCAGCAAATTGAGAATCGGATTTAGCCAGCTGGTGGATAAGGTGTTGCGTAAAGGCGTAAAATGGCTTTTTTACCGATTCTTCGTAGCGTTTACGGTTGACATCGAACCAATCTTTATGGTTGTTTGCCGCCAATTCAATAAAGAAATGTAGGTAATCTTCTGTGAAAAATGACATAAGACGAAGGTAAAGAAAATACATAGAAAGAACCTAGAAAAAGCAAACAAAAAGCGCTTGCACGATTAAACTAGAATATGTATCTTTGCACCCGATTAATTAATTTTAAAAAATAATCTTATGAATTCTTACGAAACTGTTTTCATTTTAACTCCCGTTTTGTCTGATGATCAGGCAAAGGAAGCAGTACAGAAATTCGAAGGTGAGATTAAATCACTTGGTGGTTCAATCAAGCATTCGGAGAACTGGGGTTTGCGCAAGTTGGCGTACCCAATCCAGAAAAAATCCACTGGTTTCTACTTTTTAGTAGAATTTCAAGCGGAAGGAAATGTTGTTGCTAACTTCGAATTGATGATGAAGCGCGATGAACGAGTTTTACGTTTTTTAACGGTAAAAATGGACGTTGATCATGTTACATACTCAGAGAAAAGACGCGCAAAAGCTGGAGCTACTGCCTAACTAATTGTTAACCTTAAAAAATTAAAAGATGTCAAACGATATTCGTTATCTAACCCCGATTAATATTGATATTAAGAAGGACAAATACTGCCGATTTAAGAAAAGCGGCATCAAGTTTATTGATTATAAAGATGCTGGTTTCTTATTGAAATTGGTAAACGAGCAAGGTAAAATTCTTCCACGTCGTATCACTGGTACTTCTGCGAAATACCAAAAGAGAGTCAACAAAGCGATCAAACGTGCTCGTCACCTAGCGATCCTTCCATACGTTGGTGATATGTTGAAATAATCATTTGTTGAACAGAAAAACTGAAAAGTCATGGAAATTATCTTAAAGAAAAACGTTGATAAATTAGGTTACGCAAACGAAATCGTGAACGTAAAACCTGGATACGGTCGTAACTTCTTGATTCCTCAAGGATATGCGACGCTTGCTACGGCTAGCGCTAAAAAAGCACACGCAGAGATTATGCGTCAAAAATCTCACAAAGAATCTAAAAATTTAGCTGAAGCCCAAGAATTAGCGGCTAAAATTGCTGATTTAACCATCACTATTGCTACAAAAGCAGGTGAGAACGGTAAAATCTTTGGTTCTGTAAATACGGTTCAATTGGCTGATGCACTTCGTGCACTTGGACATGACATCGACCGTAAATCATTGAAAATTAAAGATGAGCCAATCCGTGAGATTGGAACATACGAAGTGGAAGCAAACATCTACAAAGGTGTGAAACAAGCATTCAAATTCGAAGTGGTAAGCGAATAAGCTTTCTCACAAATAAATTGAAACTCCTTCCAATTTTTTGGAAGGAGTTTTTTTTTGTCCACTTTCTTTCTTCCGCGTAATTCATTACTTTTATTGCCTAATGTCAACTAGCACAATTCCTAAGGTATTCTGGTTTTTTGGACTCTCGGGTTCCGGAAAATCGACTTTGTCTAATAGGCTTGGGGAAGCATTAAAGTCCAAAGGACTTCCTGTATTTTCTATCGATGGGGACCAATTGCGCCAAGGAATCAACAAGGATTTGGGTTTTTCCTCGGATGATCGAATGGAAAATATCCGACGTGCGGCAGAAATTTCCAAATTGATGTCGGATAACAACCAAATTGTTTTGGCATCATTTATCACGCCAGAGGAAAGTCATCGCGACATGGTTTCCCAAGTATTGGGCAATACAGTTCGTTTTATATTTGTAGATGCGGATTTGAAAACCTGTCGTCAACGTGATGTCAAAGGTTTGTACAGACAAGTGGATGAAGGTTCTTTAGCTCAATTTACTGGTGTTTCTGCGCCTTTTGAACGCTCAAAAAAAGTGGATTTAGTGCTTGATACTACTATGAATTCTGTTGATGAATGCCTCACACAATTGCTCCATACTTTTTTTCATAATAGATGAGCTACCGATTGAATTATTTGGAAGAATTAGAGGCTGAGGCGGTTTTCGTCCTGCGCGAGGCTTTTGCACAGTTTCAAAATCCTTGTATTCTTTTCTCGGGTGGGAAGGATTCGATCGTCGTTACCCATCTAGCAGCCAAAGCATTTGCTCCTGCACAAATTCCATTCACGTTGCTGCACATCGATACGGGTCATAATTTTCCGGAAACATTACAATTTAGGGATGAATTCGCTGAACGCATGAATGCTCGATTGGTGCTAGGATTGGTTGAAGATTCCATTAAGCGTCAAACAGCTATGGAAGAAAGTGGTCCCAATGCCAATCGAAATCGAGTACAGTCCATTACGCTCTTGGAATCCATGGAATCCTTTGGCTTCGATGCGGCAATTGGTGGCGGAAGAAGGGACGAAGAAAAAGCACGAGCAAAGGAACGATTTTTTTCCCATAGAGACGCTTTTGGGCAATGGGACCCGAAAAACCAAGGACCAGAAATCTGGCATTTATTCAATGGACGTAAGAATGAAGGCGAACAATACCGAGTGTTCCCGATCAGCAATTGGACGGAGTTGGATGTATGGGAATACATCGAGAAGGAAAAGATTGACTTACCGAGTTTGTATTTTTCTCACAATCGAGCTTGTGTCAAAAGGAAAGATTCTATTTTAGCGCAGTCTTCTTTTTTAGTTCCTCACGATGCGGATGAATTATGCGATCTTCACGTGAGATTTCGCACCATCGGCGACATGACGATAAGTGGTGCAATGAGGTCCAACGCTTCGACAGTGAAGGAGATCATTCAAGAATTAAAGGAGATGAATCAATCCGAAAGAGGAAACCGTGCAGATGATTTTCGCTCGGAAACTTCGATGGAGGACCGCAAAAAAGAAGGGTATTTCTGATGGTTGAAATGAAGGACATATTGCGGTTTACCACTGCTGGCAGTGTGGATGATGGAAAAAGCACCTTGATTGGTCGCTTGCTTTATGATTCAGGACAAATTCCTCAGGATCAAGTTGATTTGGTTCGAAATATTTCCATACGCAAAGGCTTAAATGAAATCGACCTATCGCTTTTCACGGATGGCTTGAAGGACGAACGCGCTCAAGGAATTACGATTGATGTTGCCTATCGCTACTTTGCGACCGAAAAACGAAAATTCATCATTGCTGATACTCCGGGACATTTACAATACACACGTAACATGGTCACTGGCGCTTCAACTGCTAATGCGGCTATTATTTTAATCGATGCGCGCAAAGGTGTTGTAGAGCAAACGAGAAGGCATAGTTTTATTGCATCACTGCTCCAAATACGGCATTTAATCGTCTGCATCAATAAAATGGATTTGGTGGATTACGATGAGAAACGGTTTCATCAAATTGTTGCGGATTTTCAGGATTTCTCAGCAAAATTAGCCATCGTTGATGTTCAGTTTATTCCAGTTTCAGCATTGAATGGAGACCATGTCGTTCATCGTTCTAATCAAATGCCTTGGTATCAAGGTGCAACCTTGCTATACACACTCGAACATTTATCCGTTGCCAGTGAAATCAATCAAATCGATTTTCGTTTTCCAGTTCAACATCCGATCCGTGTCGATCAAGGTTCTGTCCAAGATTATCGTGCCTATGCAGGTAAAATTGAGAGTGGAATTGTTCGGGTAGGGGATGAAATTCAAGTGCTTCCCGGCAAGCATGTTTCAAAAGTGAAGTCCATTTTTGGGATGGGTGGCAAGGTATTAGAAGCTTTCGCTCCGCAATCCATTTCCATCGAATTGACAGAAGATTTGGATGTTTCTCGTGGGTGCATGCTCGTTAAATCAAACAATCAACCGGAAGAACTGCGTCAAATCACTGCCATGCTTTGTTGGATGAGTCCACAAGTTTTTATTCCTGGACGTAAATACATCCTTCGTCAAACGACAAACGAAGTAAAAGCGCTAATCAAATCCATTTTATATGTGTATGACATGGAGAATTTGAAGCGCGATGAATCCAATGCTGCTTTGACTTGCAACGATATTGCACGGGTGGAATTGCAACTAGCAAGTCCAATATTTGCTGATTCCTATCGAAATAATAAAGCCACGGGTTCCTTTATACTGATCGATGAACAATCCAATCAGACGCTTGCTGTAGGAATGATTTCTTAGCGTTTTTCCAAGTAATTTTTCACGTAGTCTGCAATGCCTTCTTCCAGCGTGTAAAATGCATGGGGATAACCAATCGAATGTAATTTCGACATGTTTGCTTCGGTGAAGTATTGGTATTTGTCTCGGATGTCAATAGGAGTATCAACAAAAGAAATGGATGGCTCCAGTCCAAGCGCTTGAAATGTTAAACTAGCCAAATCCAAGAAAGTTCTGGCTTTCCCTGATCCGAGGTTGTAAATTCCAGAGTGTTCACGGTTTTTAAATAAGAATTCGCACACATTTGCTACATCTCTCACATAGACGAAATCCCTCAATTGTTCACCGTCCTTGTATGCTGGATTGTGTGAGCGAAAAAGTTTCATGTGTCCATTTTCCTTGATCTGGCGATGCGTATGAAACACTACACTGGCCATACGTCCTTTGTGGTATTCCTTAGGACCATATACGTTAAAGAATTTCAAACCTGCCCAGAAAGGAGGAGTTTCCGTTTGCGTAATGGCCCATTTATCAAACTCGTTTTTTGAAATCCCATATGGATTCAAGGGCTTTAAGTTGGGAATGACTTCATTGTTGTCATCGTACCCGTATTCACCTAATCCATAAGTTGCAGCGCTACTCGCATATACCAAAGGAATTTGATGTTCGCAGCAAATGTTCCAAATGGACTTCGTGTAGTTTAGGTTTAATTCGTCCAAAACATCAAGGTCTTTTTCCGTGGTATCGGTCCGAGCACCTAAATGAAACACAAATTCAACATCGTTCGCATGAGCCTGGAACCAGGGAATGAATTCAGAACGTTCTATTTTTGAATGAAACTGAGTGTTTTTCCAATTGTCTTCCTTGTCGATTTTCGTAAAATCATCGACCAAAATAAGGTTTGTATGTCCGAGCGCATTGAGGTGATCAACTAAATAACTCGCGATAAATCCGGCAGAACCCGTAACAACGATCATAGCAAATGATTAAAATAAACCGTTGATTTCAGCGTCGATTGAATTGATGATTTTACCCAAATCTTCCTGGTTCTCAGGGAAACGGTTGTTGTCAATGTCAATGATTAAGACCTTTCCTTTGTCATAAGTTGAAATCCAAGCTTCGTAACGCTCATTCAATCGTTTTAAGTAATCCAAACGGATGCTTTCTTCGTAATCACGTCCGCGTTGCTGAATTTGATTGACCAAGGTAGGAACACTTGCTCGTAAATAGATCAAGAGGTCTGGAGCAGAAACAAATCCATCCATTAAATTGAACAGCGAGAAGTAATTTTCAAAATCACGTGTGGTCATTAATCCCATGGAATGAAGATTCGGTGCAAAAATAAATGCATCTTCGTAAATCGTACGATCTTGGATCACTGTATGAGCTGTTTCCTTGATTTCTTGAATCTGAGTGAAACGACTATTCAGGTAATATATCTGAAGGTTAAATGACCAACGTTGCATGTCGTCATAGAAATCATTCAAATATGGATTTTGGTCCACATCTTCGTAATGCGTATCCCATCCATAATGTTTTGATAATAAGTTGGTTAAAGTAGTTTTTCCCGACCCGATGTTTCCTGCGATTGCAACGTGCATATTATGTAATTTAGAAACGCTAATTTACGATTTTTTAAAGCAATTAAAAAAGGGGAACGGCTAGTATTTGATGGAATAAATGGAAATTTCATTCTCTTTTTGAATTCCAAGTAGATTGCCTTGAATGCTAAAGGTGCTTATTGGACGATTATTGCGTAGTTCGAGTTCATTCCAATCTGGAATTCTTTGGTTCGTTCTCATAGAAATGGATGCGAATTGTAGGGAAGAAGCATTTTCGCTCAGGTAGACTATTTGATCGTTCCAGAAATCGAATTGCCGGCAATTTTCAAGGATGTATGAACCACTAAAGTTCAATAAGAAATCATATCGATTCAAAGTCCCATCTGAAAACAACACGTATAAGTGTTCTTGGTACTCTTTTAATTGAAGAATCGTATTGCCTTGGTTTTCTACATTCTGAATGGACTGAAGGATTTCCGATTGTTGAAAATCCACTAAATTTAAAGAGGAGCGAAATTGATCATAGACCCAGATTAAATTCGGACGATTGGATGCACATACCAGCGTCACATTGGAAAAGTTGAGTTCAGCGAAATCAATGGCATTTCCTTGTTCTGTTAAGGTGTTGTCTACAAAGGTGAGGGATTGTTGCTGATCGGAAAATAATAGGATTTTAAACGTGTTCACCGGAATGATGGAATGGATATCACCTAAAGATTTGAATGATTGATTAAAAATCAAGTTTCCGAAAATGGCTTTCTTTTGAATGTTGTTTTGAGACAAGGTAAACAAATTTTGTTGCTTGTCCATTGTCCAAGTATCGATAGGCCTCGTTGAGGAAAAGGAATCTACGAGTGTTAAGGTTTGTGCGAACATGCTCAATCCAATGATGTGACTTATGATGAATGCGGTGAATTTCATTTGATGAGTGCTAAAATTTCATTTAATACTACCGCATCGTTTCTGAGACGCGGAACTTTATGTTGTCCCCCTAACTTCCCTTTTTCCTTGAGCCATTGATGGAACGTGCCCGTCGGAACAATCGTGAGTATCGGGAAACCAATGTTGATGTTGTCTTTTCGTTTCGCATCGTAGTCGGCATTTTCCACTTTCAAGCCTTGGTCTAATTTTTGGAGAAACTCCTCTACACTAGAGGGTAACTCACTAAATTCAATGACCCAGTGATGATTTCCGACCATTTGTTCACTAGAGAAACATGGGGCAGCAGTGAAATCACTTATTTTCGCACTTGTTCGTTCGGCTGCCTGACTAATGGCTTTTTCAGCGTGTTCAATGATCAGTTTTTCGCCAAAAGCGTTGATGAAATGGCTCGTACGTCCACTCACAACAAACCGATAGGGATTCAATTCCGTGAATCGAATGGTATCGCCAATAATGTAGCGCCAAAGTCCAGAAGAGGTAGTAATTACCAAAGCATAATCGATGTTGACTTCGATTTCCTCCAGAGTTAAAACGTTTTTTGATTCTAGGCCGTTAAATTCGGACATGGGAATAAATTCATAAAACACCTCCGAATTCGTCAATAAAAGCAAATCTTTTGATTCGAGCTGATCCTGTAGTCCAAAATATCCTTCAGAGGAGTTGTAGGATTCGACATAATGCATCTGAGGGATGTTTAATACTTCATCAAATGCTGCTTTGTAGGGAGTGAAGGACATGCCGCCGTGAATGTATAATTCTAGATTAGGCCACACGTCAACGATGGAATTTTTACCTGATTTCTCCAAAACCTTTTTCAACAATAAGAGTGTCCAGCTTGGAATTCCTGCAATGATGCAAATGTTTTCATTCAGCACTGATTGCGCCATCTTTTCCAACTTTTCCTCCCAGTTTTCTAGTAAAGCGATGTCTTTTTTAGGGGTTCGCCTTAGTTCGGTCCAGGTGGGTAAGTTGTTGATGATGATCGCCGATAAATCACCGATAAAAATACCGTCTTCGGATTGATCTATTTTACCACTTCCGCCAATAATGAGGTGTTTGGCATTGTATAGTTTGCGTTTTGAATGATTCGCATAATATTGCGCCAGTAAATCTTTTCCTCCAGCATAGTGATTTTGAAAGAGCGAATCCTTGGTAATAGGAAGTATTTTAACGCGGTCTGCTGTGGTTCCAGAAGATTTGGCAAACCAAGTTGTTTTTCCTGGCCATAAATGATTTTCTTCACCTAGAATCGAAGCGTCTATGTAAGGTTTTAGTGATCCGTAATCACTTAAAGGAATGGTTTCTTGAAATGTGCGAATGGAAAGGGAAGCTTGGATACCTGTCTTGCTTCCATAGTTGGTTTCACTTCCATTTTTTAACAGGAAATGAAACGTTTTGTGTTGATTTGAAATGGGATCTTGACGGTAATCATTGATACGCGTCATACGTCTTCCAATCAACCAAGAAAAAACCGTGTTGAAAGGCATGATTCAACGAATTTGATGAGTGGAAAACGAAGTGATTTTATCCCCAAATAAGGACAGAAATCAGGATAGATAAAGCAATAATCGTATAAATTGTTCCTACTGCTGCAGTCGACCCTTCAAAGAAATTATCTGACATAATGTTTGTTTTAGATTTCAAAAATAGGAATTGTTTTGTTCATAGCATGTCTATTAGACAAAAAAAAAGCCCTTAAAAGGGCTTTTCAAAGATATTTCACAAATCCTTAATCTCGGCTTCCAAAAAGTCGAAGCAGGGTTAAGAATAAATTGATGAATGTGATGTACAAAGATAGGCCGCCAAACAATGCTAATTTGTTTCGCTGTTCACCTTCTAATTCAGCATTGTGTGCTAGTTCCTTAAGCATTTGCATTTTGTACGCAACTAAGCCAGTGAAAACAAAAACGCCAATATACGTAATCATTTTATCCATTCCAGAGCTGTGCATGAACATGTTGATGATGCTGGCAATGATGATTCCACCCAGTGCCATGTACAATAAACTACCAAATTTTGTTAAGTCCGTTTTTGTCGTGTAACCCAAAACAGCCATGATTCCAAACGCACCGGAAGCAGCGAAGAAAGTCAAGGCAATGGAACCCATTGAATACATCATGAAAATGAAAGACAAACTAAGTCCCATTAACACAGAGTATAAAATGAAAAGGACCAATATCGTTCGCATTGATAAGCGCTCTAAGCCTATGCTCATGGCCAAAACGACCACAATAGGGGAGAACATGACTACGTAAAATAATGGAGAAACCCCCGTCGCGGTAATGAAAAGTGAATTGAATACCTCTTCATCCGTCCCAATAGTGTAAGCGATGATACCGGAGATACTCAAAGCAGCAAACATATAAGTATAAACGCTGCGAATAAAATCCCTTGCGATGTCTGAAGATACAGACTGTTCATTGTTTAAGTAATCATTCATATTAGTGTAATTTAGCTTGTACTAAATTAATAAATTCTTTTCGAGTTGCATCGTTTTGTAAAAATATTCCAGTAAAAGCACTAGTCGTTGTGACAGAATTTTGTTTTTGCACACCGCGCATTTGCATGCACATATGGCAACATTCGATTACCACGGCAACACCTTTCGGTTCCAAAGTTCGTTGAATGCAATCGCGAATTTCAATGGTCAAGCGTTCTTGAACTTGTAGTCTTCGTGCAAAAGCATCTACGACACGTGGTAATTTACTCAAACCGACAATTTTCCCATCAGGAACATAGGCGATGTGTGCCTTCCCAAAAAAGGGCAACATATGATGCTCACACATAGAATAGACTTCTATGTCCTTCACTAATACCATTTCAGAGTAGGCTTCGTGAAAAATCGCTTGTTTTACGATTTCATCCGGATTAATGTCGTATCCGTGCGTTAAAAATTTCATCGCTTTGGAGACCCTCTCTGGTGTTTTTAGAAGACCTTCTCTTTCTGGGTCTTCTCCAATTTGTTCAATTATTGAGCGGTAGTGCGCTTCCATTCCTTCGTGATTAGACATAAATAGTTTTTAGTAAAACGAAGGAACCCTAAAAAGGTTCTTTTCCACCGTAATATTCTACAAAGTTATTTTCGGTTTCAATTAATTTGATTTTTGCCATCTCACCACCGTGTGCTCGAACAAGTGGGTCCAAGATGTCCCAAATAGCAATCGCCATGTTTTCCGTTGAGGCCATGATTCCTTTCAAAAAGGGAACGTCCAAATTTAAATTTTTATGATCCAAGGCCTCAATAATGTGTTCTCGAACCAATTCGCTTAATAACTTTAAATTGATGACAAATCCAGTTTCTTGATTCGGGACACCCTTCACGGTGATGTAAAGTTGAAAATTATGTCCGTGCCAATTATGGTTGGAACATTTTCCAAAAACTCCCCAATTTTTCTCATCGCTCCATTCTTCACGCCATAATTTATGGGCTGCATTAAATGTTTCTCTTCGCGTGATGTAAACTGTTTTCATAGATTATTCAATCATTTAGTTGACAATAATTCGCATTTCATGATGCCATCCCTATCCAATTCAATGAGTTTAATGGTTTGAAATGTGTTGACAAGTGCTTCATCATATGGATGTTTCACTTTAACGTAATTCTCTGTAAACCCATACATGATGCCATTGTCCTCCTCTTGCTCAAAAAGTACACTTCGCTCGGTTCCAATGTTTTCTGAGTAGAATTGACGTTTTTTGCGGTCGGATAAAAGGTGTAATTGCTTGCTACGTTGCCTGCGAACGTCCATTGGTACGGCTTCACCCAATTTTGGTGCACCTGTATTGGCCCTTTCTGAATAGGTGAATACATGCAAATAGGAAATGTCTAAATCTTTCAAGAAATCAATGGTCTCCATGAAATCCTCATCCGTTTCGCCAGGAAATCCAACGATGACATCCACTCCAATACATGCATCGGCTCTCAATGACTTGATTTGTTGAACACGCTCAGCGTAAAGGGAACGTTCGTATTTACGGCGCATCAATTGAAGGATGCGGTCACTACCAGATTGCAGCGGAACATGAAAATGAGGCACAAAGCGTTTCGAGTCACTTAAACAGAAATCAATGATTTCATTCGACAATAAATTCGGTTCAATGGAAGATATGCGAAAACGGTCAATGCCTGTCACTTCATCCAATGCTTGAATGAGTTGAAAAAAGTTTTCTCCTTCGCCTTGTCCGAAGTCGCCGATGTTGACACCCGTTAAAACGACTTCCTTAATTTCCGTGGCGGCAATTTTCTCCGCTTCGATGATGGTTTGTGCAACGTTGGCATTTCGACTCTTTCCTCTGGCGAGTGGAATGGTACAAAAGGTGCAGAAATAGTCACAGCCGTCTTGTACTTTTAGAAAGGAACGCGTTCGATCTCCATAGGAGAAGGATGGGACAAATTCTTTTGTGTTTTTGATGTTGTCAAAAGAAACGACTGTGTCCGTCGTGTGCTGGTCTGTTTTTTCCAGATGATCAAGAATGTTGAATTTCTCATTGGCGCCAAGCACCATGTTTACACCTGTAATAGCAGCAATTTCTGTTGGTTTCAATTGAGCGTAGCATCCTACAATGACTACAAATGAATCCGGGTTAATTTTCTTTGCTCGCTTCACCAATTGCTTACACTTTTTATCGGCGTTTTCAGTCACAGAACACGTGTTGATTACGTAAACATCCGGATGCTCTTCAAAATCTACCTTGGCAAAGCCAGCATCCTCAAATAAGCGAGAAATGGTAGATGTCTCGGAGAAATTCAGTTTGCATCCAAGCGTGTAAAAGGCAACTTTTTTAAATTGGTTCATTGAGACAGCAAAGTTAAGTACTTATTTTGTGAAAGGAAACCTTCTTATCCTTCAATCCTCGCTCAAATTGTGAAATCAATGCCGTCATGCGTGCGTTTAATTGCTAATTTTGTTCAAAATTAATGAGGATGAAATTCGATATAGCAGTGATTGGTGGTGGTATTGTTGGTGCAGCGACTTTTTATAAATTACAAATCAAGTACCCCAATTTAAAAATTGCACTTTTTGAAAAAGAAGCGCTACTTGCTGATCATCAAACAGGTCACAATTCAGGTGTGATCCATTCAGGACTCTATTACAAGCCAGGCTCGCTGAAGGCGCGGAATTGCATCCAAGGTCGACACGAATTAGTTGCTTTTGCAAAGGAACATGGCATTAAACACGACGTTTGCGGCAAAGTCGTTGTTGCAACCGATGCAAGTGAATTACCAAACATGGAACGCATTTTTAAGACGGGTTTGGAAAATAAAATCGAAGGAATCGAAATGATCAATGCGGATCAAGTGAGAGAAATTGAACCGCATGTTCAATCCATAGGTGGAATTTGGGTCCCATGTACAGGAATCATCGACTTCCGTGGAGCGACGGCAAAAATGGTTGAACTGGCGCTGGCAACTCAAGAAGGTAGTAAATTGTTCCTCGAAACTGAGGTGTTGGCGATTGATAAAGGGGAGGAAAGTTCAGTGATTCATACATCAAAAGGTGATTATGAAGCGGAATACCTTGTTTTTTGTGCAGGACTTCAAGCTGATCGATTAGCTAAGAAAGATGGAATCAAATTAAAGGAAAAAGTGGTTGGCTTTCGCGGTGATTACTATGAATTGACTCCTGAAGCAAAGCATAAAGTGAAAAACTTGATCTATCCTGTTCCCAATCCAGACTTTCCATTTTTAGGTGTGCATTTTACGCGAATGACCGATGGAGAAGTTGAATGTGGTCCAAATGCTGTTTTCACATTTAAGCGAGAAGGATACGGGAAAACAGATTTCTCATTGAAGGACACGGTTGACGCCTTGACCTACAAGGGAACTTGGAAATTATTCTTTAATAACATGAGTTTTGGCATCAATGAATACCGCCGTGCTTTTTCTAAAAAATTATTCCTCAAAACATTGCAACGCATGATTCCAGACCTAACCATGGAGGACATTCATCCAGGAAGGTCAGGTGTGAGAGCCTTGTTATTAGCGGAAGATGGCGATACCCGCGATGATTTTAGAGTTGAATACCATGGTAAATCCATCCATGTATTGAATGCTCCTTCACCAGCAGCAACGGCGTCACTTGCCATCGGACAATACATTGCAGATGAAGCGGAGAAACAGTTTAACTTAAAGTAGCTTATTGACGGGTGAGTTTCCCTTCTTTCCAATCTTGTATCAACTTCGCCCAAGAATAAGGATTTAACAAGTTGTTGACAGGTAGTTGCCCGTTGGTATACAATCGCGTATTTCGAGCGTTGTATGCGTTTCCAGATGCCAGCGATCCATCTGCTTCGAGTCGTGCTGCAACGAATGCAAGTGATTCACCTGAAAGCTCTTTTTGAGCCCTTCGAACATCGTCCTCGTATGGAGTCATATTGACAAAATAATCGGCAAATTGAGATCGGGTTGGCCAAGGGTGAACGACAACGGTCGGTAAAACCAAGGTGTCCCTTGCTAACATGTGAATGATGCTGTAACGATTATCCTTTAAGGTGTCAGGCACAATGAAAGGAGAGGTTTGAAATCCTTCCCTGGAAAAGAACACCGTATCTCCGGGCTGGGTCACCAGGGTAAAAAAACCATAGAAATCAGAAACAACTCCCTTTTTTAGCGAACGATTGTACGCGGTAGAATAGGGTAGTGGAATCGCTTCCTCCGTTACTACTACGCCTGACAATTGAATTAATTGGGTGTTTTTTTGTCCAAAGAAATTCAAACTGATCGAGCAAAACAAAAGAAATGTAAAAGACTTCATAGGCATATATTCATTACAAGATTAACGAAAAAGCGTCAATTGCTCACTTATTAGGAATTATTTAACATTTGACCCAAGCTAAAACGAAAAACCTGCCAATTAATTACTAAATTTGCAAGAATTTATTACAAAAATAAGTTCACATGTCTCTTGATAATCTACAACAAATTTCAGAAGGATTAACCTACGATGACGTTCTGTTAGCGCCGGCTTATTCAGAAGTTCTACCTCGTGAAGTATCCCTAAAAAGCAAATTCACACGAAACATTACGGTGAACACGCCGATTGTTTCTGCAGCGATGGATACGGTAACAGAATCCGAGCTTGCCATTTCTATTGCACAACAAGGAGGAATTGGTGTGGTGCACAAAAACATGACCATTGAACAGCAGGCTATGCAAGTGCGTAAAGTGAAACGTTCTGAAAGTGGAATGATCATCGATCCAATTACCTTGTTAGAAAATGCACTGGTGCAGGATGCACTTCATTTAATGAAAGAAAATAAAATAGGTGGAATCCCAGTAGTGAATGAACAAAAAGTACTGAAAGGGATTTTAACCAATCGCGATTTGCGTTTCGAGAAAAATGTATTGCGTCCAGTGCGTGAAATCATGACTTCTGAAAACATTATAACAACCGGTGAGGCAACGGATTTAACAACTGCTGAGGTGATTTTACAACAAAATCGCATTGAGAAATTGCCTGTTGTAGATGAAGAAAATCGCCTAATTGGGTTGATTACCTACCGTGACATCATCAAAGTAAAGGAACACCCATTTTCCTGTAAAGATGCATTAGGTAGACTTCGTGTAGCAGCTGCGGTTGGTGTGACGCATGATACCATGGAACGTGTTACGGCACTCGTGGAAGCGGGAGTGGATGCGATTGTGATTGATACGGCTCACGGACACACAAAAGGTGTAGTGGAGCAATTGAAAAATGTAAAAGCTAAATTTCCAAAATTGGAAGTTGTTGTAGGTAATATTGCTACAGCAGAAGCGGCAAAATATTTGGTAGAGGCAGGAGCCGATGCGGTGAAAGTGGGAATTGGTCCAGGTAGTATTTGTACAACACGCGTCATCGCAGGTGTTGGTGTTCCCCAATTAACTGCTGTCAATGAAGTGGCAAAAGCGATCGCAGGATCGGGCGTACCGGTCATTGCGGATGGAGGAATACGATACACTGGTGATATTGTCAAAGCGATTGCTGCTGGTGCCGATATCGTGATGCTAGGATCCATGTTTGCTGGTGTGGAAGAATCTCCAGGAGAAACCATTATTTACGAAGGAAGAAAATTCAAATCTTATCGTGGAATGGGGTCAATCGAAGCGATGCAAAAAGGTTCGAAAGATCGTTATTTCCAGGACGCAGAGGATGATATCAAAAAATTGGTTCCTGAAGGAATTTCTGGACGTGTACCATACAGAGGCAAGTTGATTGAAGTGATGTTTCAAATCATTGGTGGACTAAGAGCCGGAATGGGATATTGTGGTGCTCCAACCATTACAAAGTTACAAGGAGCACGGTTTGTTCGTATTACTTCTGCCGGGGTCCGTGAATCACATCCACACGATGTAACGATTACCAGAGAGGCACCAAACTATAGTATCAAATAAATACGTGAATTTTACGTTCGCAAAAAAAATAATAGATAATTAAATTAATTAGTAATGATGAAGAAAATTTTTGTTTTGTTGTTGATGTTCACTGGGCTTCAAAATACGTTTGCTCAGAAGGATCCTGTTGTTATGGAAATCGATGGTAAGCCAGTCACAAAAAGTGAGTTTTTACAGATTTACTTAAAAAACAACCCTGATCCAAAATTCGACCAAGCTTCTTTGGACGAATACGTAGAGATGTTTACTAAATTCAAATTA
This sequence comes from Crocinitomicaceae bacterium, assembly GCA_030727405.1. Lineage (GTDB taxonomy): Bacteria > Bacteroidota > Bacteroidia > Flavobacteriales_D > Crocinitomicaceae > UBA952. The sequence goes on along the minus strand of JANRBR010000011.1, from coordinate 77,378 downwards.
AAAGTCGCTGAAGCGGAAGCACTTGGTTACGATACCATTCCAAAATTGAAAAAAGAGTTGGATGGATACCGTAAACAATTGGCTTTACCTTATTTGATTGATTCTGTTGAGAACCAAGCCATGGTATCTCAAGCCTATGACCGTATTAAGAACGAAGTTCGTGCTTCCCACATCTTGGTTCGATTGGATCCAAACGCGAATCCCAAAGATACCTTGATTGCCTACAATCGAATTTTAGGCTTGAAAGCACGCATTGAAAAAGGAGAAGATTTTGCTTCTGTCGCAAAAATGAAAAATGGTTCGGATGATCCATCCGCTGCATCGAACGGTGGTGACCTTGGATTTTTCACAGCATTCCAAATGGTTTATCCTTTTGAAGAAAAAGCGTTCACAACGCCAATTGGACAAGTGTCGGAACCTTTCAGAACGCGTTTTGGTTACCACATTGTTAAAGTGACCGAACAGCGTCAGTCCAGAGGAACCATACGCGTTGCACACCTCATGATTTCGACGGGTAAAGATGCGACGCCAGAAGCAAAAGCAAATGCAGAGAAAAAAATCAACGAAATCCACGCTAAATTAATGGCTGGAGAAACGTGGGAATCCATGGTGACGCTGCATTCAGATGATGCAAACTCGGTTAAAAAAGGAGGAGAATTACCTGCTTTCGGATCGGGAACAACGCAACGAATGGTTCCTGTTTTTGAAGATGCTGCTTTCGCATTAAAGAACGTTGGTGATTTTAGTCAGCCGGTAAAAACAGACTTTGGATACCACATCATCAAATTAATTGAATGGCGCGAGGTTCCCTCTTTTGAATCCATGAAAAAAGAACTTCAAACAAAAGTGAACAAAGACGAACGTTCGAAAAAAACACAGGATGCATTTGTTGCTAAATTGAAGCAGAATTACGGTTACAAATTCAAGGGTGATAAAAACCTAAAGTGGTTTAACGAAAACCTAGACTCTTCTTATTTTGTTGGAAAATGGAGTACTGACGGTAAATTAAAGTCGAACAAAGCCTTGTTCCAATTAGATGGTCAAACAGCGCCATTTACTCAAAAAGAATTTGCTGCTTATTTAAAGAAAAATTACCGTGGTATTAAAAAAGAGGAAAATGAGTTGGTGGTTTCAAAACAATATAGAAACTGGGAGAAAGCAGCGATTTTGCAGTACGAGGAATCCCAACTAGCTAATAAATACCCAGAATACCGTGCTTTGATCAAAGAATACCATGATGGCATCATTCTTTATGAAATCATGCAAGATCGCGTTTGGAACAAGGCTGTGAAAGATACCGCTGGACTTCGTTCCTTTTTCCAATCCAATCAAAGCAACTACCGTTGGGCAAAACGTTTGGACGCGACGGTATACGAATGTTTGAACCGCGACATCGCTAAAAAAGTAAGCGATATGTTGAAAAATGACACCATCAATTCAAAACATGTATTAGATGTGGTGAACAAAGATTCTGAATTGAATTTAAAAGTGAAGATGAATAAATTCGACATTGCTCAAACACCTTATTTAACGAATCAAAACTTGCTTAAAGGAGTCAATCAAGCATATGAATTCGATGGAAAGTTTTATGTAGTGAAGGTAAATGCGGTACTTGAACCAGGATTCAAAGAATTTAGCGAGGCGAAAGGATTGGCTACTTCGGATTATCAAAATTATTTGGAAAAAACGTGGATCGAGTCCTTGAAAAAAGCACATTCGGTGAAGGTGAACAAAGATGTTCTTTATCAATTGGGGAAATAAAAGATGAAAGTAAAAACACTGTTTTTTTTACTTGTTCTGGCGAGTATAAGTTATGCTCAGCCAACCAAGGTTGTCAATAAGATTGTTGCTCAAGTCGGTGACAACATCATCCTTTTATCCGATATTGAATCCCAACTTTTACAAGCGGAACAAGGACAGGTTACTATAACAAAGGCAACGGAATGCAACATTTTGGAGCAATTAATGATTCAAGAATTGTTAATCAATCAAGCGATGCTCGATAGTTTGGTCATTAAAGACGAAACGGTTGACTACGAAATGGAAAATCGTTTGCGCATTTTGGAATCCAAAATGGGCGGGAGAGATAAATTGGAAGCATATTACGGTAAATCTGTGACCCAAATTAAAGAAGAGTTTCGTGCTAAAATCAAGCAGCGCTTGCTTGCTCAAGAAATGGAGTCCAAAATTGTGTCCGAAGTTTCAGTTACGCCAAAGGAAGTTGCTGAATACTACCGCTCTCTACCATCTGACAGCATTCCGTACATCAACATGAAATTGAGTTTTCAACAGATTGTTCAGTATCCTGTGATTACCAAGGAGGATAAAAAAAGAGCCTATGATCAATTGGCGGAATTGAGAGACCTCATTTTGAACAAAGGAAAGAACTTTGAGACCATGGCTAGAATTCATTCCCAAGACCCGGGAAGCGCTAGTCAAGGCGGTAAAATTTCGGCAACAAAAGGAATGATGGTGCCGCAATTCGAGGAGACCTTGTTCAAATTGAAGGTGGGTGAAGTTTCAGAAATCGTTGAAACGATGTATGGATACCACATCATTAAATTGATTTCGCGCAAAGGAAATGATTATACTGTTTCTCACATATTAATCATGCCAGAATTCAACGCTGCCAGCAGCAATTTGGCTTCCATGAAAATCGATAGCTGTTATGCCTTGTTAAAAGAAAATAAAATCACTTGGGATGAGGCCGTGTTGCGTTTTTCTAATGACGATTTAACGAAACAAAATAGAGGTGTCATCACCAATCCCATTTCTGGAGATCCATTGTGGGACATGGAAGATTTAAACGAGGTAGACCAGCAAATTTACCTCTTAACGGATGCCTTGAATAAAGGTGACATCACGAAGCCAAGTATGTATATAGATATTTACGAACGCAAACAAGGGGTTCGCATTGTACGTTTAGCAGAACGATTCCCCGCTCACAAGGCAAACCTTTCCGATGATTACGCCCTGATTAAATTGGCTGCGGAAAACGATAAAAAACAGAAAACCATCGATCGGTGGGTGGACAGTAAAATCGGAAACGCTTACATTCGCGTGGATGAAGATTACCAGTCGTGCGAATTAAGAAATAAATGGACGAATACAAAAGCAGAATAAAATGACGGATAAAGAGAAAATAGATCAACTTGTTGTCGATTACCACGCATTAAAGAACGAAATCCACAAGGTCATTATTGGCCAAGATGATGTGGTGGATCAAGTTTTAATTGCGATATTTTCTCGTGCCCATTGCTTGTTAGTCGGTGTTCCCGGTTTAGCAAAAACGCTCTTAGTGAATACCATTGCTGAAACTTTAGGCTTGTCCTTTAACCGTGTTCAGTTTACACCAGATTTAATGCCTTCGGATATTGTTGGTTCTGAGATTCTCGATGAAAGCAAGCAATTTAAATTCATCCCTGGACCTTTATTTTCGAACATCATCCTTGCCGATGAAATCAATCGTACGCCACCAAAAACGCAATCAGCTTTGTTAGAGGCGATGCAAGAGAGAAGGGTGACAGCTGCGGGAAAAACCTATGATTTACCAGCGCCATTTTTTGTTTTGGCTACCCAAAATCCAATCGAACAGGAAGGGACCTATCCTTTACCAGAAGCACAATTGGACCGATTTATGTTTAACATTTGGGTAGATTATCCTTCCTACTTAGAAGAATTAGCCATCGTGAAGGCGACAACTTCCGATTACCGAGTTCGCTTAGAGAAACTTTTGAACGCCGAACAAATCATGGAATACCAAGAATTGGTTCGGCGCATTCCTGTTGCGGACAATGTGCTTGAGTATGCGGTTAAGTTAGTCGCAAAGACGCGTGTGAATGCTCCAGAGGCAACACAATTGACAAAAGACTACATTACATGGGGTGCAGGACCAAGAGCTTCTCAGTACCTGATTGTTGGTGCAAAATGCCACGCAGCGTTAAAAGGAAAATATTCTCCGGACATTGAGGATGTAAAAGCAGTGGCTAAAGCAATCTTACGTCACCGTTTGGTAAGGAATTACCGGGCAGAGGCAGAGGGATATTCCATGGATCGAATCATCGAAGAGCTTTTGTAACTTATTACATCGTTTAAAATCCTTGTTTTTCATAGTTTTTAACAAATTGCTTTTTTGTTGAAAACTGCAGGCTGTTTCTTTTTTATTTTAGGGTTAAAGGGCTTAATTTTATCTAAAAATTGAGTGAATGTTCGATGACGACGAAGAAGAATTTGCGGATGGCAGTTTGATCGAAGATATCGAGCGCTTTGAAGCACATTTACAGGGGAATACCTTGCCTTTCATGGACAGTGATCGCATAGAAAACATCATCGATCATTATTTGGTACAAGGTCAGTACCAAAAAGCAAAAGCTGCATCCGAATTAGGAATGTACCAATTCGCCTACAATCCACTTTTTCAATTGCGTAAAGCTCAATCCCTCGGTGGGCTTGGTGTTTTAAACGAAGCATTGGAAATTGTTCAGGGATTAGAAAAGACAATGCCTCCTTCTACCGAGTTATACTTAACAAAAGCTTCCTTGCATTCTCAATTAAGAGACCATAAGAACGCTATAAAGTATTTTCGTTTATCCATAGAATATTCTGAGCCAAATGAAACGGATTTTATCTTCCTGGACATTTCGGTGGAATACCAACGCATGCGCATGTATCGCGAGGCAGTTGAAGTATTGAAAGAAGCCTTGCGCGTGAACAAATACAATGAAAGTGCTTTGTATGAATTGGGACGTTGTTATGACATGATGGGCGAAAGCCAAGAGGCGGTAAAATCCTATACAGAGTTCATCGATGAGCAACCTTATTCAGCTACTGCTTGGTATAATTTAGGTAATGCATATAGTAAATTAGAGGAGTTCGATAAAGCCGTTTGGGCCTACGATTATGCTATTTTAATCAATGATGAATTTGGACCTGCTCATTTTAACTTAGGTAATTCGTACTTGTCGCTGGAGAAGTACCACAAAGCAATTGAACATTTTGAATTATGTCAAAAATGCGATGGAGACGATGCCATGGCTATGTGCTACATTGGTGAAGCGTATGAGCAATTGAATGAGTTTGACCTCTCCAAACATTATTATAAGAAGAGCATCGAAATGGAACCGATGTTGCCCGAAGCATGGTTGGGATTGGGTATCGTCGAAGATCTTATTGGGAATACCCGAGAAGGACTCGTTTTAATACACAAAGCCCTCGATTTTGATCCGGAAAATGCTGGTATATACCACGTCCTGGCAGGTGCTTATGAAAAATTAGAACTGAAACAAGAAACACGATTTCATTACGAGAAATCCCTGGAGTTGAATCCGGGTGACGAAGAGTGTTTATCCGATTATATTGAATTTTTAAGTGCCGAATCACCGATTGAAGCATACCGTGTTTTGCAATCCTACATGGATGGAGACAAGGAAAATGGCATCGCAAAGGTACTTGAAGTGAATTTGCAATGGATGCTCGGTCAGCGTGCTGAAGCCATTCGTTTATTTACAAGTTGCTTGGAAAAAGATTCCATCAAAGCAAAAACAATCTTTGAAATCAATCCGAAGTTATTGGATGATCATGATTTTTTAAACTTATCAGAATAACTATGAATTTCAAATTATCTTTCATACCGAAAAGAAGTGAAAAACCAAGAGAAAAAGGCGTTACCATGATGATGGATAAAGGTCTTGGTCTAAGGGAAACAGAACATTTCATAGAAGCATCGGGTCATTTAACTGACTTGATTAAATTTGGTTTTGGTACTTCCTATGTGACCAAAAACCTTGAAGAAAAAATCGCGATGTACAAATCAGCGGGTATTCGTCCCTATTTTGGAGGCACCTTATTTGAAGCATTTTATGCACGTGGTCAATTTAATGAATACCAAAAAGTGATTGATAAATATGGTTTGGACCTTGTGGAAGTTTCCGATGGTTCCATCATCATTCCTCACGACGAAAAATGTAAGTTAATTCATCAACTTTCGAAAAACCTTACCGTTCTATCTGAAGTAGGGTCCAAAGATTCTGGTATTTTAATTTCTCCAGCAAAGTGGGTTCGTCTCATGAAAGGTGAATTGGATGCAGGAAGTTGGAAGGTGATTGCTGAAGGTAGAGAGGCTGGAAATGTCGGTGTTTTTCGTCCAAATGGAACGGCACATACTATGTTAATCAACCGCATTATTGCCAGTGTGAAGCCGGAAGACATTCTTTGGGAAGCACCGCAAAAAAACCAGCAGGTTTGGTTCATCAAACTTTTTGGAGCAGAGGTAAACCTTGGTAACATTGCACCAAATGATGTGATTCCGTTGGAATGCTTGCGTTTAGGATTGCGTGGTGATACTTTCTTTGATTTCTTACCGAAATCCTATGCAGATCGTTTGAAACAAGTGAACGATGAAGAGGATGAAATCGACGAAGAAGACAATTAATCCCTTTTTGTTGGAATTTGGTTTCAAGGAAATCGTTGGTCATAATGGACCAATTTATTCTATTGATGCCGATGATTCGTTTCTTTATTCTGCCTCTTCTGATAAGTTTGTAACGAGATGGTTAAAAGAAAATGGCGAACAAGATGCTTTCGCAGTACGCTGTGAAGATACTCCATTTGCTATTAAGCTATTCTCGAACCAATCCAAATTGGCTGTTGGATTATCCACAGGTCAACTGCACATAATTGATTTGCTATCGAAGCGCGAAACGCATCACTTTACCCAGCATAAAACTGGAATTTTCGCTTTGCATGAGTCCATAGAAAATGGACTACTTCTTGTCGGTGATGCGGACGGAATGCTGAGTATTTGGGAAACCGATTCCATGAAATTAGTCATCGTTTTGCCTCTTTCTTGCGGGAAAATCCGAAGCATTAAAAAAATGAACGCTCAAACCATTGTCATTGCTGGTGGAAATGGCGACGTTATCCATATGGAATTGGAATTCATGAATGAGCTTGAGCGGTTTTACGCGCATGAAGGGGGAACAACCGCTCTTTGTGTGGATGAAACACGTCAACAACTCATTTCGGGTGGAAAAGATGGATACCTTCGCTGGTGGGATGCAAAATCTTTTCGTTTGCTGAAGGCATTGCCGGCGCACAAAGGAAACATTTATGAATTAGCGTTTTTCAGCGACGATCAATTTATCAGTGTGAGCCGCGATAAAACCGTGAAGTTCTGGGATGCCGTCCAACACAAGGTTTTGCATAAAATTGAGGGTGAATTCCTCTCCAAACGCCAGTCGATCAATGCCTTGTGGTGCACCCAAAATGGACAATTTGCCTTTGCTGGAGACGATAAAAAAATCCACTTCTATGCAAATCATGAACAACTTTAAGTGTTTGTGTGTAATTTTAGTAAAATTCTCCAAGTGAAAAAAACCTTGCTCGCATATTTCTTGTTTATAGGATGGAATTCTATTGCGCAATTTCAGTTCAATTTTTCCGATTCAATCCTCGTTTTAAAGAATGGTAATTACTTGAATTTAGCTTGGAGCGGTGGACAGAATAATGCCCAATTTTCGGAAATCGACTACGATTTTGACGGGGATAAAGATCTTTTTGTTTTCGATCGCAGCCATGATCAAATCCGCTTGTACCGTCATGAAGTGGCAAACGTACAACATTATTACGTTTTAGATCCAGCAGGTTTTTTACGTTTTCCTCCCGGTTTGCGCTACCGTGCGTATTGTGCGGATTATGATCAAGATGGTCAGAATGATTTATTTTGTTACACCATAGGTGGATTAAGGGTTTACAAGAACGTTGGCAATGCTACAGTTGGACTTCAATGGGAGCAATACAGCAATTACATTACATCCAATTACAACGGACCAGAATTGAATTTATACATCAGCTCCACAGATATTCCAGCCATTGTAGATGTGGAAGGGGATGGTGACTTAGATATCTTAACCTACCATATTGGAGGAGAATATTTGCAGTACCACCAAAATCAAAGCCAAGAATTATATGGTCATTCCGATTCTTTAGTCTTTGTGTTAAAGAATTCATGTTGGGGTGGATACAGAGAAGATGTTACAACAAACGGTGTTTTTTTACTAGACAATTCAGGTCCATGCAATGGTTCTAATGTTCCCAATCCTGAATTTCCATTGGCTTCAGCTCCAAAGGCTCACGCTGGTTCAACGGTCTTGGCCTTGGATTATGATCAATCGGGCGTTATGGACCTCATCCTAGGAGATGTTTCTTATACAAACATGATGTTGCTCATCAATGGGGGAACCGTTCCAAATTCAAATTCAGACATGATCTCCTTGAGCACCAATTTCCCAAGTAATACCACTCCTGTAAACATGCAGTTGTTTCCAGCCGGCTTTTATGTTGACGTGGATTTTGATGGTAAAAAAGACCTGATTGTCTGTCCGAATGCAAATAATGTTTCTGAAAACGAAAGCAGTATCCTATTCTATAAAAATTCAGGATTAAACAATCAGCCTAATTTTATTTATCAAACCAAGGCTTTTTTACAAAATGAAATGATTGAACACGGGACAGCATCAAGTCCTCAATTGGTGGATTTAAATGGTGATGGTTTGCTGGATTTGATCGTATCCAATTTCTTTGCCTACAAAGCAACGGCCTTAAAAGAAAGTCGCTTGGCCTATTATCAAAATACGGGAACCGTTAATACGCCTCAATTCACACTGGTGGATGTCAATTTTTTAAACTTGGCTCAAGCTAATTTAGGCTTGCGTCTATTTCCAAGTTTTGGAGATTTAAATGCGGATGGAAAACCTGATATGATGCTTGGTCTAGAAAATGGAACCTTGGCCTATTACCAAAATACATCCGTTGGAGCCAATCCGACATTTGCTCCTCCAGTCATGAATTATACGGATCAATCTGGTGCAGTCATTTCAGCGGGACAGTACGCTTCCCCGCAATTATTTGATTTGAATAAAGATGGAAAATTGGACTTGATCTTGGGTGTGAAAACCGGTGAGTTGAAGTATTATGAAAATGTTGGTTCCGTGACAAATCCTTCGTTTAGTTTAGTAAATGATTTTTTGGGTATGTTGGATACGGATACCTTGTCTCCTGATGGTTACGCTGTTCCTCATTTCTTCAGGAATCAAGATACAACGTATTTGTTACTTGGAGCACACGATGGTTCGATCCACTTTTATGATTCCATTGACAACCATTTGGCAGCGCAAGATGTCTTCCATGAACGAAGTGCTGACCTCTTAGGATTAAAAGCAATCATTGGTGCCTACAGCTCCTGTTTTGTTTCAGACATTGATCAAGACAACCATTTAGATCTTTTAATCGGGCAAGATTTAGGCGGCTTGTTTCTTTTGGAAGATGATCCAGAAAGCACATTTTCGATAAGTGAACCGGATCAAGGGATCTTACTTGTTTACCCCAATCCTGCATCAGACGATGTCACCATTTTTAGTGAGCAAGAAATAGGACCTGTCGAAGTATATTCTTTGGATGGAAGATTGGTGTGTTTATGGGAGATCCATGCTGGATCAAATCAATTTACATTGACTTCATTTGATGCTGGTTTGTACGTGATTAGTAGTCAGTCAAGCGCCGTGAAAACCAAGTTTTGGAAACGTTAAAAACTTATTTAACCTGAAATTCAAAAAAGGGTTTTTCATTAAGTTCGCCTCTCAAGACATCCCCGATTTGCACAGGTCCAACTCCCGCAGGAGTTCCAGTAAAAATTAAATCACCAGTTTTTAACGTCATGAATTGAGATACGTATGCAATGATTTCATCAATTGGAAAAATAAAATCCCTTGGATGGCCTGTTTGTTTCAATTCATTGTTTTGATAAAATTTAAATTCTGCAGATTCTAAATCTATGCTATTTTTATCCACCCAGGTATTGGAAATAGCCGCGCTTGAATCAAATGCTTTGGCTTTTTCCCAAGGAAGTCCATTTGCTTTGCACTGTTCTTGAATGTCTCTTGCTGTAAAGTCAATACCTAAGGAGAATTCTGAATAGTATTTGTGTGCAAAAGCCTTATCGATGTGTTTTCCTACTCGATCAATTTTGACAATCAATTCACATTCAAAATGCAGGTCCTTGGTGAAACTCGGATAATAAAAATCACCCTCGCGTAAAATAGCGGTATCGGGTTTGAGAAAATAGAGCGGTTCAGTAGGAACGGCAGATTTCATCTCTTTCGCATGATCGGCATAATTTCTGCCTATGCAAATGATTTTCATGGTTTATTGAATTTTTGTTTGAGTAGATCAAGCTTGTCTTCCAAAGGAACAGCATCTTTTTCAGCTTTTATTCGTTCCATTTCCTTGCGCAAGATTTGTTTCGTGTACAAAGGAAAATCAGCTTCTAGCATCCAACCATAATAGCCAGGCTCTTCTTTGAATACTTGAACAACACTTTTATTCTTGTGTTTGCCGAAGTTGTAGATCAACTCTTTTTTTGCGTTGTAGGCTAAACGTCCTGCGAAGTCAGCAAGTTGGAAGTCTCCCGCCTTTGAAAAATCTGCTAATGCATCAATGTCCTTTGCTAAACTCGGGTATTTTTCCAATTGCGCCAACAATACTTCATAGGTGGCTAATGTGTCGTAAATGGCATTATGCGCATTTTCGATGGTTTTACCACAATAAAATTGATAGGCAGCCGCGAGTGTACGTTGTTCCATTTTATGGAAGATGTTTTGTACATCAACGAATCTGCGATTGGATAAATCAAAGTCGTTTCCTGTTCTCAATAATTCCTCTGACAAAACAGGGATGTCAAATTTATTTGAATTGTAGCCAGCTAAATCCGAATCACCAATGAAGGCTAGAATTTCCGGTGCCAATTGAGCGAAAGTTGCTTCGTTCTTCACCATCTCATTGCTTACTCCGTGAATCGCAGTACTTTCGTCGGCAATCACCATTTCTGGATTGACTAAGCGACTAAATTCTTCGCTTGATCCATCAGGAAAAACCTTGAGGATAGCTATTTGTACAATTCGATCCTTGGTGATTTGAAGACCAGTGGTTTCTAAATCAAATACACACAAGGGACGCGTAAGTTGTAAACTCATCAGCGCTTAAATTGTCGTATTTGGATCGAAACTTTCTAAATAATCAGCAACTCGACGAACGAATTGTCCACCCAATGCACCATCGACAACACGGTGGTCGTAAGAGTGCGACAAGAACATTTTGTGGCGAATACCAATGAAGTCTCCTTCTGGAGTTTCAATTACAGCAGGCACCTTGCGAATCGCTCCAAGTGCTAAAATGGCTACTTGTGGCTGATTGATGATTGGTGTTCCCATGACGTTACCAAATGAACCAACGTTGGTTACGGTATACGTTCCACCTTGGATATCTTCTGGTTTTAATTTATTGTTACGAGCGCTATCCGCTAATCCGTTTACTGCTTTCGTAATTCCCACAAGGTTCAACTGATCCGCATTTTTAATAACCGGAACGATCAAGTTTCCAGATGGAAGAGCGGTTGCCATTCCAATGTTTATGTCCTTGCGTTTAATGATCGTTGTGCCAGAAACAGAAACGTTAATCATTGGGAAATCTTTGATGGCTTTCACAATCGCTTCAATCAAAATAGGCGTATAGGTAATGTTTTGTCCTTCGCGTTGTTTGAAGGTATTTTTAATTTTTTCTCTCCATTTAACGATGTTTGTAACATCCGCTTCCACGTATGAAGTTACGTGCGGAGAAACATGTACAGACATCACCATGTGATCAGCAATCAGCTTACGCATACGATCCATCTCCATGATTTCATCACCTGGATTTGGCAACACAATCGGTTCTTTAATGTTCATAAAAGAGGCCGAAGAAGCGACGGCAGGAGTCACTGCTGCGACTGGCGTTGCAGCTGCTGCAGGAGTCGTTGAGGCCGCTGGTGTTGTTGCTGGAGCAGTTCCACGATTTGCTAAGTAAGAAATAACGTCTTTTTTCGTAACACGTCCATCTTGTCCTGTTCCTGAAATAGCTTCCAATTCACTTGCGGTAATTCCTTCCTTTTCAGCGATATTGCGCACCAATGGAGAAAAGAATTTTCCACTCGTTCCATTTTTAGGGATAGCGATTGTTTCGGATGATGTAGAAATTGGAGCGGCAACTGTGGTAGTTTGTGTTGCAGATGAAGCAACAATTGGTGCCTCTTCTTTTGCCGCTGGAGCAGCACTTGATCCTCCATCAGTTGACAGAATCGCAATCACGTCACCAACTTGGGCTACTTGGTCTTTTTCAAAAAGGATTTTAATCAAAACCCCGGCACCCTCTGAAGGTAATTCATTGTCGACTTTGTCGGTTGCAACCTCCACTAGAGGTTCGTCCATCGCAACAGAATCGCCAACATTTTTTAACCAATTGGTAATGGTAGCCTCTGTTACACTTTCTCCCATTTTGGGAAGACGGATTTCTATTTCTGCCATAGTAACTTGTAAATTGATGTCTTTTTACTTGGGTGCAAAGTTAATGAAAAATTGCGCAAATCATGCATTTAGTTCCGATCGAGTGTGTGGAAATTTCGGACGATGCTTCGTATATCAAAGAGGGGAGTGTAATCGCGTGAATAGATGAGGAAAAATCGTTCGCGGTCCTCCTTGGACGATAAATGCAAATGGTCAAAAGGTCCAATCAAACATTGTTTTTGCTTGGTGTTTGTAAGTTCCTCATTGTCAGTATACCCTACAAATGTTTTCTTCCCTAACAGAACGGAAAATAAACGTTTAATGACGCGTGTTTTATGCTTGAAAATCCAAATATGAAGTGGGCTTGTGAGGATAAATAGGGCCGAGAAAACGACGTCGATTAGGCGTTTGACCCGCTTGTTTTCTGGATGACTCAGGGAATTAAAGTTCAAAACATACAATTCTCCTGCGCGATCAATGGAATTACTACCGATTAAAAAGCTAGTGTCGGGCTGCGCAATTTTAAATTCTAAATCCTCAGTTGATGCTTGTGTCATCCAATGAATGATTTCAGAGGAACTCAAGGATTTTGCTGAGAAAATGACTTCATTGATTTTATGCACGGCCACAATCTCATTCAATTGCTGAATGTTTCCAATACTGCCTTGATATTTTGAGTCGTTCGAAATGCCAATGATGGAGTCAATTTGGGGATAGGTATTTTCAAGGAGTTTTTTCACTCGAGAAAATTCCATTTCATCTCCAATGATGGCAAAGCGTTTCTTTGGTAATTTCGAGAATCCAAGGTTGCCTTTGAAAAGCAATTCATGTGCAAATCGAATGAGGAAATAACTTCCAATGTACAATAGCGAGCCCAACAAAATGTATAGGCGCGAAAACTGCCATTCCTTTGGAAGCAAGGCGTAAGTGGACAAAATAAAAATGGTGCCGAAAAAGACAGACTTGAAAATCAGGCGGTGACGGCTTCCTTTGTCGTATATCCCGAAGACCAAAGCCGATAACATCCAAATAAAGGCGTAGCTAGGAATCAAAAAATGGGTAGCGATTTCCGGGAAAAGGATGGACTTTAATTTCCACCGTTCAGCCAAAAAGTAAAGTCCTGTGAGGCTAACACTTAAATCGAGGAAGGGGAAGGTTATTTGTTCGATGAAACGACGAATGATGGATAAGGACGCCCTTAAGTAGATGGCTAAATGAATCGCGAAGGAAAACAATTTGGCATTGTTTTGAGAAAAGTGCTTTTTCGCAAAAATCACCATCGCACGGTAAAAAATAAAAACATAGTTGACCGAGCTTTTCTTGGTGCTTTCACCTTTGTAATGGATGATTTTTGTTTCAGGGAAATAGATGTTTTTGTAGCCTCCTAATTGTATGCGGTAGGATAAATCGATGTCCTCCCCGTACATGAAAAAGGTTTCATCTAACAGACCAACTTTGTCCAGCGTTTCCTTCCGCATGAGCATAAATGCACCACTTAGGACATCCACTTCGTTTACCTCGAATTCACTTAAATACCCTAAGTGATATTGACCAAAGCGTTTTGATTTTGGAAAGAGTTTTGAAAGTCCAAATATTTTATAAAAAGCCACCATTGGCGTTGGTAGTCCTCGCTTAGATTCTGGAAGAAATCTCCCTTTTCCATCGACCATTCGAACGCCTAGTCCACCTGCTTCTTGATTCTCATCCATGAATTGAATGACCTTCGAAAAGGTGTCTTCTTCTACTACGGTATCCGGGTTAAGTAACAGTAAATACCTCGCATCAGAAAGAACGAGTGCCTGATTGTTTGCTCTTGAAAAGCCTAGATTTTCCTTGTTTGCAATGAGCTGGACACCTGGAAATTTGGTTTGAACCATTTCAACGGAGCCATCCACACTGTTATTATCCACCACAAAGACTTGAACATTTAGTGTTTTACTGGCTGCTAATACGGCATTCAAACATTGTTCCAAGAAATAGGTGACATTGTAATTTACAATGACAACACTTAAGTCAAATGTTGGCTTGTGTTTATCCATTGGCTAAAGCGATACACGAAATTTCTATGCTCACGTCTAAAGGTAGTCTTACAACTTGAACCGTTTCTCTGGCAGGGGGAATTCCAGTAAAATAGGATGCGTAAACGGTGTTCATTGCTTGAAAATCATTCAGGTCCTTTAGGAAAATACTCGTTTTCACAATATTTTCAATGGTTAATCCTGCTGCCTCTAATAAAGCCTCAATGTTTTTCATTACGCGATGCGTCGCTTCCTCAATCGTGTCCAATTCTAGTTCTCCTGTTGACGGATTTAATGGAATTTGTCCGCTGATGAAAAGCATTCCTCCGGCAAGAATGGCTTGACTATATGGTCCAACTGGTGCTGGAGCGTTCGGTATTTGAATGGCTTTTTTCATCACAATAAGTTTATCCATTGGATTAAACGATTTTTTCTACTTTTGCAAAGTAACAAAAATCAATGAACGTAAAGGTAGTACTAGTGGATTTTTATGATTCTTTCACCTTCAATTTAGTCCATTATTTTGAACAGTTAGGTGCAGAAGTAACGGTCATTCGTCACGATTATTTGAATTTAACGGACTTGAATGAATTTGATGCCGTTGTCCTATCGCCTGGACCTGGACTTCCAAATGAGAAAAAAAACCTAGCAGAATTGCTTGCTATGTACGTAGGCAAAAAACCGATTCTAGGTGTCTGCTTGGGCATGCAAGCGATTGCTTTACACCTTGGAGCGCGTTTAGAAAATCAGCAAGTGGTGAAGCACGGGGTTCAAGAAAAATTATTAGTCAAGGATCAATCGGTCTTGTTTCAAGGACTTCCAAGTGAATTTCTTGTCGGATTGTATCATAGTTGGAAAGTGGTTGATTTGCCTGACGATTGTCAAACAGCTCAGCTCGACAACGGTGTAGCAATGTCCTTGGAATTGCCGAAACTTCGTTTATTTGCTGTACAGTTTCATCCAGAGTCCATTTTGACGGAACATGGATTGCCACTATTGGCTAACTTTTTATGTTGCGCTCAATTATGATGTCAAAAATAATCTTGTTGCTCTTCACTCTTTTTTTACACCTTCAGTTGTCCGCTCAGAGTTGTCTCGGTTATTGGATTACCATTGATGATGAAAGTGGCCTTAAAAAATCCATTGTGGAGTTGTACAAGAAAGATGGGAAAATGTGTGGAAAGGTCGTTTACATTTATAAAAGAGGCAAGGATGGTCCCCATTCCTTATGCAAAGAATGTGTGGGAAACCTTAAAAACAAGCCTGTAATGGGAATGCAAATCATCAAAAACATGAGTTGGAGCGGCAGCGAATGGGAGGGGGGAACTATTTTGGATCCAGATAATGGAAAATTCTACGATGCAAAAATTTGGATTCAAGCCAATAATTACAGCAAACTCAATGTCAGAGGGTATATCGGTCCTTTCTTTCGAACGCAAACTTGGATAAAAACGGAAAAAATTCCATCGGATTAAAACCTTTTTGAAACTCTTTTGTTTAATCTTTTTAATCGATTTAGCAACAAACATTAAACAAAATGAAGTTATTAGTTACCTTTTTAGTTACCTTTTTCATTATCACAGGATTTCAAGCCCAAAATGGCGTTGTACGAGGTCGGGTATTCAACTCGCTAACAAATGCGGGCATTGAAAACGCGAAAGTTCAACTCATCGAACAAGCGAAAGGAGCCATCACATTAGCCGATGGAACCTTTGAATTAACTGGATTAAAACCAGGAGTTTATTCGTTTAAAGCTGTGTCAATTGGATTCAAAGAATTAATCATCAATGAAATTACTGTAACCAATGCCCGTGCCATTGATTTGGATTTTGCCTTAGAGGAACTTGTTTCTAATCAAAAAGAAGTAATTGTAAAAGCTTCCCCATTTGTTCGAAAATCCGAATCTCCCAACTCGTTAAAAACCTTGAATGCGACGGAAATCGAACGACAACCGGGTGCGAATCGCGATGTGAGTCGTGTGATTGCGGCATTGCCAGGTGTGGCTTCCAGAGCAACATTTCGAAACGACATCATCATTCGCGGTGGATCCCCAGGAGAGAACAAGTTTTATTTAGACGGCATCGAAGTACCAAACATCAATCACTTTGCGACGCAGGGAAGTAGTGGTGGACCGGTAGGATTGTTGAATGTGAATTTCATCCGTGAAGTAGATTTCTACTCCGGAGCATTTCCAGCAAATCGTGCAAATGGACTCAGTTCTGTATTGGCGTTTAAGCAAAAAGACGGAAACAAGGACGGTATCATTTCTAATTTCTCTTTAGGTTCCAGTGATGCCGGTTTAACGTTTGATGGTCCATTAGGTAAAAAAGGGGATTTCATATTTTCTGCACGTAAATCCTACTTGCAATTTCTATTCATGGCCTTGAAATTACCGATTTTACCTTCGTACAACGATAGCCAGTTTAAAATCAATTACAAGGTAAACGAGAAAAACAAATTAACCATAATTGGACTTGGTGCTTTAGATAACTTCGATGTGAATACGGATGTGAATGCGTCGGTTACAGATACCGCTGCAAGGGAATACAACAATTTCATCATCAATAATTTGCCGATTCAAAAACAGTGGAATTACACAATGGGGGTCAATTGGATTCACTTTTCGAAAAATTCATATCAGAACATTGTAGTCAGTCGAAACATGTTGAATAACGCTGCATACCGCTACAAAAACCGCATCGAAACACCGGCGAATTTGTTGCAAGATTACCGTTCTTTTGAAGCCGAAAATAAATTCCGTTTTGAACATACTTATACAAAAAACGGATGGAAGGTGAACGCAGGATTTGGGTATGAATATGCACGTTATTTCTCTTCGACTTACAACAAAATTACCATTCAAGGCAATCCAGTAACGATCGATTTTAAATCGAACTTGTTCATGAGTAAAATGGCGGCCTTTGGCCAAGTGAGTAAGGCTTTTTTCAACGAGCGCTTAAATGCATCCTTGGGATTGCGAACGGATTTCTCTAATTATTCGAAAAGCATGATGAATCCTTTGGATCAACTTTCTCCTAGTTTGGCATTGTCTTACCGCATCACCGATCAAATTGCCTTGAACGGAAGTGTGGCAAGGTATCACCAATTGCCATCTTACACGATCTTAGGATATAGAAATGCGCAAGGAACCTTGGTGAATCAACAAAATGAAGTGAAGTACATTCAAGCAGATCATTTCGTGATTGGAAGTGAATTTTTGACAAAAATGAATTCTCGATTTACCTTGGAAGGATTCTATAAAAAATACAACCGTTATCCTTTCTCATTGAAAGATTCTCTTTGTTTGGCAAATGTTGGATCTGATTTCGGAGTGATTGGAAACGAAGAAGTAAAATCTATTTCTCAAGGTAGATCCTATGGTATGGAATTTTTGTTCCAACAAAAACTATTTAAAGGCTATTACGCCATACTTGCTTATACCTTCGTGAATTCTGAGTTCCAAGACAAAAATGGCACATATGTTCCAACGGCGTGGGATAGCAAACACATTGTTTCCTTAACTGGTGGAAAACGTTTCAAAAATGGATGGGAATTGGGAATGCGTTGGTTGTTCTCAGGTGGATCTCCTTATACTCCATACGACGTGGAAACATCAACAATGATTCAAAACTGGGACATCAACGGCCAGGGAATTCTAGATTATTCTTTATTGAACACACAGCGTGAGTCTAGTTTTCATCAATTAAATGTTCGAGTAGACAAAAAATGGTACTTGGAAAAACTGACCTTGAATTTTTATTTGGACATTCAAAATGCCTATGGATACAAAGCGAAGTTGGCTCCAATCATGCTGGTAGAAACGGATTCAAATGGAACACCAATTGTTGATCCTGCTAATCCTGGACATTACAAAGCAAAATTCATTGCGAACTCAAATGGAATTGTTCAGCCAACATTGGGAATCATTGTCGAATTTGCCAACAAGAAAAAAACGGGGCAAGGTAAATAGTTCATGTTGGATCACGAAAAAATCCATACCTTTGCATCCAAATTAGAAAAAAAAATGGCAACGAACCGAACTTTTACAATGCTTAAGCCTGATGCAATTGAAAACGGGCACATGGGGAAAATCATCGACATGATTATCTCTGCAGGATTCCAGATTAAAGCGATGAAATACACGCAATTAACTGAAGATCAAGCGAAAAAATTCTACGAAGTACACGCTGAGCGTCCATTCTACGGAGAATTAGTTGAATATATGTGTTCAGGACCAATCGTGGCTGCAATCTTAGAAAAAGAAAATGCAGTTGCTGATTTCCGCACCTTAATTGGCGCTACTGATCCTTCTGAAGCAGCTGATGGAACCATCCGTAAAGCATACGCTGAAAGCAAAGGAAGAAACGCTGTACATGGTTCTGATTCTGATGAAAATGCAGAGAGCGAAGGACACTTTCATTTTACAGCTGCAGAGATTTTTTAATTTCTGACAACCCATATTTTTGAAAAGACCGCATTGCGGTCTTTTTTCATTCCATAGCATACCATGAAGAATCAAGAAGCCATCGAAAAAAGAAGAACCTTTGGGATCATTTCGCATCCCGATGCAGGTAAAACGACGCTAACAGAAAAGTTGTTGCTTTTTGGTGGTGCCATTCAAACAGCTGGTGCCGTTAAGAACAATAAGATCAAAAAAAGCGCGACTTCGGATTTCATGGAAATCGAGAAACAACGTGGAATATCCGTTGCTACATCGGTCATGGCTTTTGAATACAATGGAAAGCAAATCAATATTCTTGATACTCCTGGACACAAAGACTTTGCGGAAGATACCTTTCGTACCTTAACGGCTGTCGATAGTGTGATTCTGGTGATTGACTGTGCGAATGGGGTGGAGGAACAAACACGTAAGTTGATGGAAGTTTGTCGCATGCGTAAAACGCCGGTGATTATCTTCATCAATAAAATGGACCGAGATGGGAAGGATCCTTTCGAACTTTTGGATGAATTGGAACAAAGCTTGGATATCCACGTTCGTCCATTGACTTGGCCAATTGGAATGGGAGACCGTTTTCAAGGTGTTTACAACATTTACCAAAAAGGCTTGAATTTATTTTCGGCGAATAAAACGAAAATTTCAAACGACGTTGTTTCTATTTCAGATATTAATGATGTTGCATTGAATGAAATCGTTGGAGAAAAACCAGCGGATGAATTGCGCGAGGAATTAGAAACGATTGAAGGAGTATATGATACTTTTAGCAGAGAAGCTTATTTAGCAGGCGATGTTGCTCCTGTATTCTTTGGTTCCGCCGTAAATAATTTCGGAGTCAAAGAATTGTTGGATACCTTTTGCGAAGTTTCGCCCTCCCCACGTGGACGTGAAACAGATAAGCGTATGGTAGAGCCTGGAGACGATCAATTCTCTGGATTTGTGTTCAAAATTCACGCAAACTTAGATCCAAAACACCGTGATCGCATCGCCTTTTTACGCGTCGTATCTGGTAAATTTGAACGCAATACCTTTTATCAGCACGTACGTTTGGGTAAAAAATTGAAATTTCCGAATCCAACTTCCTTTATGGCGCAAGATAAAAGTGTCATTGATGAAGCCTTTCCAGGCGACGTTGTTGGATTATACGATACGGGAAACTTTAAAATTGGCGATACATTGACGGGTGGCGAGGTGATGATGTATAAAGGAATTCCAAGTTTCTCCCCAGAAATCTTCCAGGAATTGGAAAACTTGGATCCGTTAAAATCTAAGCAATTGGAAAAAGGGATTCGCCAGTTGATCGACGAAGGGGTGGCACAATTATTTGTGCAACAACCGGGTAATCGTAAAATTGTTGGAACGGTCGGTCAACTTCAATTTGAGGTGATTAATTACCGTTTAATTCACGAATATGGCGCAAATTGCCGCTTTGTACCTAGAAATTATTTCAAAGCATGTTGGATCACCACGGACAATAATGAGCAATTACAAAGTTTCATGCGAGCGAAGTCCAACTACCTAGCAACCGACAAAGACGACAACATCGTTTTCTTGGCAGAAACACCATTCTTATTACAGATGGCGGAGCAAGATTACCCAGAATTGGTGTTCCATAAAACGTCCGAATTTAAGTTGGAAATTTCCTAGTTTAAAATCAAGGCAACCATTCTGAAATTTCTTAACATCCGTTAAGGTAATTCTTATGCGAAAACCTTTATTTTTGAAGGCTCAATTAAAACGCATGGAAAGAAGAAATTTCATCACAAGACTTGGCCTCGGAATATCTTCCTTGGTAGCGATTCCCTTTGCCACTTGGTCTAAAGAAAAAGAAGAAATGAAAGAACCACAAAATAGCATCAAAAAGATTCGTGCACTCGGATTCCAATGGGAAACCGCAGATCCATTTTTATTCTGTGTCCATCACGAAGACTTCTTCCCAAAAGGAAACGCGCAACTAGGACCAGATCCAAGTTTATTCAATGGTCGCCACATGGGACAAGATTTCATCGTCAAAGATGGATTTCGCATGTATCATGGGTCAACGGTACCTGGTTTTCCTGGACACCCACACCGTGGCTTTGAAACGATTACCGTCGTACGCACAGGACTTGTTGATCATGCGGATTCTTTGGGTGCAGCTGGACGTTATGGAAACGGCGATGTACAATGGATGACCGCAGGAAAAGGTGTTCAGCATTCGGAGATGTTTCCCTTGTTGAGTCAAGACAAAGACAATCCTTTGGAGTTGTTTCAAATTTGGTTAAACCTTCCGAAAAAGAGCAAAATGGTTCAACCGCATTTTAAGATGATTTGGTCGGAGTCTGTTCCAAAGTTTGCAACGAAAGATGCACAAGGAGTTGAAAGTCACATTGAAGTCTTGGTGGGGAAATTAGGTGAACACCGTTCCCTTGCTGCGCCACCAAATTCATGGGCCGCCGAGGAAAACAACCACGTCGCGATTTACAACATTCACATGGAAGCAAATGCAGAATGGACGCTACCAGCAACGGAAGTAGGAGTGAACCGCACCTTGTTTTACTACGAAGGAAACCGTTTAAGCATCGATGGACAAGTAATCCCGCATTACCATGCAGTAGAGGTCGATCCGACAATGTCCTTGACCTTAAAAAACAGCACAGAAACATCCAAAGTGCTCGTCTTGCAGGGACGTCCCATCAACGAGCCGGTTGTTCAACATGGTCCATTCGTGATGAACACCAAAGAAGAAATCTACCAAGCATTCGAAGATTACCAAAAGACACAATTCGGCGGATGGCCATGGTCGCGTTACGATCAAGTACACGATGCCTCCGAAGGTCGCTTTGCCAAGCATGCCGATGGGAGAGTGGAGAAGCCGAAGGGGTAACATTTTTTCAGGAAAAACGCTTTAAAAAACCTTCGCAGTTGACTGTTGAAGGTTTCTGCATTATGCTTTTATTCACAAGAGCCCTACACTAAATACATAAATCAAGAATGCGATAAGTAATAGTGAAAGTAGAAATAATAGGATTTTAATGAATAAAACGAACCCAATAAATAATCCAAGAATGATCAGCGTAACAATTCCGGCAAGGAGTATAATCCAAGCAATTGATTGGAGTAAATCATTTCCACCAGCGTTATTCAGAGAAGTCATGCGTTTATCAAGCTTAGCATTCATTTTGAGCTCGGATTCTTCAGAATCCTTCTGAACGATTGCTTTAGTGATTCCAGATGCCTGTATATTTTCTTCGAAGTTTTTGGCGTTTTTCCTTAGATGAAATGATTTTACCTTCATAGGTGGTTGAAACGATTGATGATCCAAATCATGAATTACAGGTACTTCTGTAAAAGTTAATTGCTTATCCATTGAAAGCGTTGAAGAGCGGTTCAGATCTGTTTTTGATTCTGTCGTCAGGTCATCTGTTGGACATCCTTGATCATTCTTAAGGTGCTTAAATCCTTTCAATTCAATGTTAAATCCTGGCCTGTACAACCTTTTTTCTAGTGTACATGATCCGAAGAACACAATTACGGCGAATGTCAAAATAGCATTGGAGGAAAGAATCTTCATAACGAATCGTATTAAAAACAGCCTAAAGATAATTAGAAGTAGATTACCCGATAGGTTTTACATCAAACCTTTTCTTTGCCATGAACTAGAACCCGATAAAGACATTTGCTAATCGTTGCGGAGCACTGAAAAAGGATTCACTATAAGTTAATGTTAGATATCATCTTTTTTTGGGAAAGTTCAATGTTGAGTTGTCAATTCAAAACAACTGATTAGCTTAAGGATAAGTTAATCTTGATTTTTGTAGCTTTGCCTAAAATCTGTTTTTGATGAAATTTATTACATTGTTATTTACTCTACTACTCCATTTTGCCCTGTTTGCTCAATTTGGAAATGGTTCGGATGGAATCCCTGTAGTTGGCGCAAATACGGTCCTAAACAGTTATAAAAAGATTCAAAGCACATCTGGTTCAACTTTCACTTTGTTGAATACTAGTGCTTTTTCACTAGTAAGTGGAAATGTTGTTTTGGTAATAAATATGTTGACTGGAGACTATGAATTGAGGGACGTTATCTCTGTTTCCGGAGTAGATGTCGTTCTATCGGCAGGCATAGTTTCGAATACTTTATTTGCGAATTATTCACAAATGATAAAAGTGCCCCAATTTTCGAATGTTACCATCTCTACAGGAAACAGCATTACTTGTCCGGCCTGGGATGGTGAAACAGGAGGTGTCATATGTTTTTTAGTTTCCAATATTCTTTCCCTCGATGCTGGAGAAATTGATGCCTCAAATAAAGGATTTTTTGGGGGTAACGGTGGAATTGGTGGACCGGGTGGTCTTGGGGGTTTAGGTGGTTTTTCTGGATCAAACATGAGTCCAAATGGTCTTTATGGCATGGGGGGCAGCGGAATAAATGGTGCTGGAAATGGTGGTGCCTATGGAGATGTAGGGATAAACGGTGCAAGTGGATCATTGGCATATTTTAATAGTACCACAAGTATTTTGCCTTGTGGAAATGCAATCCCTTCTTGTAACAATACACACAACTCAAATTCATCCAATTATTTATTTTTTGGAGATGGTGGCGCTGGAGGTAACGGTGGTAATGGAAAAGCTGGCGCCGGAGGCGGAGGAAGTAATTGTTCAATCACTGGCGAGAACGGTGAAGTTGGTGGAAATGGCGGAAACGGCGGAAACGGTGGAATTGGTGGTGGAATCATTTTGATCAAAGCGGGAAGTATCACTCATAATAATACCTTAATCAAATCGATTTGTAACTCAGGAACGCCGGGTGCTTCAGGAACAAATGGTGGAGCTGGCGGAGACGGAATCTGTGGTGGTGGTGGTGGTGACGGAGCTGATGGCGGAAATGGTGGCGGCGGGGGAAATGGTGGCGCTGGCGGTGCCATAAAAATCTACAAAGGTGGCGGCGCTGTGAATACCAGTTTTGTAAATGTCGCTGGAGGTTTAGCCATGCTTGGTGGTCAAGGTGGTCAAGGTGGATTGGGTGGTTTAAACAGTAATGCAAGTTGTTGTAATCCGCTGTGTGATTTAAGCGAACTCATTCCTTTTTTAACACATCCAAATACTGTTGTATCAACTGTAGCGGGTATCACGCATTTTATTTTTACACTTGGTGACTCGATTTTAGACTTAAGTTACCAAGATAGTATCAATTGCCTTGGTAATCCCATTGGTGTATTGTCTGGAACGCTTTATGAGAATAACATTTTGTTGAATAATTACTTATTTAAGATTAGTTCAAACACGACAAATATTTTGGCTAACCTAATCGATTTTGTTGTGAACGACCCTCCAAATTTGGATGCTACAAACCAAACCATTTTAACAACTAACTATCTATTATCTCGAAACTGTATAGAATGTGGAACTGGAGGATATGAATTACCAGAAAATGGTGATTCTGGTACAGACGGGCCGTCAAGTACACCAGGTGGCATTGGATTTTTTGATGAAGAATGTGTGGCGCCGGTTATTGCTCCAAATAATGGCATCATATGGACTTGCGCAAACAGCTTTGCGTTTTTATCTGTCTCTGCATCAGGAGGTACGGGTTCCTACAGTTATCAATGGTATGAAGGTGGAGTTGGAACTGGGGGAACCCTCATTCCAGGAGCGAACTCACCTACATTTTCGCCTAACAATTTTTCACCTGGAACCTATTTTTATTATTGTATCATTACAAATTTAGTATCTGGAGGATGTAGTACGCAATCTGAATTAATACAGGTTATCGTAGAACAACCGCCCTATATTTCTATTGGAACGAATCAATCTATTTGTGCAGGTGAAATTGTAAGCCTCTCAGCTGTTTATTGGGGTGGAGGTTCATTTTTTTCTCCCATGTGGACATCTAATGGTGATGGAGCTTTTACAAATGTTTTTTCATTAAATACCGTTTACATACCTGGAGCACAAGACATAGCCGGTGGTTCGGTTACTCTTACATTAACATCTAATCCTGTAGGACCCTGTTACTCTGTTAGTGTTTCCGAAGTGATTACTATTGACCCAGCAGTTGTTGTCAATGCAGGACTAGACCAACAAATCTGTTTGATTCCAAATGCAACTGTATACTTGAATGGAACGATAAGTGGTGGAGCAAGCACAGGAACTTGGTCTGTAAGTCCATCCAATGGAGGAACTTTTGGAAATGCCAATAACTTGCAAACAACATTTACGCCAAGTTTTGGAGGAACGATTACTTTAACCCTTACTTCAGCAAATCCTACAGGACCATGTAACTCTGAGAGTGATGAATTAATTTTATCCGTCAATCTTGAACCAGTAGTATCTGCACAAACGGCAAGTATTTGTAGTGATGTTGCCTTAAACTTGAATCTAGATAACCTTATAACCGGCAGTGGTGACACCTACACGTATACGGTAAGTTCAAGCAATCAGTCAGTTGTTCCAGCAGGTCCTAATCGTACGACAGCTTCCGCTAGCAACATTACGGATGTTTACACCAATACCACAGGTAGTCCAGTTACAATCACCTATAGCATTACTCCAATAGGTTCGAATGGTTGTTCTGGAAACCCATTTACGTATACAGTCACTGTCAATCCAGAGCCAGTAGGTATTTCTGGCGTTTACACAATATGTTCAGATTTACCAATTACAATCCAGCTTAATGATCAAGATGTATCCAATGGCATGACGGGTATCACTTATGCTTGGGGTGCAGTACCTAACAATAATGTCAGTGGAGAAGGTTCAGGAACGGGTAATATTGTACAGACCTTGACCAATACGACAACTGGAAATCAAGATGTAATATACAGCATCATTCCAACAAGCTCACTTGGTTGTGCAGGAGACACATTTACGTATACCATAACCGTGAATCCTGTTTTCAGCTCAAGTAGTTCCTTAACCATCTGCCAAGGTACAACAACTCAGTTTTATGGACAAACATTATCCACATCAGGAACTTATTCGCATACGCTTCAGGCGGTCAATGGGTGTGATTCCATTGTTACATTGAATTTAACCGTACTTTCATCTTCTATTACACTTTCTTCAAGTATTGTTCAAGGAAATATTAGTTGCCAAGGAGATACCTCTGGTTTCATTCAATTAACGGTTTTCGGCGGTACACCTTTATATACATACCTGTGGTCAAATGGTGCAACAACAGAGGATCTGATTAATTTACCTGCCGGAAGTTACAGCGTTTTGATTACCGATGCGAATGGTTGTTCGATTACGAATCAATCATTCATCACGGAACCAACATCGGCATTAAGCATTAATGGGAATCAAACCAATATAGGTTGTTTCGGAGGTAATAATGGAAGCATTAGCATAAATGCACAAGGGGGTACACCAAGTTATGATTACTTATGGAATAATGGTCAAACCACCTCTAGCATCAATGGATTGTCCACAGGTACGTATACCGTTTTAGTCACGGATATTTTAAATTGTAGTACTACAATGACCTTTACCATTGTCCAACCATTGGGTGAAATGGGCTTGACGAGTACTGTTATCAATCCATCGTGTCTTAACACTTCGACAGGATCTATTGATATTAGTGTTTTGAACGGAACACCAGCATATAATTATAGTTGGAGTAATGGCGAGACCACAGAGGACATCAACAATCTATCTTCGGGGAATTATAGCGTGACAGTAACGGATGCGCTTGGATGTATCATTAACACGACATTAACGGTTGAGGATCCGGTTAACCCACTGATTGTAACTCCAACAGTAAACAACTTGAATTGTTATGGTGGCAGCGATGCGTTTATCAACCTTGCTATAAGTGGTGGTATTTCCCCATATGACATATTATGGAATAATGGAGAGACATTATCTATGATTGATTCATTAAGCGCAGGAAACTATAGCGTTATGGTAAGTGATAATCAAGGATGTCAAATCCCCTTGAGTTTTACCATATCTCAACCAGCACCAATTGTCGCTAATTTCAATCCAAGTGCAACTTCAGGGTGTTCTCCTTTGACCGTTACATTCAATAATTCGAGTTCTGGATCATACACAAATTACTTGTGGAATTTCGGAAATGGTTCAACTTCAAGCACGGAAAATGCAACGATTACGTTTACCCAGCCTAGTTGTTATAATATTAGTTTAATCATATCAAACGCAGCTGGATGTACTGATACATTAAGTGCAGATAGTTTAGTTTGTGTTTTCGCTGGTCCTGATGCAAGTTTTGTTACTAGTTCTGGTGGAATAGACTTTTACACAGGACAATTGGCCTTGCAGAATACTTCAAATGGAGCAATTAGCGATTATCACTGGAGTTTCGGAGATGGAAGTCCGAATTCAAGTTTGGAAAATCCCATTCATTATTACCCTGAGGAACAAGTTGGAACGTATTTAGTCATATTATCCGTTATCGATACGAATGGATGCGTTGACACTACTTCCTATGTATTTTCTTTGGTTGAAAATCTAAGTGTGTATGTGCCAAATACCATCACAATAAATGATGATAATATCAATGAAGTATTTTTACCTGTATTTTCAAATGTCGACATACTACAATCGTATAAACTTGAAATCTTTGATCGATGGGGAGAAATGATTTGGGAAACGGATAATGTATCAAAAGGTTGGAATGGAAGGTATAAGGAAAATAAAAACGTCCAAATTGGTACTTACACATGGAAAATCTTATATAAAGATAATGTTTCCGTATCAAGAGTCATGGTAGGACATGTTAATGTCATTCGTTAATGTCAATCGATGAAAAGAAATTCTTTATTGCGTTTAACAGTGTTTTGTAATTTGCGTAAAACGGCGCTTTTTTAAAAGAGGTAAATTGTGATAAACAAATACATAGTATTAGTTTTTATGAAAAGCTATCTAAAATATTCAACAATCTTTCATGAATATATTATAGGCTAGGATATGCAATGGCCTGCAATAATGGCCGAAATAATTTTTTCTACATAGAATGGGGTAAGGAAGCTAAAAGCATCTATTTTAACATGCAAAGCGCCACCTGTTTTCATGAAAGAAATATAGGTGAATATTTTTTTATAATTTTTGCTCCTTAAAATGACTCCCCAACCAAAAAATAAAAATAACCACCATCTCGGCCATAACCGTAGTCTAATCGGATATTCAAACGCTCCGCTGGGTCTACTACAAAACGGAGTCCGGTTCCTATTGAATATTTCAAATGACTCGAACTTAAAGTTGATGACGGACCAAAGACATCGCCAATGCCGCCAAATGCAACCCCTCCAAAGCGCCAAAACAAAGGAAAGCGGTATTCTAGTTGGGTGGCAAAAAAATGCTTGTCTCTAAAACGGTTTTTTGGATAACCACGCAAAATATCGTCGTTTCCAAGGGTGGATAAATCTAAGAAAGGGACTTCGCCAAAAGAAAATCTGGCTTTGGTCTGCCAAGCCAAAATATGTTTGGGTTTGAGTTGCCAATATTGCTGATAGCTTGCATTGATGGTCTGAAAAGAAAAAGTGCTCTTTAAAAGAGGCGAGAAAAAGTAAGTAGAAAACTCGGCGTAGCGACCCTTATATGGATTGATGATGTTGTCTCTGGTATCTAAGATGGACACTAAGCCAAGTGCTGAACCAACTCCACCCTTGTAACCGGGAATAGTGCCATTTCCTAAAATACCATTGTTGGCATGCTTGAAATTGTATTCATAACGCAACTCATAATCAAAACCTAAAAAGAAACCGGGTTTGACCTTCTTGAGCTGAAGTGACTTCAAAACAAAGAGCTGGTAACTATATTGCTCTTTTTGTGACAAATCAGTATCGTTGCCAATTCCGTAGAAGCGATCGGGGAAATCTCGGTAACGGACATCACCTTTCAGTAAATAATTCTCATCTTGGGTAAACACATGCCATGAAGCCCAGGTATCTAGCTGTTTATTTTGAGTGTAATCAGCTAAAAACTGAATGTAAGAAACCCTTGGCGGTGTAACATGCTCCTCAGATGGTTTGACTTTAAAATAATAAACACCTGCTGCTCCGGCTGCCCAGCGAGTATCTGGTGTAAAGTACAATAAGGGTAGTGCAAACAAACCATTTTTGTCTTCCGAAATGGTATCTGACAAAGGCGCAAAACCCATGAATTTCTTTGGTTTCACAATCGAATCGAAAGTCGATTGTGCCTGCACTACATGAAGAAGTGTGGGTATGATGAAAAAAAAGATACGGATATAGCTATTCAAAACGAAGACTAACTTGGATACTCGCAAATATAATCCTAATTTGAAAAGATGTCAGTAGTGTCCGGTAAAACCTTTAAAAAAGCGGGATTTCCATAAAGGATTTCTCGCTTTCATGTAATTTCGTTTTGTTGGATCGTGAGGGGACTAAAAAGGGTACTACAAATTAAACTAGAAGCGATTAATGTCAAATTACGATCGACTAGAGGCATCTCATTGTTTTGCAATTGCTTTCATTGACAAGCCCTTTTTAAAATATTCAACAATCTTTCATGAATGAATATGCTGCAGGTGGGGCATGCCATGGACTGCAATGCAATGATCGTTCAAAAAACATCGATATGAATTTTAAACGCGATTGAAAAAGAAGTTGTTTGCTGGGATTACGCTGGCGCGTATTCCCTAATTGTGGCTCAAATCAAACAAAAGTCCACTTTGCGTTGCAAAGTTTGTGCTTTTTTTGTTTTCTCCGCTTTTTGAAATGAATTTCAAACGCGTTTTAAACAAAAAAAGCCCACTTCTTTCGAAGTGGACTTTTGTTTGTGATCCCGCTGGGATTCGAACCCAGGGCCCATACATTAAAAGTGTATTGCTCTACCAGCTGAGCTACGGAATCATTAAATTCGGGTGCAAAGATATGATTATTCTTTTGTTATCACAACATTATTGCAGTAAATTTGAATGAAAATTGCGAAAAAAAAGCAATTCGTTGATTTTCAAGGATCCAAATGCAGATGAAGAAGCCAATTTTTTTAGTGGGAATGATGGGTGCAGGGAAATCTAGCCTTGGAAAAGCGTTGGCACAAGGGTTAAATTTGCCCTTTCTCGATTCGGATGAGTGGATCGAAGCAAAATCACAAAAATCCATAGCGGAACTATTTGAAAAAGATGGAGAGTCCGGTTTTCGCCTGTGGGAAAAACAATTCCTGGATGCGCTCAATGGTGAATGTCTGATTGTTGCGACGGGTGGGGGACTGCCTTGCTTTCATGGAAACATGGATCGTTTAAAAGAACTAGGCACCGTGTTTTACCTGAAGTTAACGGTAGAGCAATTAGTGAAGCGTGTGTCAAATAATGGAGAAAGACCACTTCTGACGGATGTTCCTGACATTCAATCAAAAATAAACGACCTATTGGAGCTGCGTGCGGAAATATATGAGCAAGCTCACTTCATTTTGAACGGAGATGGTTCCATTCCTGAACTAATAGAGGAAACGGAAAGATTATTGGTGACTAATAAAGGTCTTTTCTGAATCCGATATTGAACAAGAAGAAAATATTGGATAACAATTGGCTATTGAAAGCTGTCTGATTACTCGCTTGTCCAAAAAGCAAGTACTGTCCACTTATGTCGGCGTAAATCGACCCAGCGGCTGGAAACGTGTATTTAACGCCTAGTTGCAATCCAACACCTATGCTCAAAACGGTTCCTTCTCGTTCTTCACCTGGACTCAATGCGTAATTGTTCGACCATGTATATGTTCCTGTGGCGTCCTTTTCTTCGTAATTATTTTTGACCTTGTTCACAATGACCATAAAGTTGGATCCTGAATATCCGGAGAATCCAAAATCGTAGTCGTTGCCAATGTATTTTCTAGTTCCCGCCTCAAACAAGGTGTAATTCGTTGAACGGTTGTAATTGACGGTCAAATTGTAAGGCGTAATGTTCGTGTTGTTGGCGCTTACCATTGTTGCATAGGAATCTGCTTCATTCACAGGGAAGAAATAGCTTAAACGTCCGTAAACAGATTGATCGGTTCCTCGAGGTACTTCCACACCGATGTGTAAATTAGTGAATGATTTAGGCGCTCCAAATCCGCTTAAAATACCGGTTCCAGCATCAATTCCAACTTGTCCTTGTACGAATGAACTTACAAGGAAGAGTAAACTGGCAGTCATCAATGATTTCATAGTTATTTATTTAGCTGTTGAAAAATTGGGCAATCGCTTTCGTGTGATCCTTCCATCTCACCGATGCTCAGTAAAAATTCATTCACAATCTCTTGTCCAACAAATTTAAAGTTCTTTTTGAAGACTTTTACCCATTCTTCTTTATTTTTTATCTGCTGTCCTTCTATCCAATCAATGAAGGAACCATGCACTTCCTTTAACGCAAGAATTTGCTTTGCATTGTATATAGCTGCTTCTATTTTCAAACGGTTGCGGATGACACCTGGGTTTTGCATCAAACGGTCAATGTCTGCTTGATTATAGCGAGCAACGGCATCGATTTGGTATCCATCATACGCGACTCGAAAATGGGCCTCTCTTTTTAGAATGATGTCCCAACTCAATCCTGCTTGATTCATTTCTAAAATCAAACGACCGAATAGTTCGTTGTCATCGCTTATTTTTCGACCATAAACTTCATCGTGATAACGGCGGTGTGGGTTATCTGGCGGGAGATTTCGACAATATTGACAATAACTCATTTACAAAAATGTTGCAAATGATAAAAGTAATGGAATTTTGCGTTAAATTTGTTGTAACCATGAACAAGAAACAGTACTTCTTTTCTTTTGTTTTAGCAACGATGTCCTTCATTGCTGCTCGTTCTTTGCAAAAAGTTGGCGTGGAGAATTACTACTTCAAAAAGGCTAGTAATTTTCAAAAAGAAGATGGTTATTTTGATTTACAACACCCGAATTCAGTGGAAACATTGCCGATGGGGATTCAACCTTTTTCGGATGTAACCTTGTTGGATTCAACACACTTACTTGGATTGAATCAAGAGAGTGGGATGATGTTTCTCTACGACTTGGATGGTCATAGCGTTACTCCCTTCAATACTTGGGACATTGGAGCGAAAATCAAAAACATTTCCACCATCGATTCTACCTTGCTTTTGGTGGATGATGCCAAACACATTCATTTTTTCTGTGCTCCGTACGATTCAACTTCCTTGACTACCTTGAATTTGGAGAATGAGCAATTTGAAGCAACAAGTGTTTGCTACCACAAGGAAACGAACCGTTTGTTTTTAATCGCTTCAAACGAAGAACGCATGGAAGGCTACAGCAACAGCTCTGTTTATGCCTACAACCTGAATCAACACAAATTAAACTCACAACCCTTATTCTCTATTTCTGGGGAAGACATCGAGGCTTTTGCGATAAAAAACAACTTAATTGCTCCTCATTCTGATTTGAGCATCATGGACGATACCTTAGAATCAATGAATTTTACGCCTTCGGCAATTGCGGTTCATCCAAAAACAAACGAGATATATGTTTTGTCAAGCACGGATCACTCGCTTGTTGTTTTCAATCAATTTGGCGAAATCGTCAACTTCACATCACTTGATAAAAACACCTTCTCTCATCCCTCTGCCATGGCATTCAAAAAGAATGGTGATTTACTGATTACGGATGGAAACTTGATGAATCCAACGGTTATTCAAGTGAAATGGAATAAATTA
This sequence comes from Crocinitomicaceae bacterium, assembly GCA_030727405.1. Classification (GTDB taxonomy): domain Bacteria; phylum Bacteroidota; class Bacteroidia; order Flavobacteriales_D; family Crocinitomicaceae; genus UBA952. The sequence continues at coordinate 44,914 of JANRBR010000011.1, read as the reverse complement.
TTTCAGTCTAAATCCGGTCACGGATTAATTTTCGGTCGTTAAAATCCAATTCCGGATAAAAGGACCTTCATTGAACAACAAATCAATCATGGATAAATTGGGGGTAAAATCCTGATCATAGGAAAATACCTGTTGGTAAATAGGTAATTTCCATTCGTCGCGTTGTAAAAAAGCGTTTTTAGATTGATCGCCACTTATCCCCTGGAAGGAATCTGTATAACGTATCGGCTTGTCTATTTCTAAAACAGCGGAAATAAGGCGAAGGCAACGCTCGTTCTTTTCCCATAAAAAAATGTCCTCTGAGAAAATAATTTCTTTTACCTCATTCGAATAATCCTCAAAATAGGGTGCAAGGGCATAGGCACTTTGAATGGCACGCCAATGGTCTTTTTTCCAGGTTCCAGAATGATCAATTTGTACGTTTTTCAAGGGGATCTTTTTACCACGCTCGTGCATCGTTGGGATGCTCAAGCGCAAGGTTCCATTTCCTGTGAGTATTTCACATCGGGTGCGAATGCTTTGTTTTTGAAAATGTTCGTGCCATTCTATCAACACCTCCTTCGTAGTGAAATAGGTGCGCAAATAATGGATGGAAGGAAAATAGGCTGTTGGAATAACAGTCATTAATCAATCATTTTCAAAATGCGGTTCCAACGGATTCCCATATAGGCACTTTTTGAAAACCAAACAATCGAAGCTCGTCCAACAATGTGGTCTTCTGGTACAAATCCCCAAACGCGTGAATCTGCTGAATTGTAACGGTTATCCCCCATGAGCCAATAATAGTTCATGCCAAACGTATAAGTGCTTGTTTTCTTACCGTCGATAAATATCCCTGCTTTCGTTTCTTTTAATTGATGACCTTCGTATGCCGTAATGATGCGTCGGTACCAAGGAATGTTTGCAGCAGTTAATTTGATGCGCTGTCCTTTACGCGGAACACGGAATTCTTGAAAGTTCGTTGGTGTATTGTTCACGTTAAAGTCCTTCGGGAAATAACTTAAGTTCGCAATGCGTTCCATTGAACTTGGTTTATACCCCTTTTGTTGACGGTATGCGGGCATTAAGAAAACGGATAGTTTGATGTGAAAATCCTTTTCAATGCGCGCTTTTTCTCCTTTAGTCAGTGTCAAGTAATAGTATTCAGGTTCCCTGTTTTCATAATCCGTTCGACTACCATCAGGTGCGTTTTCTAAACCATAACGCGTTAACATTTCATTGACAGACGGGAACTGCACTTTTGATTTTTCAATCATGTATTTTAAACATTGTCCCTCGGTGATTTTCGATGGATTTCCGTTCACATAGAGTACGGAATTTTCAACGCGCAACACATCACCTGGTACGCCAACGCAGCGTTTGATGTAGTTTTCTCGTTTGTCCACCGGTCTGAATGTCAGTCCACCATGTTTCGCAGGCAAGCCTTCATGGCTTTCTGGTCCGCCTGGAAATTCCCCGGAAGCAAGTTTCGCACGTGCTTTCTTTTTCCAGCTTTCATGCGTTTCAATAAATAAGCTATACAATTGTTCGCTAATGGTGCTGTCGATTTGTTGCGTCGGCATATTGCGTTGTTGCAACAAACTTTTCATTTGACTCACCTTCGACTGAATTTCTCCAGAAGTCTCGAATAAGTAGCGCGCCTCTTCGTTAACGATTCCATGGTAATCATGTCCCATTAAGCCATTTGGAGTGCGTGGATCAACAATGGCAGTGTCACCAGAAGGATAGTTGAAGACAACCACATCGTTGCGTTTGATGGAACGATAGCCCGGAAGCCTTGTATAGGTTCCCTTCTCAAAAGTGGTATAGGATTTAATGTTTACAAAGGGCACAATGTTGTGAACCAAAGGATAGGAGAGGGGTGTCACTGGAACTTTTGGACCGTAAGCCAATTTGTTTACAAACAAAAAGTCACCAACAAGCATGGTTTTCTCCATCGATCCTGTCGGAATCTGAAACGGTTCAAAAACATAGGTGCGAATTACGCTAGCTGCTACTAAGGCCCACAAAAAAGAGTCTCCCCATTCTTTTACACGCGTTTTTTCTCCTGGCTTGTCTCGGCTAACCAAGTCAAATCCTAAAGCAAAAATATGTCCGATCACAGGCAGGCACATGAAAAGCACAATGTGATCTCCCCATTTTCTAATTTCGACTTCTCGTGAGTTTGACCAATTAGTTTCGTTTCCAAAAGTGGATTCTGAATTGGCAATTTTAGCACTGATCAGGTAAGGGAAGAAAATCCCTTGCAAAGTATCGGTAAATGAAAAATAGCCAAAACGACGAATGTAGCTCACATTGGCTACCATCCACATCGCTAAATGCACTCCAGGAAATAAGAGTAACAATGACCACCACGGCTTGTTAGAAGTGATTTTATAAACCACGTAATAATTGTAACCAGGAATCAAAGCCTCCCAAGATTGACGTCCAGCTTTAGGGAAACTCTTCCACCACATCGCTAAGTAGGGGTGAACTAAAATCAGTAAATAGAAATAGAAAAAACTCATAATGTGCTTATTTTAAAACGTCTTTCATGGTAAAGATTCCTTTTTTGCCCGCAAGGAATTCAGCGGCTAATACGGCGCCCAAAGCAAATCCTTTGCGATTATGGGCAATGTGTTCAATGCGAATGAGGTCAATTTCTGACTCGTAACTTACTTCATGTGTTCCAGGAACATTTGGTTCTCGTATCGCTTTGATCGAAATACTGTTTTCACGGCTAGGCTCTGATGCTAAGTTCCAAGCGTTGTATTCGTCGTGTATGGCAAGTATGTCATTGGCTAAACTGACCGCAGTTCCACTCGGAGCGTCCAGTTTTTGCACATGGTGAATTTCTTCCATGCTCACTTTGTATTCCGGATGTCGGTTCATGATTTCAGCAAGTTTTCGATTGATTTCGAAGAAAATATTGACACCAATACTAAAATTACTTGCATGAAGTAAGGATCCATTGTGGGTTTTTACAAGTTCCTCGACCTTTGGAAGTTCTTGTTGCCATGCGGTCGTTCCAACGACGATGGGCACATGATTTTGAAGGCAACTTTGAATGTGTGGTATGGCTAAATCTGGTTTTGTAAATTCAATGGCTACATCAACATCATTCCAATTGAATTCATCGATGTAATGCGTTCGATTCACGATTCCAGTAATTTCATGTCCGCGTTCCAAAGCAATGGCTTCGATTGCTTGTCCCATTTTACCATAACCAATTAAACCAATCTTCATAGGAACAAAAATACGTTTTTCACCTTAATGAAACTGAAACTTTAAATGAATTCCAGCAGAAGTTGGACCGAAAAAGGTTGGATTCGCTTGAATACTGAGCTTGTCACTTACGTCGAAGTGTAAAAAATGGGCTTCGACACCCGCTTCAGCGATTTGAATAAAGTAAACAGCAGCACATCCAAGAATCGACATGTCGCGTTTGTTCAAGTAGGATTGGTATAAACTCAATACAGCGGCATCGTCGTAAATGGCCCATTTCGGATCCAGATTGCTGCCATTGACCATACGGTATTGATACTCCGTTTTTAACGATTTCTGTGTTTGGTTGTTCACGGTTAGGAAATAACCTGCAGTTCCCAAAGCAGCATAAATGATTGGAACTTTCCAATACGCATGTTTAGGACCATTTTCTCGGTGAATGCTATTGTAGATCTGTCCAGAACCTGGAAGCACAGCTGAATAAAGCATGACTTTTTTGTATTCAGGAAAGATAGAATCCTTTTTTATGATTGGTTGAGACCAAGAATGGAAACTAACGAAAACAAAAAGGAACAGGATGCGTGACATTATTTTTTCAAAAGTGCCATCACGCGGTTTAACTCTGCTTCTGTTGAGAAATGAACCTGTACTTTTCCTTTTCCCGAATCTGTTTTATCAATCGAAACTTTTGCGCCTAATTTATCACTTAAAAAGGCTGTAAAGACTTGTTCTGTATTGCTTAAGCCAATTTTTGGTTTTTTGGTAGTTGTTTGACCATTATTAGATGCAGGCTTTACCATGAGTTCCACTGCACGAACAGATAGTGCTTCGTCAATAATTTGCTGGTAAGCGTTTAATTGTTCCTGTTCATCCGTAATACTGAGCAATGCACGCGCATGACCCATGCTGATTTTTTGATCTCGAACACCTGCTTGAATGCTTGCCGGTAACTTCAATAATCGAATGTGATTCGCGATAGAAGAACGCGATTTAGCGACCTTTTCACTTAGTTGTTCTTGCGTTAATTTACACTCATCCAGCAAGCGCTCATATGAAATCGCAACCTCAATGGCATTTAAATCCTCGCGTTGAATGTTTTCCACCAAGGCCATCTCAAGCATGGTCTGATCATTGGCAATTCGTATGTAAGCCGGTACTTCGGTGAGACCAGCCAATTGCGAAGCTCGGAACCTTCGTTCACCAGAGATTAACTGATAGCGGTCTCGACCCAGTTTACGAACGGTTAAGGGTTGGATGATTCCATGTGTTAAAATGGACATGCGCAACTCTTCCAATGCTTCTTTTTCAAAATGGGTTCTTGGATTGAACGGATTGGCTTCAATGTGTTGAATGTTAATCATGGAAACAGATCCAACCGTAGCCCCATTCATCGAAGTAATGTCGGTTTCTGAATTTTGCAACAAGGCACTTAAGCCACGTCCTAATGCGGGTTGCTTTTTCGGATTAGAGCTCATGATCAATTTCAATTATTTTATCGTCGTTCCCAATTTTGGTTAAATCGTTTTTCTGCAACAATTCACGCGCAAAGTTAAGGTAATTAATAGATCCTTTGGAAGATGCATCGTGCATAATGACCGTCGAACCATGACTAGAAGCTTCACTCAAAGTCGTATTTCGATGAATCACGGTGTCAAAAACCAATTCTTGAAAATGCGTTTTGACTTCATCCACTACTTGGTTCGCCAAACGCAAACGCGTATCGTACATCGTTAATAGCATGCCTTCAATTTCCAAACTTGGATTCAAACGACCTTGAACAATTTTAATCGTATTCAGTAATTTACTCAATCCTTCCAATGCAAAATACTCACATTGAACGGGAATCATCACGGAATCCGCTGCGACAAGGGAATTAACCGTAATCAATCCAAGCGATGGTGAACAATCGATGAGAATGAAATCGTAGTCGTCCTTCACCTTTTCCAATGTGCTTTTCAACAAATATTCCCTGTTTGGAAGATTGATCATCTCCAATTCCGCCCCAACCAAATCCAAATGAGAAGGCAAGACATCCAAATTGGGATTACTCGTATTCAAGATCACATCTTTGGGATGAATTCCATTGACCAAACAATCGTAGATGTTTCGAACATTTTTAGGGTCAAATCCTGTCCCTGAAGTTGAATTTGCTTGAGGGTCAGCATCCACAATAAGCGTTTTGTACTCCAACACACCTAAACACCCACCAAGATTAATGGTAGTGGTTGTCTTTCCAACGCCGCCTTTTTGATTCGCTATTGCTATAATTTTTCCCATTCGATTTTTCTGAAAGATAAAATTACGAGATGTTCCGATTCAAATCACATTTTCAAGAAGGAACTTATTAACGAAAAGGCATTTTTTTTGTCAATTATTCTTGTCATTTAGAACTTTTTGAATTTAGATTAATCGTATTCACCGATTTTGTATCTTTGATAACATCAATAGATTTCAACAACATGAACAAAATTCACCTTCGTATTGGTAGTGCTGCAGATAACCAGGTCGTCGTGAAGTCCATCGATGTTGCTCCTTACCACCTGGAATTGTTCTGCGATACGGATGGAAATGTTTTCATTACAGATTTGGGTTCTGAACAAGGAACCTATATTAACAATCGAAGGCTCAATGGCTTTCAATTATTGAAAAAAGGAGACCGTGTTCATTTCGGTCAGAACGAAGCATTTTCTTGGGAAAGATTCATTCCAAAGCTTGAAGTAAAAACAAAGCCAATTGCGCCTCAAGAACCGAAAATTTACGAAAACAAAAAACAACAAAGTTCCGCGAAACGATCAACATCTTCATCCAACAAACAATTAGTCTTTATTTATGCCTTGATCGTACTCATGGTGATCCTCTTATCCTTATACCTATAGCTGAAATTCGTGAATGAAACCATGCTCTTTGCGAGTTATCGAAATGAAAATCAAGCATTATCGAAAAATCACCAAGAAATTTGTTTAAAAAGTGGTAGTATTCAGAAAAAATTACTAATATTGCACCCCGTTTCTGTTTGAACGGCAAAAAAAATATTGAAATGAGCATTATTAGAGAAATCCAAAAAGAACTAACAGTAGCAAACGAATTGCCTGTTTTCGGTGCAGGAGATACCGTAATTGTTTCTTATAAAATTGTTGAGGGTAACAAAGAGCGTATCCAGCAGTTTCAAGGTGTTGTTTTACAACGTCGTGGAAATGGTGCGACTGAAACCTTCACTGTTCGTAAAATGTCTGGAAATATCGGTGTTGAACGTATTTTTCCAGTGAACTCTCCATTTATTGATGGAATCACCATCGTGAAACGTGGTGCTGTTCGTAGAGCTCGTATATTCTACTTCCGTGAGCGTACTGGTAAATCAGCTCGTATCCGTGAGAAAAAGAAATTTACTGCATAATTTGCAGGAATCATATAGCTTTCAAGAGGGACGTATTTACGTCCCTTTTTTTATGCTCAATAACTTGATTTCACTTAATGGAAAAGCTTTTTCTCGATCCTTGCGTGAATTAGATAGATGTTGCCTTTTTTATATCCAATAACTTGATTACATCTTGTGGGAAAAGTCCTTTCTCGATCCAGGCTTGAAATAGATAGATGTTACCTTGTTTATATTCAATAACTTGATTACACCTTGTGGAAAAGCCCTTTCTTGATTCTTGCGTGAAATAGATGGTTCTTGTCTATTCGCTTAATTCAAATTCAGTGCGGCGATTTTTTGCTCGAGAAGCATCATCTGTATTCGCCACCTTTGGCTTGGTTTCTCCGAAGCCGATGGCCGTCATTCTACTTTCATCAATGCCTTTTGAAACAAGGTAACGCTTAACCTCCTCTGAACGCTCTTGTGATAAGGTTAAATTGCTTACGTCGCTTCCTAAATCGTCCGTATGACCATTGATCCGTATGTTCAAATGTGTGTTGGACAATAAATACTTCGCAAATCCATTCAAGATCACTTCTGCGCTTTTGTTTAATTCATATGAATCCGTGGTGTAAAGAATGTCGGCAATGGTATATGCTTTCCCGACGATCAAACTGTCAATTTGCATGGGTTTTACGTCCACATGTCGTTTCGTTTGATCCGTTAATTGTTCACTGGATACGGTTTGTGCTTGAAAGGCAAAGTTCTCTTTATTGACTTGAAGGGTGATGTCTTGCTTTTGATCTACTTTAACCACTGCTGCATATTTCCCGTCTGATGCATTAACTTTAAAGTTGACCGTTTCCCCAGTTTCATTGTAGGTAATGTCGATGCTAGCATCACTCACTGCTTTACCATTCTCATCTTTTAATTCTCCTCGCAAAATAACGACTTCCTTTGGACGCGCCTCTTCATATAAATCGAAGGCGTAAATGTTCCAATTTCCGTCTTTTTCTGTTGAGTAATAAGCAACTTTTCCACTTGTCGAGACAAAAAGTCCTAGTTCATCTTGCGGAGAATTAATCGGATATCCGATGTTTTTCGGTTTGGTCCATTCGTTTCCTTCTTTGCGAATGTAGAAAATATCAAGTCCACCCAGTCCTTTTCGGTCCTTCGTGCTGGAAGAAACAAAATACAGCGTTTCGCCATCTTGGTGAAAAAATGGACTTTTATCTTTCGCTGCTGTGTTTACTATGTCGAATGGTTTTGCGACACTCCATGATCCATCTTCCTGCCGCTCTGAATAATAAATGTCGTTGTCGCGCGAGCCTTTGCGTAAGGTTGCGAAAAAAAGCAGTTTTCCATCAGCAGACAAAGAAGGTTGTGCTTCCCAGCCATCTTTTGTATTGATGTTTGGACCCATATTAACGAGTGGAGTCCATTTAAAATCATTTCCTCCCTTTCCACTGCGCGTATAACTTGTCGTATATAAGTCACAATTCAAATAATCTTTGTTGTATACTTTTTCGCCTTTGCAAGCGCAAATAATCATTTCTCGGTTATCTACGGACAAGGACGCTGTACCGTAATTGTGAAACGTTCCATTGTTAAACGGTTGGGGTAGTGGAACTCCTTGCGTATAAAACACATCTGAGCTTCCTCGTTCCGAGATCGTAAATTCCTCTTGAATATTTGTGGCAATATCCCCCAAATTGGTTCGATCTACTTTTCTGGAGTAAAACAACAAATCGTTGTCGGGAGAAATCATGGGGAAGTACTCATCTAATTCAGAACTTACACCATTCACTTTTTTGGGAGTAAAAGGAACCGGATTTTCTACCAGGCTTCGTTGAAAAATCAAGTCGTCATAGATGATGGTGAGCTCTTGTTTTTGGCTAGCATATTTATCCGACAAACCACTTTGGTTAATGCTATCAAAAGCCAGAAATTTTTCTAAATAGGGCAGGGCCATGTTGTCTTCACCGTAGTTGTACAATACCTTTCCGCAGTAATAATAGCAGTCCGAATGAAAGCTAGGACATTTTTGGATGGTGTTTTGATAAAAAAGAATGGCCTTTTTAAGTAAGGTCTCTCCCTCGGATGAGTTTGGATCGCTCCTTAACTTATAACTAGCTTGTTGGTAGCAAAGTTGTGCGTAATAATAGTAGCAAGCGGCATAATTTGGGTATTTTTTTATCAGTGTTGCAAATTGAGTGGTTTGACCATTAAAATCTTTTTCAGCTAACGCTTCTGTGAGCATTTTTCGCATTTTCTTATCGTCCACACTGCACGGGTCTTCTTGTCCCCAGTTGATGGAACTCAATCCAATTAAGCAGAAAAAAATAAGTCGTAATTTAAACATCCAACGGTGGAATTATGTTTCCTTTCTTATAGTGTTTTTTGGACCAAAAGGTTACGCTACGTGCTCAAAAAAAACAACTTTTCAGGGACGAATTAGAGCGATTTTTTCACACGTAAAGGCAACTTGTTCGGGTGAAATATCCAAATGGGTCACAAAACGCAACATTCCCGGTCCAAATGCCATGCCAAGAATGCCAAATGATTTGAATTGTTCTAAAATGACATCTCTTTTCGTTGGATCGTTTAAGGAAACCACCACAATGTTGGTTTGAACAGCGAGAACGCTTTTTACCCAAGTTTGACGATGAAAGGTTTCTTCAAGTTGTTGTGCGTGTTTGTGGTCTTCGATTAACCTTGAACGGTGGTGCTGAAGCGCGAATAATCCTCCTGCAGCGATCATGCCAGCTTGCCTCATTCCACCTCCCATGACTTTACGAACGCGTCTTGCTTTATGAATAAATGCTTTTGATCCGAGAAGTACAGAACCAACGGGAGCGCCAAGTCCTTTCGAGAGGCAGATGCTGATGGAGTCAAATTCAGCACCATATATCGCGGGGTCAACTTGATTCACGGCAAGTGCATTGCATACGCGAGCGCCATCTAAATGCAAGGGCAAACCCAATGATTGGCAAAGTACTTTAATTTCTTGAATTTGTTCAAATGAATACACTGCACCACCTCCTCGGTTCGCTGTGTCTTCTAGTGAAACCAATTGCGTTAATGGAAAGTGAACGTCATGTGAAGGATTGATCCATTGAGCAATGTTTTTCGCCTCTAAGCGACCTCTGTCGCCAGCTAACAAGCGAACGGACGCGCCGCTATTTTTGGCAATCCCTCCTCCTTCGTATTTATAGATGTGACTTTCTTCGTGGCAGATGACCTCTCCTCCAGGTTGGACATGTACATTGATGGCGATTTGGTTGGTTTGCGTTCCAGATGAACAAAAGAGTCCAGCTTCTTTACCAAAGAGCTTTGCCGTATAAGATTCGAGCTCATTGATGGAAGGATCCTCGCCAAAAACATCGTCTCCAACAGGCGCATGAAACATGGCTTCCTTCATGGCTTCTGTAGGTTTTGTTACCGTATCGCTTCTAAAATCAATCATTCCTATTATTTTTAACAAAAATAAGTAAAATGATCAGCGAAATAGGAATCATCTTGGTTTGTTTATTAGGTTCATTTGCCACCTTCTTTTCTGGATTTGGATTAGGCACCATCTTGCTGCCCGTTTTTAGTTTGTATTTTCCAGTGGAAGTAGCGGTTGTTGCCACAGCTCTTGTTCATTTCGCCAATAACCTATTTAAATTGTCCATCATGTCGCGTCACATTGATGCGTCTTTATTTAAACGGTTTGGTTTGACCGCCATCATTGGTGGTTTTATAGGGGCATATTTACTAAGCCTTATCGGAAAGGCCGGAACAGCCTATGTTTTTCCAATGTGGGAAAGGAATGAAGTCAGTTATGCAGCCTTTTTAATTGGAGTCTTGATGCTGTTCTTTGTCTACATGGAATGGAGGAAAATCAAGTTTCCATTCTCCAATGCACCAATGTTTTTGCCTGTTGGCGGCTTTTTAAGTGGGCTTTTCGGTGGTTTTTCTGGACATCAGGGTGCATTGCGTGCGGCATTCTTATCCAAAATAGCCATGGATAAACACATTTTTGTCGGGACAAGTGCGTTAATTTCCTTGTTAATTGATGCTTCTCGTATCAGTGTGTATTCGGGTAGTTTAAACTGGGAAACCCTAAATGTTCGTTACTTGGTCATTGGTGCATTAGCAGCTTTCGGAGGATCAATTTTAGGAAAGAAGTATCTTCAAAAGGTTTCCATCAACTTTGTAAACGGAATGGTTGCCGTTTTTTTAACAGTGATGGCCTTGTTGCTATTAACGGGAACAATTTAGGGTTTTCCTTCCTTGTCATCAGATAATTCAGCGGCTTTTTTTGGGTCTCCTTTTTTCGGTTTCTCTTCTTTTTTAAATAGTTCCTTCTTCACACCAAATTGATCAATTGAAAATTCCTCAAGCTTTTCTCCTTTGCTTGTGTAGGTCGCTTGGTATTTTAATTTTCCATCGGGATAATATTCAACATGTTTTCCTTCGGGAACATTGTTCTTAAAAAAGTACTGCTCTAGGATCATTCCTTTTTCATCCATCGTTTTAAATTCGCCATTTTTCAAACCATTGGACCAATTTTCGACGTGAGCTTCTTTGCCACTTTCGTAATAATAGATCCATTTACCATCTTTTTTTCCTTGTTTGTAATGAAGTTTCATTTCTACTTTTCCGGAATCTGTATAGGTGGTGTGCGGACCATCTAGTAATCCAGCCTTATAATAAACGTGCTTTCCTAATTTGGAGTTTTCGTAGTAATATTTTTGAGGTCCATCCATTAAATTGTTTTTATAGGTATGGTATTCAATGGTGTCGTTTTTCTCGTTGTTTTCGAAAAGTATGAACTCTCCTTGAATCATGTTGTTGACGTGCGAGATTTCACGTTCTTTTTTACCAGATTCGTAAAAAATAGTACTCTTACCGTTGAGCTTTCCTAATTTAAATGACTGAATGGATTGCCGGCATCCGTTTTTAAAATAGGAAGTATCCGTTCCGTCGCGGTATCCGTCCACTAAATGCAATGATTCTTCTAAGTTTCCATTGGAATAACACGTAGTACAGTTCCCGTCATAAGGAGTAGCAAAATCTTTTTTTAATAAATAGATGTTACGCTGATCATCGAAGGAAAGGATGTCGTAACAATTGATGAGTGTTTTATAATTACACTTCTTAACCACATTGCCACATGGACTTAATTCTTGACCCCAAATAGAGGATGTCAATAATAAGATTGGAAGAATAAATCGTTTTTTCATGTACTTATAAGTAAATTCCACTTGAAAGTTACGCTAATTTTTGAATGGCTTCTTTCATTTTTTCTGGAATTTCAATGGTACACTGTTTTTTTGAATTGAACGCAACTAGGGTAGAGCTTCCAGTAGTAACAAGGGCGTGGTTCACATGAACTTCGTATCCAAGTGTGAAACTTTTGGTCCCCATATGCATCAGTTTAACGGTTACATAAGGAATGTCATGAAGTAAAATAGGTTTGAGGTATTCCACCTCATTTTTCACCAAAACAACTCCTTCTTCCATCCAATTCCAATCATTTCCGACTAATTCTGAAAAATAATGCATACGTGCAATTTCAAAATAGGTGAGGTAAAGTGCATTGTTCACATGACCAAGAATATCCAAATCAGTTAAACGCACGTGAATGCGAGCGGGAGAAATCATTTGTCGAGTTTTTGAAATTCTGAGTTATTGCTAATGAATTCGGGAACGATGCGCTTCATTTGCTGAACAATTGCTACGTTATTTTGATCTGCGCACAACTGTATAAGTGTTTGAATGTGCTGCAATTGTTCATCGTTTTCTACTCGGGTTTTAGCAATGAGTATTTTTTGATGGTGTGTAGGAACAGTATTTTCTTCATTCGCCAAGAGTTCCTCGTACAATTTCTCTCCCGGCCTTAGTCCTGTAAAAGTTAAATCGATGTCCTTCCCAATTTCTAGTCCGGAAAGTTGAATCATTCTTCGCGCTAAATCGACAATTTTTACGGATTGACCCATTTCAAAAACGAATATCTCACCACCTTTGCCCATGGATGCCGCTTCTAATACGAGTTGACAAGCTTCCGGAATGGTCATGAAGAAACGGGTAATTCGCTCGTCAGTAACCGTAACTGGACCTCCGTTTTCAATTTGTTTTTGAAAAAGTGGAATAACAGAGCCGTTTGACCCTAAAACATTTCCAAACCTTGTTGTAATGTATTGCGTTTTTTGCTGTTCATTTAATTTTTGCACGTACATTTCTGCAATGCGCTTTGATGCTCCCATGACATTGGTTGGATTGACAGCCTTGTCTGTGGAAATCATGATGAATTTTTTTACACCTGTTTCCAAGGATAAATCCGCCAGAATCTTCGTCCCTTTAACATTCGTTTGAACAGCTTCTGCGGCATTTAATTCCATCATGGGCACATGTTTGTATGCCGCTGCATGAAAAACGATGTCAGGTGCGTATTGTTGGAATAAATGCTGCATTCGTTCCAAATTACAGATGTCCCCCACAACGATTTCGTAATTCAAACCATTAAAATGTTGGTTTAACTCAAATTGCAAATCGTAAAGTGGAGATTCTGCTTGATCCAATAAAATGATTTTCTTCGGTACTAGGCGTGCAATTTCTTGTACGAGCCCAGATCCAATGGAGCCTGCAGCACCGGAAACTAAAATACAAGAATTTGAGATTTCATTTGAAAGTTGGTCGTTGTTTAGTTCGATGATATCCCTTCCAAGGAGGTCTTCAATGCGAATTTTTTTAAGTTGTTTGGAACTAAATGCACCATTAATCCATGTTTTAGGATTCGGAACTTTTTGAATGGTCATTTTGAGTTTCATCGCTTCGTCCACGACCGCTTGCATCTTAATATTGTCGGGACTTTGAATGGCTACGATGAGGGTTTGCGCATTAAACTCTGATTTAATTTTCGACAGTTGTTTGGAATTATAAACGGTGATTCCTTCAATTCTAGAACCTTGAAGTTTTGGATTGTCGTCAATAAAAGCCACTCCAATCTGTTGGTTTAGTGTATCTTTTTCAAGAGTTCTTTTGGTAATCAATCCAGATACCCCCGCGCCGTAGATGATCACTGATTCTTGAGTGTTGCGGTCTTTGATCGATTCTAAATAAAGCAATTTGATGATGAAGCGCCCGCCAACAATAAAAGTCATACTAGCGATGAATTCCATGATTAACACGGACATTGGAAATAAGAAGAATCCATCTAATTGATGGACGCGAATGAGTCCAGCCAATAAAAATAGGAGGGAACAGCCCAGTTCAGCAAATAGAATTCGTTTTAAATCTTCAGTGGATGTATACCGAACTAAACCTTTGTGAATTTGAAAGATATAAAAAACGATGATTTTCACTAAAATAAAGAACCAAAGGGATTTAGATAATATGGTCCACTCATTTTGTATCAAAGAAAAATCCGCTTTGAGGTCAAAGCGGATTAAATAGGCGAATGCAAGCGCACAAAGATGAATCATCAAATCGAGAAGAATCACAACCCATCTAGGCGTATTTTGTTTTAATTTAAGCACGCGTAAAGATAGTAATTCTTCTGAACTTACTCAGAGCGCACCAATGTAACGTTGCCTTGTTTTATAATTTCGTTTCCTCCGTTTGAGACAGCAGTTACGATGTAAAAGTAAACACCTTCTAGTACATCATCTCCGGATTCATCTTTACCATCCCACATGAATGCTGCGTCATCGTATTCTCGAATCACTTGACCCCAACGGTTTAGTATGGTGCAATTAAACGTTTTTAATCCACCAAAGAATAACAATTGGAAGTAATCGTTTGAACCGTCGTTGTTCGGTGTAAATACGTTTGGCAATTCTAAATCACAGAAATAAAATTCAACCGTTGCCGTATCTATTGAAGAACCACACATGTTCGTTGTTGTAACGATGTAGTTTCCAGATTCCGTTACACTAATTGCAGAAGTAGATTGTCCTGTTGACCATGAATAATCAACGTTTTGAGGTTGAATTAATGCCGCAAGTATTTGGGTTTCACCGACACACAAGGTAGTATCAATAACATGTGTATACGGGTCGGCTACAAAGGTTAACTGAAACGATTCCGTGAAATTACAAACACTATCCGCTACTGTTATGGTATAAATCCCAGCTGTATCTGCTTGAATCGTTGGATTCATTCCTGCTATATTGGAAAAATTAATAAGTGGCGTATTTGATGTCCAATTCGTTCCGGTATAGGAAAGTACACCGTTAATTTGAAGTGTTAAATTACACAAAACGGTATCTTGTAAAGGGGCAATTGGCGCAGGAATGGAGTCAACGGTAACAGTTACGCTATCGACGCATCCAATTTGATCCACTACTAACATGGAGTAATCTCCTGAGGATAATCCTGTGAAGTTTCCGGTGGGATTGTTTGAGATCAAGTTGTTACCTTGATAAAGAACAAATAGATAGGGTGAAACTCCCAAACTTGCGGTGCTTGTAATTCCACCATCCGAAAGGCTACAAAACTCTAGAGTTGAACTAACATTATCAATGTTTGGATTGGTTGACGGGAAAATTTCAACTGAATCCGAATCGAAACAACCATTAATGTCCTCTACATAAATCGGATAAACACCAGGTGCTAAGCTACTAAAAGTAGAACTTGCAGAAAAGGATTGTCCATAGTCGATGCTGTATTGGAACATTGGCGTACCACCTTCAATATCAAAACCGATGACCCCATTGTCTAATCCACAAGTTGTGGTGACAGAAGTAAGGTTGGTAATCTGTAAGGAATCAACACCATCCAATAGTGCCGTTAAGGTATCTGAACAATTGTTTTGATCCACCATGATGATGGTATACAATGCGGTATCTAAATTGTTAAACGTTCCAGATGTTTGGAAGGCAGATCCAATGCTGTAAGTGTATCCACCAGCTCCACCGGAAGAAGTGGCAGTCAAACTTCCATTGATGCTACCACAAGTTGGATTTATGGTGCTAACGGAATCAATTTGAGGGTAGCTTACCGAAATGGTGATGGTGTCGTAGCAAGTACTCGTGCTGTCCGTCATCATGACAACATAAGATGTTGTACCTGTTGGACTCACTGGAGTAGGATTGTCACCGATATAAACACCTGCACCATAAGAGTAATTATCATGAAGCCAAGTGATGTTGTAATTAGGAATGTTGGCTGTAATCATGATGTTATCCAATCCCCAATGGTCGTACGGTGCTCCTGAAACGGCTAATTGTGTCCATCTAAATTGTGTTGCATTCGTTTGTGCAGCTGCGGGAATTGGAACGCAATAATTTTGCCAAGATGTCATCAATGGATCATAGCCACCAAGCGGACTCCAGTATTGCATCGTTGTCCAAGAAAGACCAGCATCTGTAGAAAATTGAATGTATACGCCTTCGCTTGCTAAATCCGGTCCTTCGCAGGGAGAAGCTTGTGCTTGAATCGCATAACGCATGTCAAAACACACTTGACCACCAGAAGACACATCCAAAGGAACGGTTGTCATTTCTCTCGGTGCAACGGATTGATTTCCCATCCACATGAAATCTGTACCATCTAATGAAGGGACGCCGCAGGTATTGTTTGCGATAGTCACCGTTTGAGAGAATTGCCATCCGATTGGAACACCGGAGTTAAATGTCTCACTGAAAGCAACTTGACTTGTTCCACTTCCATTTACACTTAAAATGGTGGAGCCGTTACAGGGAATCGTTGTACTTTGGGCGCTTGCTACAATCGTACATTGCGCTTGAATGCTTTGAATAGTTGTTGCAAGAATTCCTGCAGCAACAAAAAAGTGTTTAAACTTCATAGAGCTTAGTTTACAACTACGTTTTTAATATTGAAATCCGTTAACGTCGTTTTCGTTAAATGTGCGGGCATGTGGTGAAAAATGGTAAGTCCCAAGTGGTTGCGGTCCAAACATTCACCTACTAAAACCTCATTCGGCTGTAATACTTGAGAATAAACGTATTCGTCGGAATCACAAGTAGCACAAACACCATCATAAAACAACTCGAAGCTGTAACTAACCGTTTTCACACTGTTCGTTTCGTTTTTAATGGTTAATTGAATCAAATCAGACTCGTAACCTTCCGCTGGAATGTTGCAATTGATTTGTTTTGTGGTTATTTTAATGCCATTTGATTCAACATTTTTCTGGGCATTTAGTCCAAAACCTAAGAAGCAAATAGACAGAATAGTAAGGTTTAATTTCATTTTAAAAACTTTAAAAAATTTCACATTCTTTGACGCGATACTTATTCATTAAGTTGCATCTTTGGTAAAAATATTAAAAAAAACATAATTCATGGTAGAAATTGAACGTAAGTTCCTGATAATAGGCAGCGAATGGAGACAGGATTCAATCCAGTCTGAAGCGGACATTTATCAGGCTTACTTGTTTGAAGATGAGCAAAAATCCATTCGCATTCGTGTCAAATCTGAAAAAGCGTTCCTCACCATCAAAATGGGAAAAGGTATTTCAAGGCATGAATTTGAATACCTAATCCCGAAAGATGATGCTTTAAAAATGATCGAACAAGCGCATTTACCTTGTTTGGAAAAAACCCGTTATGAGGTGTTGTTTGAAGGAAATACCTGGGAAGTGGATGTTTTTCATGGGAAATTTGAAGGCTTGGTCCTTGCAGAAATAGAGTTAAGCAATGAAAACCAAGTTTTTGCGAAACCAACATGGCTTGGTCAAGAAGTGACGTTTGATCCGGAATACTTGAATGTCAACTTATTCAAACAATTATAGGTCCATCTCTTCACAACTCAAATCATTTTCTAACAAGTCAAAAACCATGATTCCCAAGTGGACCGTGAAATAGCGTTGAAATTGTTCGTTGTCCTTGATAATTGGCCATTTTGTTTGATCTGAACAAATATCCGAACATTCCCTTTGAATGATTTTTTTTCGGTATTTCTCGATGACTAATTCATCGTCCCAAAATTCCTCTTCAATCAAATAGACGGTAGGTTCTGGTGTTTCTGAAAAAAATAATTCATCCTCGGAATGCGAAATTGCCCAAGTTTCAAATGTTTTGGTTGGATAGACTACGATTTGTCCACGGTTGAGTATGGTCATTCTTTAGAAATTAAAGTAAGTTTTTTCTTGTTGTAATTGTACCAAAGTGCTTCTTTGTTTTTGGGCTGGTGGCAAATGTAAATGAATTTCACTTTTTTCTCTGTTTGTTGAATGTAACGAAGCCACTTCTCCGTTTGAATTTTAGAATCGCTTTTAATCACATGGATGCTTTGATTCGTGCAAACAAAGAAAATGTGTTTCGGGAAAATGTTCATTCGATCGTATATCCGAACGCTTGAATCTCGTTGACTAAACTCTTTGTCGAACCAATTGAAAAAATTGTTTTTAACATTAGTTGTGTCGATTTTAAACCGTGCAAATTGATGTTTGAATACGCGCTGACTTGAGTCTGTTAAGCTGTACTGCGCAGATGTAACATAATTAAACTCATGAAAAAAGAATCGATTTGAATCACTTTCAATGGATTGAATGTTTAATCCAACTGAATCTTGATTGTAGATTGGGAGTAAGGTGTCAAGCGTATTAACAACAATTATGGTGTCCTTTTTTACCTGGTAGCTTGATTTTGAACGGATGGTATCTAAATCCTTCATCGAATCTGCTTTTTTATCTGTGCATGCTCCGTTGATAAAAACGATGGAAAGTAAGATGTAAAGGAAACGCATGTTTAATATTTGATTTTTGAGATGTTTCATTTCAATTTTCTGTAAATTTGAACAAAATTACGGATTATGAAAAATATCTTCTTATTAGTTTCTTTAGCAACAGTGTTAATATCTTGTGGCGTAAAGGTTCCTTATACTACACAAATTAGGGATGAATTCACCCTTGACACGGATTCCAAAATGCGTCAAGTGCAATTTTACACATCCCATGCCATTTTTCTGAATCAAGAAAAACGTGATAATAGTCAAAATACCACTCAGAATGGAACGTTGGTTTCTAGTTCCAGTAGTGAGCGTGAAACAATCGTGATTCCAGCATTAACACAATGTGTTTTCGAAGGATTTGGTCCAAAAGGAGAAGTCATTGTTCGATTCGAAGAAGGAGAAGGAAAATACTTGTCTTTTGCAATTAAATTGGAAGGTAGTAGTGTGAAAAGATATTACTTTGATGTGGATTGGAACATGCAAGGTGGTCCAAAAATCAAGTATGGTGAAAACGAATACAAAGTGGACTTGATGAGAGGTGTACCTCGTTCTGCACATTTAATGGTGGTTAAAAAACGCTTGCAAAAAACAAAACGCAAGGAACGAGTAGTTCGTGGTTTGAAAGTTTAATTCCTTCTCCATCTCCAATCTTTCAATACATCTTTTAGGTAAAACAACAGCACATGTCAGAAATCACTTTCAATCGAGAAGGTTTCTCCGATGAGGAGTTAGTAGTTATTTATAAAAAGTTGATTCGTCCCAGACTGATTGAGGAGAAAATGCTCATTTTATTGCGTCAAGGTAAAATTACAAAATGGTTTTCCGGATGGGGGCAAGAAGGGATTTCTGTTGGATGTGCTTATGCCATGAATACGGATGAGTATATTTTACCGATGCACCGGAATTTGGGTGTATTCACTACCCGAGACATACCATTGAACCGTCTTTTTTCTCAATTTCAAGGAAAATTAAACGGCTACA
The DNA here is from genome assembly GCA_030727405.1 of Crocinitomicaceae bacterium. GTDB lineage: Bacteria > Bacteroidota > Bacteroidia > Flavobacteriales_D > Crocinitomicaceae > UBA952. The sequence goes on along the minus strand of JANRBR010000011.1, from coordinate 25,692 downwards.
CAAAAGGAAGAGACCGTAGTTTTCACTTTGGAACGCAAGACCATAAACTGGTTGGGATGATTTCCCACCTAGGACCTCAATTGGGAATTGCTGATGGGATTGCACTCGCAAACAAAATCACGAAGAACCAAAAATCGACCATTGTTTTCACTGGAGATGGTGGTGCATCAGAAGGTGATTTTCACGAATCATTGAATGTGGCGGCAGTTTGGGACTTGCCTGTTATTTTCGCCATCGAAAATAATTGTTGGGGACTATCTACTCCGTCAGTTGAGCAATTTCGTTGCAAGCAATTTATCGACAAAGGAATTGGTTATGGCATGAATGCCATTCAAATAGATGGCAATAACATCCTGGAGGTCATTCGAACAGTACGAAAAATCAATGAAGAAATCCGGGTAGATCCCAAGCCTTATATACTGGAGTTAATGACGTTCCGTATGAGGGGGCATGAGGAGTCTTCTGGAACGAAATACTATCCTAAAGGAATTCAAGATGAATGGGAGAAAAAAGATCCTGTTTCTAACTATGAATCCTATTTGCGGGACTTGGGAATCCTTACGGATACTGAAATACAGGCATGGAAAGAATCCATCAAAGAAGAAATTCAACAAGGATTCGATCTAGCGAATTCCGAACCAGCGATTGAACCAAGTCTTGATGTGGAGATGAACGATGTTTTCGCTCCGTATATCCAAAAAGTGGTCGAGGCCACTGGAAACAAAGAGGAAAAGCGCTTTATTGATGCGATTCAAGAGGCACTTATTCAATCCATGGAAAAACACGATGGACTTGTGTTAATGGGACAAGACATTGCGGAATATGGCGGTGCATTTAAAGTGACGGAGGGATTGGTAGATAAATTTGGAAAAGACCGAGTACGCAATACGCCACTATGTGAATCAGCGATCGTTGGTGCTGGACTTGGATTATCCATATCAGGAAAAAAAGCCATGGTGGAAATGCAGTTTGCCGATTTTGTCACCTGCGGTTTCAATCAAATCATAAATAACTTAGCTAAAATGCATTGGCGCTGGGGTCAAAATGCGGACGTGGTTGTTCGCATGCCGACTGGTGGAGGAACCGCTGCTGGTCCTTTTCATTCCCAAAGCAATGAAGCTTGGTTTTTTCACACGCCTGGGCTAAAAATCTTTTATCCATCTACGCCATATGATGCGAAAGGACTATTGAATGCTGCGTTTGAAGACCCGAATCCAGTGTTGTTTTTTGAACATAAATTTTTATACCGTAGCTTGAAAGAAGAAATTCCTACGGAATATTACACGGTTGAAATAGGGAAGGCACGAACGGTTGCAGAAGGCACTGATTTAACCATCATCACGTATGGTCTAGGCGTTCACTGGGCGACTGAAACGATGTCCAACTTTAAGGATATTTCTGCAGAAATCATTGATCTTAGAAGCTTGATTCCATTGGATAAAGAAGCCATTTTTAATGCTGCAAAAAAAACCGGTAAAGTAATCGTCTTGCACGAAGATTGTTTGACTGGTGGAATAGGAGGAGAGCTTGTTGCATTAATTACGGAACATTGTTTCGAATACCTTGATGCACCTGTTCTACGCGTGGCTTCTTTGGATACACCTGTACCTTTCGCAGTTGCATTGGAAAAACAGTTTTTGGCTTCTCAACGATTGAGTGAAGCCATTGAACGAATTTTAACGTACTAAACCAGTTCATTCTGAAATTCATTTTAAAAACATTAAAACCACTAAGCATCGTTTGGCTTTGCTTGACCATGTATCGGATGCTTTTAGTGTTTTCGAACAGTAAAAAATTTCCAAATTTTCACCTTGCGGATTACTTTATTGGTGCGTGGTTTGACCTGATAACGATTGCACTTTTCTTTTTCCCATTTTTAATTCTGACGTACATTCCTTTGCCTGATAAACTAGAAAAAGGACGACGTTTGATAAAGTCTCCAGTTTTTTATTGCACGGTACTATTGGTCTTTGTTTTTAACGCGTGGGACGTAGCGTATTTCTCTTATACGGCTAAAAGAACCAGTTTTGATTACTTTGTATACATGTTGACCAATACGGAGACGAGTAGTTTGGCAGGTGATTTCATCCTTGAGTTTTGGTGGTTGATTGTTGCGTTTGTAGTAAGCATCCTACTCGTTGCAAGGTTTTATCGAAAAGTGGATTATCCGGTTCTACAATGGAAGGAAAAACGTCATTGGATTTCATTTGTTTTCATACTGGGCATGTCGGTTCTTATTGGTAGAGGTGGATTTCAATTAAAACCAATAGGGATCATCGAAGCAACTAATTACAGTAGCTTGGAGAATGCACCGGCCGTATTGAATTCGGCTTTTACCTTGGTGAAAACTTGGAACATGAAGGGAGTAGAAGAAAAGAAATACTTCAATGATGCTGAATTAAATGCCATTTTTAATCCCATTCAACAGAGCAATCCCCAAGCGTTTTTGCCTCAGCAAACCAATGTTTGTTTCATTCTATTGGAAAGTTTCGGCACGATGTATTGTGGTCCAAATAGTCCGGAAAGTTACACGCCATTTTTAGATTCGATTCTTTCTCAATCCTTCTTTTTTGAGGATGCCATTGCGAATAGTCGTACTTCCATGGACGCGGTTCCATCGGTTGTTTCTTCCATCCCGGCATACACCAACGAGTCCTTCATTTTGTCTTCTTACAGTGCCAATCAGTTTCAAGGCATTCCATCTGTATTGAAGCAGTCAGGTTATTATTCTGCCTTTTTTCATGGAGCTAGTAATGGGTCAATGCGCTTTGATGGATTCACCTCTGCTGCAGGATTTGATGCTTATTATGGGAGAAATGAATACCCAAACGACGCTCATTTTGATGGGAATTGGGGAATCGAAGACCATCACATGCTTCAATTTTCGATCGATGAAATGAATCGGTTTAAACAGCCATTTTTTTCGATGATATTCACTTTGTCCTCGCATCATCCATACACCATTCCTTCAGAGTATAAATCCAAGGTGAAACATGGGCCAGAGCCATTGTGCGCAACGATTTCCTATGTTGATTTTGCGCTGAAAGAATTCTGGCAAGAGGCAAAAAAACAGGCGTGGTTTAAAAATACCCTTTTCGTGTTTTGTGCTGACCATGTTGGTCCAACGCAACGCCGCGATCGCCATTCCCTCAACTGGACCTACCGCATTCCAATTGGATTTTACCATGCTTCCATGAACTTGCCCAAAGCGAAGCAAGGCAAAGTGTTTCAGCAAATCGATATCATGCCAACCTTAATCGATTTACTCGGAATTAAAACAGATTATTATGCGTTTGGAACCTCTTATTTCAGTAACAAATCCATGCCGAAAATGATTTGCGAACAAGGAAACTTGATTTCATTTGAGAAAAACAATAAAGGCATTTTGAACACAGTATGGAATGAGCAAATGAAAGGAAAGAGAAGCTCCCATGAACAACAAATTATTCGACAAATGAAGGCTTTGTATCAACATTACACGCATGATTTGATTTCCAATCAAATGACGCCAACGAAACGCAAGTAAAGCGTTTGGTTTGATTTCCGTGCTTTTACCAGGGTAAATTTTGAAGTATTTTCGTTACCTTTGCACTCAAGAAAAGTAGCTATGGCACAGAAATACGTAACAAGAGCAGAAGATTATTCCAAGTGGTATAATGAATTGGTTTACCGAGCAGATTTAGCCGAACATTCAGACGTTCGCGGTTGCATGGTCATTAAACCGTATGGTTATGCTATTTGGGAAAAAATGCGTGACATTTTGGATGCGAAGTTCAAAGAAACGGGTCATTCAAATGCGTATTTCCCTCTTTTCATTCCAAAATCGTATTTAAGCAAAGAAGCAAGTCACATTGATGGGTTTGCGAAAGAATGTGCTGTTGTTACCCATTATCGCTTGAAAAATGCCGAAGATGGAAGTGGAGTCATCGTAGATCCAGATTCAAAATTGGAAGAAGAATTAATTGTTCGTCCAACCTCCGAAACCATCATTTGGAATTCATATAAAAATTGGATTCAGTCATATCGCGATTTACCTATCTTGATTAACCAATGGGCAAATGTGGTTCGTTGGGAAATGAAAACACGTTTGTTTTTGCGAACCACAGAATTTTTGTGGCAGGAGGGACATACGGCACATGCGACAAAGCAAGAGGCGATTGCTGAAACGGAACAAATGTTAGACGTTTACGAAGATTTCGCTCAAAACTATATGTCCATGCCTGTGATCAAAGGGCGTAAAACGGCAAATGAGCGTTTCGCTGGGGCAGATGATACCCTGTGCATCGAAGCCATGATGCAAGATGGGAAAGCGCTTCAAGCGGGAACGTCGCACTTTTTAGGTCAAAATTTCGCGAAAGCATTTGAAGTGAAATTTGCGGACAAAGAAGGAAAATTAGATTATGTTTGGGCAACTTCATGGGGTGTTTCTACACGCTTGATGGGTGCCTTGATCATGACGCATTCAGATGATGAAGGATTGGTTTTGCCACCTGCATTAGCGCCAATTCAAGTAGTTGCTGTTCCGATTTACCGAACGGAAGAGGAATTAACAGCGATTTCTGAAAAAATGAAGGAATTATCCATCAAATTAAAAGCGAAAGGAATTTCATTTAAATTCGATGACGATGACAACCGTCGACCAGGATGGAAATTTGCGGAATACGAATCCAAAGGAGTGCCCGTGCGTGTAGCGATGGGACCTAGAGACTTGGAGAATGGCAAAGCTGAAATTGCACGTCGTGACAATAAAACAAAGGAATTGGTTGATTTTGTAGGATTGGAAGATTACATCGAGCAATTGCTTGCGGACATTCAATCGAATTTATTGCAAAAAGCCATGACCTTTCGTGAAGAAAACACTAGAGAAATCGATTCTTATGAGGAATTCAAGAAAGAAATCGATAAAGGAGGTTTCTTCTTAGCGCATTGGGATGGAACACCAGAAACAGAAGAGCGAATCAAAGAAGAAACGAAGGCAACCATTCGTTGCATTGCCCTAGATAGAAAAGAGGAGCCAGGTCTTTGCATGGTTACTGGAAAGCCTTCCGCAGGAAGAGTGATCTTCGCTAAAGCCTATTGATTTGTCCGTCTTTCGATTCCGGGAATTCAACATTACTCAGTCAGAAAATCCGTTAAAGGTTGGGACTGATAGCATGTTGCTAGGATCCTTGATCGATTCGAGTAAAGCGACACATGCCTTGGATATTGGTGCAGGTACAGGAGTGCTTTCTTTGATGGTTTTGCAAACGAATCCCACTGTTCTGATTGACGCGGTGGAAATTCATCCCGAAGCAGCCAAAGAATGTGCGTTGAATTTTCAAAACAGTCCATGGGCGGATCGAACACGTGTTCACGAAACAGATTTCTTGAATTTCCAAGGTCAAGGGAAATATGATTTGATTTTTACCAATCCTCCGTTCTACTTGGATGGCTTGAAATCGGGAAATCCCTCCATCGATCAGGCAAAGCACATTCGACCTGAAGTGTTTCGTCGTTGGATGGAAAAAACGCGTGAATTATTGACGGAAAATGGATTGTTTTATGTGATCATGCCTTTTGCACATTGGGACTTTCTTCAGCAAATCACCTACGAATGCCAACTTCACCTAATGCAACAAATCACCATTCATGCAACGGCGGAAAAATTGAATTCACGCATCATCGCGGTGTTTTCTAAAGAAAGGAAAGACAAATTAGTATCTTCTTTTACCATCAGAGAAATAAATGGCAAGTATACCAAGGAGTATGTGTCATTGACCGCTGCATTTCATCACACAGATCTTTCAGAAAATAACTAATTCTTTTTCCAGTTCTGAATAGACGAACTCAGTCCAATGGAGTGTATGGAACCAGCTTTTGAATAAAACTGAACGCCATAATCCAAATTAAATTTCTTTAATTTGAGCGACATCCCCATGGAAAATCCAGCAAGTCCCGGATGTTCTGTTACCTTCATTTGTTCCCTTCTCATGAAATTAAATCCGCCCCTTAATTGAAAGGATTTGGATGCGATCAATTCCATTTGGAAATTAAAATGATTCGCAATCTTCTTTCCAATGGATGGCGAAAATACAGGAATGGTATCTCCGGTTAAAGGGTCGTATGTTGCTTGAGCAAAGGGGTCTGTATAATAGTTTTGAAGTTGGTTTAACTGATGCGCTTGAAAACCAAAGCGAAAAGGTGCATGCTTTAATTTATAACTCAATCCTGCTTGCACATCTAAGGGTAATTTTGATTGACTAGAACTGCTGTAATCTTTCAAAATAATGCCGGCGTTTTTAACTAAAAAAGTGGCGCAAAGCAATTTGTTTGGGTGGACCAATAATCCGCTGAAAGAACCTGCGAAACCAAAGGAGTTATAACGATAGAGTTGCGATCCAACGATGGAAAGGGAAGCTCCAATACTGACGACATCATTGATTTTTCGTGCATAACTGGTTCCAACTGCGTATTCGCCACCACTAAAAGTGCCAAGATCATTTCCTATTTCGTCCGTTTCGACAAATTGGCCATAGCTGAAATAGCGAATGCTAGGTGCAAAGGTTCCAATTTTCGAATGCAGCACGTAATTTACATTTCCAAAATGGATTCCAGCTGGATACTTTCCATACGAATAGTGTACTTGTCCATCCATTTGCTCGTTTAACAATGCTGGATTATCCAAGGCTAATCCTAAGTCATTGTCGTAAACACTTATCAGTCCGTTTCCAGCACCAGCATTTCGAGCCGAGGAGGAAGCATTTAAGAACTGAAAATTGGTTGTTCCAAGTTGGTATTGTCCAAAGCAAAGGAGCGGAAAAAGAAAAACGAATGTAATGAGTTTGCTCATGTTGAAACAACGATAAAGTTGAAATTTAATTGTGAAATTTAGGGATAATTTCTGTTTTTCATTAAAAATGAAGGATTGTTTTTGAAAATCAAGTATTTTGGACTGATTTTTGTTCAAAGTGCACCATGGAAAGTTCAAGACATACCATCATTTACAATGAGTTGATGCATCAACATGGGACTTTTTTTAAGCATGTGATGCGTAAAACCATTCCGTATGATGAAATTCCAGATACGTTTCAAGAATTTTCCATTCATTTTTATCATTTAATCCAGGAGCGCTACGACACGCAGCCAGAATTGTTTGCGTCTTATGGCTGGTTGAAAACCATCACGCATCATTTTTGTATTTCTGAGATACGCAAAAGACAATCAAAGAAAAATCAAGTTTGGGTGAATACTACTTCGGAAAAAGTGGTTGTCGAAGAAACACCCGTTTATGACCAGGAAGAGTTGATTACTCAACTTTTCGAGGCGGTAATTGGTTCTGTCAACAAAAGAGATGCCTTGGTTCTTAAAATGAAGTATTGTTACGATAAACCATCGAAATACATTTCAAAAAAGATGGGAATCAAGCACGTTGATGTCTACATTGCTCGCATTAAAGAACGCGTTCGACGTCAAACTGGAAACGTGGACCTAGATGAATGGTTGAACAGCAAGTCCTAAAAATCGATGTGACGTTCCTTTTTATCCGGATAAATGTCAGCGATTTTCACTAAAATTCCAGTTTCTTCCACATTCCCAAAATCTAGATTGATGGCTGTGTCAAACGTCATCATTGTTGGAGATAAGTTCATGTATATGTTCATGAGTGGAGGAATGAACTCCCCATGCTCTCTCGTATACGTGTTCAAAATTTTAAACGCTTCCTTATAGTCCAGGTCCTTGATTAATTCTTCAAAGATGGCAGGATCTGATTCAATTTGAAGTGGATAAAAGGCTTTCATGAGTCCGCTCTTGTCTGGGAAAAACCGGTGTAAAAAGAACAATAAAAAATCCCTGCAGGAAACCGTATAATTTGGATACATGGTTACTTTTCCAAAGAAGTATTCAATTTCAGGATTGAATCGTATCAAGGCACCAAGTCCATCCCATATATTGTCCAATGCAAAAAGACCTTTTTTAGGATTGACAGTTGGTTGGAAATTCGGTTGAACCCAACTCCTACCAAGTTCAATGGTTTTTGGTAAATAATCGCTTATAAAAGAAGGGCTAAACTCAAAGTAATGGGTGGTAGACAAATGAATGTGCTGGTCCGAATCAATGGCTTCCTTGCACTTTTTAAAACGATATCCTCCGATGATTTCTTGGTCTTCAACGGACCAAACAATCAATTGCTCATAGGCAAATTCTCCTAAATCGTATTCGTCCAAGTCAATGGATTCGCCTGTTCCGCCACCAGCTGCACGGAACGTTACTTCCCTCAATCTGCCGATTTCTTCCAATACATTAGGTGAATTATGGCAATTTACCACATAAATTTCGTTGCCTCCTTTCCGAGTAACTCGAAGAAATCGATCGGGATTCAATTCTGCCTTGAGAACTTCGGTTGGTATGGCTTGTCTGATTGTTTTCATTTCGAGTTTTTTAACTGATATACGATGGATTTAAACCAATTAGCGGCTGTGTAGTCATCCATATTTGGATCAACATCTCTTCCTAAAATTGGTTCTCCAACGGTATACCGAATGGTTTTATTTTTTTGTTTTAGCATTTCATCGGCTAGGTAAAACATTTCTAAGTTAGCTTTGATCCCAAGCCATTTTCTTAATTTAAAAAGCCTGTAAAAGAATGGTGAGAGCTGACCACTAATAAAAATTGGGACAATCGGTCGATTTAAACTGCGTCCATACGTCATAAATGTTTTCTTCCATTCAAAATCTTGAATGATTCCTTCATGAATGCGGCTCACCATTCCCGAGGGAAAAATACACAAAGCATGATCTTGGTAGAACGCTTGTTTGATGCGGTCTCTGGCCGAAATGCCATTTGATCCATGTTTATTTATTCCAACGAAATAGCTGTTTAAGTTTTCAATGTTCATCAAGATGTCGTTGACAATAAACTTTAGATCCTTGCGGTGATTTTTTAAAGCAACAATAAATGCAATGGCATCAACACCTCCTAGTGGATGGTTCATGGCAATGATGATCGGTCCAGTCTTTGGAATGCGTTCGATGTATTCAACTTCAAACTTGAAATTGAAGTAATTCGTTGCTGCTTCGCAAAAAGCAAGTCCTTCCAATTCTCCGTGAGCTTTAATGAATTCGTTTAACTCCTTTTCGTGTAGGGTTTTACGTAAGTAACGCAGCACAAATCCAGGAAGAAACCTCAATAGTTTAGGGTTCTTACTTCGAATTAATTCTTTAATGTCAATTAGTTTGGGTGCTTGCACGATTCGAATTTAATCTTTTTCATCGAGCAAAAATGATGCATAAAAAGGGATTTATTCACAAAGAACTTGTTAGAACTCGATCTCAAAGGAAAGTCCATCGTGGAAAAGGGAAACGTTTTCAGGGAGCTCTTCTGAAATAACAGCATGTTTCCCAAAGAGATGTGAAATGTGCGTGAGGTAAGCTTGCTTAGGATTAATGTCTTCAATAAACGCTAAAGCTTCCTCCAAATTGAAATGCGAAATGTGTGGGAATTTGTGTAGCGCATTTATCACGAGTATCTCCACGCCACGAAGTTTGATTCTTTCTTCGCTCGATACGGTTTTAGCATCGGTTATGTAAGCGAAATTTCCAATTCGAAAACCTAAAACGGGTAATTTGTAATGCATGACTTCGATAGGGACGATATGAATTCCATTTAGGTTAAACGCTTGTTTGTCAATAAGATTGACGTTTATTTTAGGAACTCCTGGGTAATTCTTTTCATCGAAGATGTAGTGAAATTCTCGTTGCAAGGCTCTTTCTACGTTTGTTGAACAGTAGATTTCCATAGGTTTTTGGGAAAAGAAATTAAAAGCCCGAACATCATCTAAACCTGCCACATGGTCTTTGTGCTCATGCGTGAAAATTATTCCATCTAATTGTTTGACCTTTTCACGTAGCAATTGGTAACGAAAATCAGGTCCTGCATCAATGCAATAAGTCAATCCATTTAATGCTAATAAAATCGAAGAACGCAAGCGCTTGTCCCTCGGGTCTGTTGATTGACAAACCTCGCAATCACAGGCGATCATGGGAATTCCTTGTGAAGTACCTGATCCTAATACAATTACTTTTCCAGTCATGATGCGTTGAGGTTAGACAGGGACAATTCTGTGGCGCTTATCCTTCCGAATAAACAAATTGATGATGGATTTATTGTCACGGTTTTCTTGTTCTAGCTGAATGTACCGCATCCAATGCATGGGTTCTTTTCCATGAAAATGGAAGGGTGCAAATCCATATCCTTTGTAGGTGCCACGGTCGATCCAAACAATGCTTTTTTCTCCTTTATTTCTGCCCTTGTCCACAATAAAAAACGAGTTTCCTTTGAAGTTTAAATGTTCCAATAATTCGTCGATTCGACTATTATAAGCATCCGAACTTTCTTCTTGCACACAGGCTCCTTTGCATGCTTTAATCGTGTAATGAAAACAAGCGCTTTGGGTCGGGTAGAGGTGATTGAGTTTTTGACAAAGTTCAAATTTCTCTGTCAATTGACTTAAGTAATCAGTTCCTTCTTTTTTAGTACTAAATTGAATGATCGCTTGTGCTTCCGTTTTTGCCATCGAAAGAACTTGTAATTGAACATAGCCAAGTTCATCAACGGTGTCGAAAATGCCAAAGGGAAAAAAACTTTTTCGCAATTTGCGGTTGTAAATGGGTTGGTGTTTTTTGATCAACTCCGACTCAAGTAACATGGCAATCAACTCACTTCCAGTTAATTCGTGTTCAATCCGACAAATGTCTTGGATCATTTTGAGTCCTTTTGCCGTTTTTGTATTGCGCAAATGCTGTTCGATGCGTTTTTTGATGTTGATGCTTTTGCCAATGTAAATCAACTGATTGAATTCATTGTAGAGCATGTATACACCCGCTTTAGTTGGAAGGTTGTCAATGACCTCCAAACTTAAATTGGGGTGAATGGATTTTGGATTAAGTTCCTGTTGAATAAAGGTGCTTAAGTTATTGGGATCCTTGTGGTAAATCAGGTGAAACAATTCCGTGGTTGCTTTTGCATCTCCATCTGCTCGATGTCGGGCGTTGTTGTCAATGCCAATTTCGCGGCATAATTTACCCAAACTGTAACTAGCATGGCCAGGGATGACATAGCGTGACGAGCGAACTGTACAGAGGTGAGGCATTCGAAAATCAAAGCCCAATCTCCTAAATTCGCTTCGGAACATTCCGTAGTCAAATGCGACATTGTGGGCAACGAAAATACAATCGTTTGTGAATTCAATGATTCCTTTGGCTAATTCAAAAAACTTTGGCGCGTCCGCTACCATAGCATCCGTAATTCCGGTTAAACGAACGATGAATTCTGGAATAGCTTGTTCTGGATTGACAAGCGATATGAAAGAGTCAATGACTTTTTTGCCATCGTATTTGTACATCGCTAATTCAGTGATTTTGGAGTCTTTGGTATTTCCTCCAGTAGTTTCCACATCGACAATGACAAAATTCATGGGTACGAAGTTAGGAAAAGGATTGAAATCCAAATTTGATGTGACCATGTATTTTGTGTATTTTTGAAAAAAAAATGAACAAGATGAAATTGATTTACAGTTTTTTATTCAGTCTACTAACTTTCGTTTCCGTTGCACAAAGTAACTTAACGATCTTTAATAACGGTGGACAACAATTCTATGCCATTTTGAATGGAATCAAACAAAATTCACAGCCTCAGACCAACGTTTATATCGCTGGCATTAAAAATGGAGGTTATTCGTTGAAAATCATCTTTTCCGACGGAAAAACAGCAGATGTAGACAAAAACCTATTGATTGATGCTCCAATGGACATTACCACAAGAATTATTTTCAAAAAAGGAAAAGGGAAATTGCAATTAGTGAGCATGGAGCCTACAACTGGCATTGTTACCCCTGGTTCGGTTGTTTACCGTCCGACAGATGCTTCTGTTTTTACAGATGCGGTAGTACAAACAACAACGGTTCAAACTACCACTACACAAACGACTTCAAATACTGGAAATGTGAATACCGCGGTTCCTACAACTGGTCAAGCAAACGTGCAAGTGAATACTTCAGGAACATCCTTGCCTTCGACTAATTCCAATGGGAATGTGAACATGAATGTGAACATGAATGGAACAAATCAACCAGTGCAGACAGGAAATGTTGGGATGAATGTGAATGTGAACGCAAGCGGAAGTGCTGTTAATCAAACACAAACAAGTCAAAGTGGAAATGTTGGCATTAGTATGAATGTTTCGGGGATGGATCCTAACATGCAAAGTGGCAGTGTTGGAATAAACTTGAACGTTTCGGGAATGGATCCGAACATGCAAAATGGCAATGTTGGAATGAACATGAATGTTTCAGGAATGGATCCGAACATGCAAAGTGGCAATGTTGGAATGAACATGAATGTTTCAGGAATGGACCAACAACAAGTGAATCCAAATGCGAATGTAAACTTTAACATCAATGCAACTGGAACGAGTCAGCAACAAACCATTCAGCCAAATAATGGCAATGTTCAAATGAACATCAATGCCAATGGATTAAACACCCAGCAAACAAATGGTCAGACGACCGTAACGACCACAACTACTACGACCACAACAAATAATGTTGGTGCTGTTAATAACACCAATAACAATCAAACGAATGTTTCAAATACCTCAAGTAGTCTTATTGCGTGTAATCGAACCTTGAATAATCTCCCTACTTTTTTGGAAGAACTACAAGATCAAAGTTTTGAAGACGACCGAGTAGAAGCGGTGAAATTGGCTTTGAAAAATACTTGTTTAACAACAGAGCAAGCAGGTAAAATAGTAGCGTTATATACTTTTGATGACAATAAATTGGAAGTAGCAAAATTTTTATCCGACCGTTTAATAGACCGCGAGAATGCTACGTCACTAGCGAAGTTGATGACTTTTGATGAAAATAAAATGGAATATAGAAAATACGTGAGTAGTCATTAATTGATTGATTCACCGACATAAAAAAAGTCCCTGACGATTCTGTCAGGGACTTTTTTTATGTTTAGATGTTCAGCTCCTTATCTTTTGAATGTCGGATTTTATAATCAAAATCGATGACTTTATTCTCCTTCGATTTCAAATTGAAACTCCATTCAATGACGCCCGTTCGTTCATTTAATCTTCCTTTCGCAAGATTCGCCGATTCAATCGTGATATCGGTATTTTGCGTAATCGGTATTTGATCTTGAATCACAATGTCAATCGAACTGGATTTACTGTTTCTTACTTCTATGGAATAGGCAAAAGTGCGTTCGCGTTTGTCTTGAATGACCTTGTCCTTGCATTCTTTCTTCAAAAGCGTTCTTTTTACGACAATGTTTGGATCTTTTCCTAAAGATAGGTTTAAAGTGTCCTCCATGCGTGTTGGATCGATGTATGTTTCACCAATGTAAGAACCGTCAAAGAAAATGTTTGCTTTTGCAGGAATCAACTGAAGTTCATCCAATTTGGTCATTTGAGCAACGAGGTAAACTCCCGGATCCAACTTCGGAACAGCGTAATACTTAAATGTAGTGGCTAAATCCGTTTGTTTGATCAATACCATGTGCTGGTCGTTGTTGGAAGGAATGGTATAAGGAAGGTCAATTTTAAATTCCGCAGCAATGAGCATTTGTACCACTGTGGTGAAATTGGCAGCGGTGAGTGCATCTTTAAACTCCTCCGTATTTTGAGTAAAGGCGTACCCCATGTTCATGGCTTGGGTGTCGATCATTCCAAGGTTTGTTCCCGAATATACAGTTGATTCTTTTAATTTTCTGCCATATGCCGCTTGGTAATCGATGTACCATGGATTTAACTCGGGTTTTGTTTTATTGGCGTATGGATTGTTCGTAGAGATATTTAAGCGAATGTCATTCCAATCCAATCCTGTGTTTTGGTGCACTTGTGCTTTGTAGGTTAAATTGATTTTTCCAGTGGAGGAATCACTTCTTAAGTCGTATAGTGGTGTCCAACCAGCTTGAGAAACAACATAAGAAAAGTTAATTTTTCCGGAACTCACTTCGTTCGAAGAAAGGGTGATGACAACGCGCGGAATGGCTTTGGTATTTTCCTCGATGAATCCATTTCCGTTTTGGTAGTTTTGCAATTCCTCCAAACGAGCTTCCATTTCCATTTTTGCATCTAATTTTAATGCCTTTTTACGTTGCAAGCTCAATAATTTTTTATTGATTTCATTCATTTTTAATGCGTAATAATCAACGGCTGACTTTAACAAAAGAATGGAGTCATTTACTTTCCCGATCCCTTTCATGGAGCCATTGTTACTGATAATGTATTTTGTAGCGTTCAGAACGCCGATTTCATCATCTATTTCTTGAATGTCAAAATTCCAAGTACGCAACGAATCTTGTAATAGGGAAATACTTCTTTTGAATTTCTGTGGCATGCCATTCTCTACTTTCGATGTTGGTTGTGGATAGTACAAGACATATTTTGAATCCAAAATCACCACATTTCCAGTGGCTTTTACTTGAATGCTTTTCGGATCAATGTAAGGACTGATTCCTTCAATGCTTAATTCCGTTATCCCGATTTTTGCTGTGTAATTCGCTTTGTGATGTAATTGAGCACCTTGTGAATACACGGTCACTTCGGAAAGTTTTGACTTAATTAAGTCTTTTTCTGTGGCAGACGCTTTCCAACTGAAAGTCGTTATTGCCATTAATAAGAAGATTCTTTTCATGAGTTGTTTTTTTGTTGCTTACATCCGTCTTCAAAAAAGGTTCATTCCCTGAACTTGACCAATGGTATTTCCTGCTCAAACATTCTTACCTTTGTTTCATGAAATTCAAGGACTACTCCCTTATTGATGAAATTAAAGACCAGCTCGATATTCTCGGATTCAAGCGACCAACAGACATTCAGCATCGTGCCATTAAACCGATTTTGGACGGCGAAGATGTGATGGCTGTCGCTCAGACTGGAACAGGTAAAACAGCCGCATTCGTTATTCCGATGATTCATAAGTTTGCTACGAAAAAACGAGGTTCTTATAAAGGCATTAGAGGACTGGTTTTGGTTCCAACACGTGAATTAGCGAAGCAAATTTCAGAGGTGGTCGTTCAAATTGGCGCAAAAACACCCGTAAGTGTATTAGGATTGTATGGTGGCGTGGAACAAGAAAAACAAATCGCTCGCTTGAAAAACGGCTTAGATATTTTAGTTTCAACACCCGGAAGGATGTTTGACTTAATCGCTCAAGGATTCATAGATCTTTCTAAATTGGAAATGCTGGTATTAGACGAAGCAGATTTGATGTTGGACCTTGGTTTCACAAAAGACATACAGGATGTTCTAAAGAAAATTCCAAAAAACCGTCAAACCTTGTTTTTTACGGCGACCATTTCGAAAAAAATCAAATCATTGGCTTATGATGTCGTTCACGATGCCATACGCATCCAGATTTCGCCAAAAAATCCAGTTTCCAAAAATGTCACCCACGCAGTAGCATTTATCGAAATGGACGACAAACGATTCTTCTTAGAAAACATGATCAAGGAATACCCTGATTTTAAATTCTTAGTATTCGTGCGTACAAAAGTAAGGGCAGAACGAGTTGTTTCAGCAATGGAACGCGTTGGAGTAAAAGCAGAAGCCTTGCATGGAGGAAAAGAACAAGAGGACCGCTTTGCTATTTTGGATCGCTTTCGTTCCACTGAAAACCAAGTTTTAATTACAACCGATGTGGCTTGTCGAGGAATAGATATTCCAAACATGGATTATGTCATCAATTACGATTTGCCTGATTCACCTGAAAATTACGTTCACCGATGCGGAAGAACAGGTCGAGGTCAGCAAACAGGACAAGCGCTATCTTTTTGTAGTGAGGAGGAAGTAGCCTTTTTAGATGCCATTGAAGCGTATACGGGTGAAGAAATTTTACGGTACGACATCGATGCAAAAGATTACATGTCCATCATAGAAGATACTGAGGATTTAAATTATAATTGGAAAAAATTAATTGAAGAAAATTCAGACCCTGATGAATGGTTTGACAAATAACTTGTTTGAATTTACTTCATTTATGCTTATTTTTGAGGGAACCCTAAAAAGTATACAATGAAAAATTTAGCATGCATTTTATTTTTGTTGATTGGATTTCAATCGTTTTCACAAACGAAAACCATTTCCGGCGTTAAATTTCCTACAACAGCAAAAATTGGAAAAAACAATCTTGTCCTAAATGGTGGAGGATTGAGAGAAAAATATTGGATGGATTTATATGTTGCTGCACTTTACCTTGAAGCAAAAACAACGGATGCATCTAAAGTGATTTATGGCAATCAAGAAATGGGCATACACATCAAAATCATTTCAAGCAGTGTAACTCGGGAGCGATTCATTGAATCGGTAAATGAAGGATTTGCGAATGCTTCGTGTAAAGCTTCAGCCGATGAAAAGAAAAAATTCATTTCGTTCTTTTCAGATCCGTTTAAGAACGGAGACATCATTCACCTAGATTACACACCTGAAAAAGGAGTGAAGGTGACGAAAAATGGCGTTGTAAAAGGAACAATTCCAGGTTACGACTTCAAAAAAGCACTTTTTTCCATTTGGTTTGGATCAAAACCGGCAGATGAGACCTTGAAAAAAGGAATGTTGGGAAAAGGATAAATTGATTTATAAGCTATTGAAGAAAGACATCCTTGGGTGTCTTTTTTTGTTTTGTTTCGGGAAGTTTGGAGATTTGTGACATATATCACTTTTTGAATCAATAAGCTACTTTATATTTGTACTGTTATAAAATTGATGCATATGAAAATCGAACAAATTTATACTGGATGTTTGGCTCAAGGAGCCTATTATGTGGTAAGTGGAAAGGAAGCAATCATCATCGATCCATTGAGAGAAATTGATCCTTATTTAGCACGATTAAAAGAGGACGGCGTTACATTGAAATATATTTTCGAAACGCATTTTCATGCAGATTTTGTTTCTGGACATATAGATTTAAGTAAGCATACAGGCGCGAAAATTGTTTTTGGTCCGACAGCTGCACCAGGATTTGATGCCCTGATTGCGGAAGATGATCAAGTGTTTGAGCTTGGTGCGATCAAAATAAAAGTTTTGCATACTCCTGGACACACCATGGAAAGTTCTTGTTACTTACTCATCGATGAGGAAGGCAATGATCATGCTTTATTCTCTGGTGATACCTTGTTCCTAGGGGATGTAGGTCGACCAGATTTGGCTCAAAAAGCAGCAGACATGACCCAAGATCAATTGGCTGGACTTTTATACGAAAGTTTAACGAATAAGATCATGCCTTTATCGGATGAGGTAACTGTTTATCCTGCGCATGGTGCAGGTTCTGCATGCGGAAAGAACATGATGAAAGAAACGGTGGATAGTTTGGGTAATCAGAAAAAAATGAACTATGCTTTGAATCAACCAAGCAAAGAAGCATTTATTGCAGCGGTAACTGACGGATTGTTGCCACCTCCAGCGTATTTTGGATTCAATGTTGCCATGAATAAAGGAGGATATGCAAGTTTTGATGAGGTGAAAGCAAGAGCATTGAATCCATTGACTCCCGATGCATTCGAACTTTTAGCTGATTCAACAAGTGCATTGATTTTGGATACGCGTACACCTGGATCATTCTCTGAAGGATACATTCCAAATGCGGTAAATATTGGCATAAAAGGTGATTTTGCACCTTGGGTTGGAGCACTAATCGGTGATGTGAAGCAGGAAATCTTATTGGTTACGGATGCAGGAATGGAAGAAGAAGTCATTACACGCTTGAGCCGAGTTGGATTTGACCATGTTGTAGGATATTTAGCAGGTGGATTCGAGTCGTGGAAGCAAGCTGGAAAGGAAATCGATCAAGTGAAACGCATTTCTCCACAGACTTTTGCAGAACAATTTGAATTAAATAAATCATTGGTCATCGATGTGCGCAAAGAAGGCGAGTATGCGGCTGAGCATGTTTCAGAGTCTTACAGCAAGCCGTTAGCGTATATCAACGAATGGACCAAAGACATCAATCCAAATGAGCATTTCTTTTTGCATTGTCAAGGAGGATATCGAAGCATGATTGCTGCAAGTATTTTGCAGGCGAGAGGTTATCGAAATTTTTCTGAAGTGGAAGGTGGTTATGCTGCCATTGCGAAAACAACGGTTCCAACAACTGATTTTGTTTGCCAGAGTAAAGTGTTGAAATAAGTGGAGTTCATTGGATATGTTTCAGCGGTTCTCATTGGACTAATATTGGGTTTAATTGGCGGCGGTGGTTCCATACTTACCGTGCCCGTTTTAGTTTATTTGTTTCACATTCATCCCGCACTTGGAACAGCCTATTCTTTGTTTATCGTTGGAAGTACGAGCCTAATCGGTGTCGTGTCTAAATTCAAACAGCAAGAAGTTGATTTTCAAACAGCGTTGGTTTTTGGCTTGCCTTCCTTGTTGTCCGTTTTCATTACACGTAAATGGGTACTTCCCCTTATTCCGGATCAAATTCATATTACAGAATCACTGGTCCTGGAAAAATCGACCGCAATGATGGTGTTTTTCTCTCTTTTAATGCTGTTTTCCGCTTTCCGTATGATGCGGCCTAAATCGCAGGATGCAAGCGTTTCGGGTGTGCAAAATCAATCTTATTTCCCCTTAATTGGACAAGGGCTTATCGTTGGTGTATTGACAGGTTTTGTTGGAGTAGGTGGTGGATTCCTCATCGTTCCAGCCTTGGTGATGTTTCGTAAATCACCTATGAAAATCGCCATCGGTACTTCCTTACTCATTATTTCAGTGAATTCGCTTGTTGGATTTACGGGTGATCTTATGACGCAAGGAAGTAAAATGGATTGGTCATTCTTAGGGCTAATCACAATGCTTTCAATTGCAGGAATCCTATTTGGTGGACAACTTGCTAAACGCTTAGAAACTGACTTTCTGAGAAAAGGATTTGCTTGGTTCGTTCTGTTGATGGGGCTTTTTATTCTAATGAAAGAAGTTATATTTTAAAATATACGATATGTTCAAAATTATTTATGTTTCCATAAGCTTGCTGAGTTTTCAAGTTTTTGCTCAATTAACCCAATTTCCATTTGAGCTCAAGTTGGTTCCCACTACCTTGTTGGATTTACCTGGTTTGCATTCATTTGCAAGCGCCGAACTTGATGGGAAGTGGATCATCATCGGTGGGAGAAAAGATGGGATTCATGCGCGTCAACCTTTCAATGCTTTTCCTGCCTCCAATAACAATGACCTAATTTATGTATTGGATAAAGCAAACAGTCAATATTGGTACGCGTCTGTCAATGTGCTTCCAAACGGATTAAAAGAACAACTGCAATCCACAAATATGAACGAAGTGCAAGTGGGGGATAAGCTTTACATTTCAGGTGGATATGGATTTAGTCCAACAGCCAATGACCACATCACCTTTCCATATTTAACGGAAGTGAATGTATCCGGATTGATTAATTCCATTGTGAACGGATCGGACATTTCACCCAACTTCATTCAAATAACAGACAATCGTTTTGCTCTGACTGGTGGTAACTTAGGAGTAATTGATTCAAGTTTTTATTTAATTGGTGGACATCGATTTGATGGAAGGTATAATCCAATGGGTGGACCAACCTTTACCCAGACCTATGCTAGTTCGATTCGAAAGTTTAATGTTCATCAAAACAATGGAACGCTTGAAGTAACGAATTACTCCGAATTGATTGATCAAGTGCATTTGCATCGCCGTGACTACAATTTATTGCCAATGATTTATCCGAACAACGAATTCGGGTACCTGATTTCAGCTGGGGTCTTTCAAATAAATGCCGATTTGCCTTTTTTGTATCCGGTTGAAATCCATGCAAACAACTACCTCCCGCGTACTGATTTCAATCAGTACCTAAGTCATTACCATTCTGCAAAAGCTTCTTTTTTTGATGCTGCATCGCAGCAAATGCATCACGTCTTTTTTGGAGGAATAAGCCAATACCAATACCAAAATGGCGTATTGACGAGCGATGCGAATGTCCCTTTTGTAAAAACCATCAGTCGTTTGTCCATGACACAAAATGGTCAATTTGAGGAGTCTGTTTTTCCTGTAGAAATGCCAGCCTTAACAGGTTCTTCCGCGAAATTTTTCTTGGATTCAGCCATACCTGATTTAGGGAATGAAATCATTGATCTTTCCCAAATTACCGGAGATTCCGCTCGAATTGGATTCATTGTTGGAGGCATTAAAAGCATGGAAGCAAATCCATTTACGGTGAACAACACCGGAGTTACCTCCGCGCAAGCTACCATGTATGAAGTGTGGTTAGTTCGATCCGAAACGGGAAAATTGCCCATTTTGGCCAATGAAAATTTATTTTCAGTAGAAGTATTTCCTAATCCGTCGAATGGAGAAATGGACATGAAATTTAACTGTCCATACAAAGCAGGAGTGGAGCTTTTTATTACCAATGCCGAAGGTAAATTAGTCATGGAAAAATATTACGATAAACAAAAGACGGGGGTCAAACAATTTCGATACAATGACGACGCTCCATTAGCGAAAGGAACCTATTTTTTTAATTTTATTTTTGATGATAAATTCACACGAATTGTCAAACTAAACATTCAGTAACATGCAAGTAGAATTTTGGAATGAACGATACAAAGAACAAGTCTTTGCTTATGGAATGGAGGCAAATGATTTTTTGCAAGAACAAACGTTTCCGCTAGGCTCAAAGATTTTATGTCTAGCAGAGGGGGAAGGTCGAAACGGCGTTTTTTTGGCTGAGCAAGGACACGATGTAACTTGTGTCGATTACTCGGAAGAAGGTGTGCGTAAAATGGCGCAATTGGCAGAAATCAAGGGCGTGCAGATTCATCCCATTTGTGCGGACTTGAATGAATTCGAATTCAAAGAAAATACGTGGGATGCCATCGTAATTATTTTTGGCCATTTTCCAGAAGACTTGCGTAAAAAAGTACACGGACAATTATTCAAAGCTTTGAAAGACGGAGGGAAATTGGTGATGGAATCCTATCACAAGGATCAGGTGAATTATAAGACGGGTGGACCTATGACAACAACTTTGCTGTATTCTGAAGAAGAATTAAGGTCTGACTTGAGCACGTTCCATTCATTGAAAATAAATCAAACAATTCGAGAAGTACATGAAGGTGAATTTCACTTTGGCAATGCTGCTGTTATTCAAGTGATCGGAGAGAAGTAAGTTTCCCGCAGTAAGTTTCTTATTATGGTTCACATTGCTTGAACTTTCTTAAGTTTGTGTTGTACTTGAAGTTCATGAAGCATTTTTCCATTTCCATTCAATTGATATTGTCGTTTTTTGGAACGATTCAAGGGATGTATGGACAAGATAATTGCACCTTTCAAACACACATCCGTAAAGGCACTAATTACGTCTTTTCTACTTATTTCGAAGGCGATTACAAAACCCCATTGGAAGGAAAATGCGAGTCGTTCATTCAAGGCGTGCTTTACGAGCGACGTGAATTTCGGCATGGACGTTTGATTTCTGAAGAAGCAAATTTTCAAGACGGAAAACCAAGGATTATTTTAAAAACATATCCCTCTTGGCGTGCGGACGGGGTGCTTGCCGAACTTAATTCCTATTGGGAAAATGGTCAGCCAGCCATGCATTGCTTGTATTACTTGGATGAATCTTGTCGCCGTTGCATGAAGCAAACAGATTTCCATCTGAATGGAAAAAAACGATTTGTACAATCCTTTGCTTTTGTACGCTTAAGTGAAATCAATGAATACGAAATCAAAAACCATCCGCCACATACGGTTGATGATGATGGATATACTTCGCTACAAGTTCAATTTGGAGAGGAAGAAAATTATTCAAACGAAGGAGTGCTCATCAGTAAATTTCACCATAAATTAATTTTAAGCGAATTTTCTCGTGATTCTTCCAAAGATGGACCCTTTACGGAATACCATGAAAATGGGAAAGTGAAAACGAAAGGTCGCTACAAAGATGGGAATCCAGATGGGAGTTGGGTAGGGTATAATTACCTTGGAATGAAAAATGTGGAATTAACCTACAAGGATAATATCATTCAAGGGTATTACCGTACTTGGTTCGATAATGGTCAATTGCAAACAGAACATTTTTACGACGTGACCTCCAATCATCCCTTTCAGCCAACAAAAAAGGAATGGAACGAACAGGGGAAGTTGCTTTTAGACCTTGTTTTAGACAAAGAAGGAAATGGTTACATGAAAAAATGGAACGACGATGGCATCCTTCTCTATGAAACATCGATAACGGACAATAATTACAAAAAAGACATCGAAATCGAGCGTTACCCTGATGGGAAAATAAAATCCATTCTGAACCACTTACCGAATGCCGATACTACTTATGTGGCGTATTTCTCGAATGGTCAGATGTCGATGATTCACTTCGAGGAAACAACGAAAGAGAAAACAACTAGAAAGATTCAGAAAGAATGGTTTGAAAATGGCTTTCTTGCATTGGAGGTAGAAATCGAGCAAGAAACGAATTTGACTTCCTATTTGCAAAATCGATACTATTCGAATGGGAATTTTAAAAGTCTAGTCATTCAAAAAGAATTTCAACAAAACGAGGAGGTCAAGATGGAGAACGGACTTAAAACCTTGATTCCTCATAAAAAGACCGATCGTTACGAAGAATTATACGCTTCGAATGGCATCAAAATCCGTGCGCGTCATACCGTGGATGGAAAACTAGAAGGATCCTACCAAGAATTAGATAGTTTGGGGAATGTATTCGTTTCCTATTCCTATGCAAACGGACTCCGAAATGGCGTTTGTCGTCGATACAACAACAAACAAGAATTGATCTTCTCTCAGGAATACGATCATGGCTGTCCAATTCAAGCGAAAACAGACATCAACCAAAAACGAAAATTATCCATTTTGTTAGGAGATGAACGATCCAATGTATACGGACTAGTGCATCAACAAATTTTACGTAGTCATTTTGAACATTACACGCAAGATCAAATCGATTCTTTGGCTCAATGGTACTCGTATGCGATTGATTGTAATCCCGTTTCGCATTTTACTTTTACAAGTACGGATGTAGGGGAGCAACAATTGACTTTAAGACTTCCAGAAGCGGTTTTTCCAGGATTAATTCAGGGAGACACAAACAATTACCGCGTGAAAGAAATCATTCAAGCTTTTGCGAAGTTAAATTGGATCTTGCCTAAATGGAAATTGGAAAATGGGATCTATGAAGCAGTGGTAACATTAGATGGTTTGTATTCTCATCAACTGTTATCTAAGTATTTCCCGAATTGCCAGAGTTGGATGGAATTGTCATTCACAAAGGGAAGTCCTCGTAATCAAGAAATTGATTTCGACTTTAAACGCATCAATCGTCGCAACACGCTGAATATTTCACGCGTCAATGCCTGTCTTTATCGGGCATCGATGGTCATACCATTTGGTTCCGTTTCGCTTTTGATTTATTCCGATGGAGAAGTTGAAATAGAAAACCAACTGTATACGAATGAAGAGTTATTAAAAGAAAATCCAAACATGATCCATGAAATTGGCTGGGACTAAATTTCTTGCGTTACTCGTGAGCATCTTTCTTTCTGGGATGAGCCATGCAGATTTACGCATGCCTGAATTGGCGATGGAACTGATTTTAAAGAAATCGGTACATCAAAACCGCGAAATTATTCAGTTCGAGGTGAAATTTACGAATCAAACGGATCGCGATTTGAGTATGATTATTCCCGGAAGTCAGAACAAAGGACAGAGAATCCTTCAGCTTCAGGTCTTTTCGGTCAATAATGCCACCAATTTTTACACGAAAATTTTTGAGAATCCTTTGGAATTGAAAATGGATACCTCATTCATTGGTTCCGTTTACTTTAAGCGATTGCGAGCGGGAGAATCGGTCAGCATTCCCTTGTTTGTCAATGACAGCAGCAATGCTCGAAAGTATATTTATTCCAATTATGCTTTTCCGGATTTCCAGGATGGATCCTATGAAGTCATTGCACATTACAATCCATTTTTGGATCCGATGGCGCAATATGTGTTCCAAGCCTATGATGACCATGGTCGTACAGTAGGGGATTCCTTGAATCCTGAAAAAATGCAGATAAATGCATATGGAATTTATAGCAATTACATTCAATTGACCATTAATTCTAAAATGAGAACTTCTTCGGAAGAAAACGAGCAAGGACCTTGTTCCAGTTCTTGTCGCTTTTGTCGTCACATTGAAAAAGAACAATGGCATCGTGTCAAAAAGGACATCATTCATCGCGTCGACAACATAGCCAAACACCGACAGGTACTTTTCCTTTTTGATGGTCCAGATGCTGTTTTATCAAGTTTACCTTCTTATTATTCGCGGCAAATTGTCCTAGAGACTAGAAATGGAATAAAGTACAAGGAATTAACATGGCAAATCGGAAGAATCTTTTCCTTGAGGAGTTTCATACATAAATGGTGCTATTGGGCTTTTCGTTGGAATGCACCTTTGCGCACATCCTCCTCCAAATACTTTCACTTAATCTCTGTGAACTAGACAACTGCTTCATGATCTGTTCGTTTGGACAATAGAAATTATTCAGTTTGTATATAATCAATCAACACATGAAAAGAAATTTACTTAAATCACTTTTTTTAGGACTGAGCATCTCGTTCTTAGCTCAATTCACTTTTGCCCAAATAACGACAACTCCAGCGAGTGGACCGAATGTGTGTGACGGAACGGCAGCAGTTTCAAATCCATCCAGTGTGATTCAATCATCCATCACTTGGTATGGAAATGGAGCCATCATCGCGACAAATACCTATCAAATTGGAAACTTATGTCCAGGTAATTATAACATATCCTTGGTACAGACGAATCCTACAGGCGGATTAGATTCCATAAATTATTCATTTTTAATATCTGGTGGAGTGAATCCATGTGCGAATTTCAATGCATCCATTACACAAACACCATGTTCGACACCAACCTCAAATGATGGAGTCTTGAATGGTAATGCTACGGGTGGAACGCCGCCTTATTTTTATAGTTGGAGTAATGGTGCAATTACGCAAAACCTGAACAATTTATTGCCGGGGTACAATTATTGTTTACTCGTGCAAGATGCAGCTGGTTGTAATGTGACGGTCTGCGATTCATTGGAAATATTGAATTCAACGATGGGTGACACGCTTGTTGTAAACGGTGCCAATTGTGGTCCCTCAAATACAACTTTTTACACTGCAGCGTTAGAGGATTGTAATTTTGATTTCAATGCTTGTGCTAGTGCGAACTTGTATTATGCGATGTACTTGAGTAATGATACTGTACAATCCATTTGGAATTTCATCGATACAAACGGGATAGTAACCAATTACACCGTGAATATCAATGTTCCGAATGCGTTTTCGTACAATTGCTTGAACCTTCAATTTACCTTATTCTGTTCAGTGAAATCCTTGGATGTGAAAACCATTGTGGTAAACGATGCGGTTGAATTAAGTGGAGTAAACGAAATCGTTAAAAATCCATTTAATGTAATCAACCCAATGGGGAATGAGTTAATTGTTCATTTTGATGAGGTGACTTCGGGAACGATACGTTTGTACAACATGAATGGACAAATGGTGAAAACACAATCTTTATCCTCTGTTCAACAAGCAACAATCGCTACAACGAATTTGCCAACTGGAACGTACTTCTTCCAATTAGAAGTTGGTTCGACGGTTTATACACAGAAGGT
>JANRBR010000010.1:23567-32703 GCA_030727405.1 Crocinitomicaceae bacterium | reverse complement strand
ACAACCTTCGCAAGCGAATGCTAAACAAGCACCTCAATGGTTATTGGTGGAATCATGTGTACTTGAGTGGGGGTGTGGCAAAGTTTGTTCTTAAAACAAAACACGTCAAACACAGTTGGTAATTTTCGGGAGTGGGCAGTTGGTTATAACAAGTGGCCACGTTATAGGTTTAACCTAAATTTAAAGAATCTATTGGACTTTTTACTTCTACTACCTTTTTTAGCTGCCGCTTTGTCTACCTCCAAACTGTTACAACTATTGAAGTTGTTTTGGTTCGACAACCCAAATAATCATAAATGGATAAAATAAAAAAAGCACCAAACCTAGTTGGAATGGTGCTTTGTGACCCCGGCAGGATTCTAACCTGCAACCGCTGGAGCCGAAATCCAGTGCGCTATACAGTTGCGCCACGGAGCCTTGTTACTCGTGATGTTTGCCTGTCCGCCGAAACGGAGTGAAGGTGGACGCCACGGAGCCTATTGCAACAATCATTGAGCATATATCTCGCTGAAAGTTGAGAACAAAGATACACTCGATTTTTTGTTTTGCCAATGGAAAATTAACGAATGAAGTTATTTTTTGAACGTTTCGAGGATTTTGATCAAACAGCATTCATTCACAACCAATTATAGTCGTTGATTCAACCGATTTGAATTGCTAAATTCCGAAGTTGCTTACTTCACACCAAAATCTTTTTCAATCACATCGTAACGTACATTCTGTAATTGAGGTTGTAGAACCTTATAAATACTTTCGTGAAATTTAGGATTGGAATAGCTCACTCCATTGGATGTACTCTTTTTTTGTGCCAACACGAATTGATCGAATTCTTTTTCGTACTGCTTCGTTAACTCAATGAACTTTAATTGAATGGTTTGATACACTTCGCGAAAATCAGGATCTTGTTTCAGTTGCTCGTACAACTGCGGATGGTTCTTTTTTGCATGGAGCAAATATTCTTTGATGAAAAAATCAAACTCGTAAAAAGCGCCTTGATTGGATGAAAACTCCGTGGACCAACGAATAAATCCGTAGTAAGAATCATAATACTCTAAGAAAAGAGGCTTTAGGTCAAAAATTACTTTTGATCCGCTGTAATATGCCAAGTACTCATCTAACAAGCCATAGATGCCACTGGACTGAGTAGAGCTGTAAATCGGTACTCCTTCGATATAGGTTGAAAAGCGAAAGGTTTTCAACGATTCCGGAATGATCGTTACTAGGTCACTCGACGGAAACAATTTTGCTTCCACATGAGAAATGATTTTGAAGCGATTGACATCAAGCATAAACCCTTCTTGTTTAAAATGATGACTTGAAACACCTTCTCTTTTTACCACTGGAATAAATCCATTGTAGGCATGCATGGTTTCGTGTACGCTCGTTGAAATACTTTCTAATATGGTTTTTTCAGAAGTGAAATCGATCAATTCAAAGGGCTTCATTGAACTACTAATCGTTGTGCCGCCATTGCTTGCGGTAGCATTCGGGTATTTGGCGTATTCCGAAAGCAAAGCAAATGTGAAGGGTGAATACACACTTGTTTTTTCTAGTACCCAATTTTTAGATAAAACGGGTGCAGACGCGGAAATAAAACCAAGACATAGGACGATCAAAACGATGCTTTTCATAACGGTAAAATAAACGGGTTAGGTAGTCTTTTGTCATATACCTTTAACCCATTCCATTCATTTCGTTACACCTGAGTGATCAACGCTCCTTCTTTCAAGGAATATGGGGAAATGAAGATGTGTATGATGGATAATTGATTCATGACCCATCGTGTTTTCACGGCTGCGATTGGTGCCATGCGTTTACGAATGGCGATTATGTGTGGATTTTGATCGCGCTCTACTTGACTAGAGGATATGATTTGAGCCAACATATCTTCAAAATGTCGTGCATCTACTTCCACTGCCCTACCCTTGGCGTGAAAAGGCTTTTCGTGCATCAATTCGAAAAAGGTTTCGAAACTCCCCGACGCTCCAATCAGCATCTCCGTGTTCAATTGCCGCAGAAAATCCCCACATGCTGCTTCCAAATATGCTTCGAGCGCGCGGATATCTATTGAACTCATGGGGTCCGAAAAGGCAAATTGTTGGTAGATTCGAGAAACGCCAATGTCAAAGGATCCCATCGTGATCAATCCCTGGTCATCCGCCAAAATAAACTCCGTACTTCCTCCTCCGATGTCCATGATTAAACCAGGATTTCCAAAATTCATGGTTTGGTGAACGCCTTGATAAATGAATTGTGCTTCTTCCAAGCCGGTGATTACTTGAATCTGAATTCCCGTTTCAAGAAGCACCCGTTCAATCAGTACTTCGCGGTTTTGTGCATCGCGTATAGCCGAAGTGCCAATGGCCCGAATGACTGAAACTCCATGGTTCTGGCATTGTTTTTTGTATCGCTTCAAGCAATTTACAGCGCGATCCATGGCTTCATCGGTTAAGCGTTTTTCGTGTATGCCTCCCATTCCCAATGCCACACCTTCTTTTTCGCTGTGAATGACGTGCAAATTTCCAGCCGCATCTACGTCAGCAATCATCAAATTGAAGGTATTTGTTCCCAAATCGATCAATGCTTTCATAGGAATGGATTTTAGGATTTAAACATTCGCCAAAATTGCTTGAGTCGCATGCGATGGCCAAATTGCAAGATGCCATTTTTGTACAATTTCCCGGCCACTTGCAACATCAACATCGCTGAAAATACGATGATCAACCAATGAATCCAAATCAAATAATAGGATTCAATGGGAATCCCTTGTGCCAATTGAATCATGACAACCATTGGTGCGGTAAACGGTAAATAGCTGATCCATCCGGAAAAGGATGAGTCTGGATAATGAATGTACATGTATCCCGATAAAATGGAGAATCCGAGCAGCAACAAGATTGGAAGCACAAACTGCTGTCCATCGCTTTCTGTACCGGTCATTGCGCCAATCATGCTAAAAAATGCGCCGTAAAAATAATAGGCAGCAACAAAAAAGAAGACAAAATGAATGCTCATCCAAACGTAATCGATGCGGGCATAAACCAACTCCAATATGGGATTGTTGCTGATTCCTTCTTGCGCCAGAACCACTTGATTTTGAACATCTGCTGCCATTTGTATGCCCCGCCAATTCGCAGGATTCATCATATCTGGAAAAATCGTTTGACGCAATAACCAAAGTCCTAAGCCTATTAATAAGGACCAAATCGCCAATTGAAATAACGCAGCCAAGGCAATTCCGGTCATCTTACCGAGCATCAACTGACGCGGTTTTACCGCAGATAACAAGACTTCAACAATTCGATTGCTTTTCTCCTTGGCTGTGCTTCTTAAAATGGTCATTCCAAAAATACCGATGAAGAGGAAAATAAGTCCGCCGAAAACAAATCCAACCCAACTTTCTAAATCACTGGATTCATTTTTAGGATCGTAGACGTTTCGAAAGTCCATGATCAATGGCTGCTTAATGCGCCTAAAATGGTCGATGGATAAGTTCGTAAAGGATTCTACCACCAACTCTTCAATGCGCCGTTCCATTTGAAACTTCAATTGAATTTTCACATCCACAGATGGCGTAGTACGGTAAAAAACAAAAGCTTTTTTATTGACCAAAATCTTTTCATTGATTTCCACCATGGCATCAAACTTCTGGTATTTCGACCCTTCGCGAAATTCATCTATCTCCAAGTAATCGTCAATGAAAAAGTAATGTACTTCGTGCTCTTCCTGAGCCATTACCCGGTGATCCATCAATGCTGCTGGATCGACAATCAACACATTGATGCTGCTTTTTCCTTCGTCTCCAGCTTTGAATAGAAAGGCAAGTAGAATCAAACAAACGATTGGACCTAGGAACAACATCCACATGAACGTGCGGTTCCATACACGTTCTTTCCATTCCCTCATGGTCAGCAACCAGAAATTACGCATGGACTTCCTCCTTTCCTCGAATGATGTCCAAAAAGACTTCTTGCATGGATGGTAGTTTTTTCTCCATTAATTCAATTTCCACTTTACCAAGCAACGCTTGAATCAGGTCGTTCATATTGCTTGCTCCGCGCATTTTTAATTTAGCTAAGAACCGTTGATCGCCAATTTCCTCGTGTCCCAATAGTTCAAAATCGGTCCATAAAGCATTCACAAAGCCAATCATGTTTCCTTTAAAGCGAACCCAGTATTCACCTTGATTGTGTTGTTCGCGCAAATTCCAAACGGTGTCCTCCGCCACTTTTTTTGATTCATGAATCAAACTGGCACGGTCACAAATTTCATCAACGCTTTGCATATTGTGTGTAGAAAGAATAATGGTTTTCCCATGTTCCTTCAATTCTTTCATTTCATTTAAAATCAATTCCACATTTACCGGATCGAATCCACTTAGCGGTTCATCCAACACAAGTACTTGCGGATCGTGCACCAATGCTGCGATGAATTGTATTTTTTGCGCCATTCCTTTGGATAAAGACTCTACGCGTTTTCCACGCCAATCGAGGATTCCGAATTTTGACAACCAATGACTGACATTTCGTTGTGCTTCCTTCTTTGTTAAACCACGTAGTTGCGCCAGGAAAACCAATTGCTCTTCGACTTGCATGTTTTTGTACAAGCCTCTTTCCTCCGGCAAATATCCGATCTGAGACAAATGACTTTGTGTCATTAATTGTCCATTCATGCGAATGATTCCACGGTCTGCCTCCAAAATTTGATTGATGATTCGAATCAAAGTCGTTTTACCTGCTCCGTTAGGACCAAGTAAGCCGTAAATTTCACCTTTTCCAATGGTGATTGAGACATCATCCAAGGCGATTTTACGTTGAAAAGACTTATAAAGGTTGTTGATTTCAAGCATAAGTAAGGTAAAGCTAAAAAAAAGCAGAGAATTCCTACATGCTTTGCATGATTTCTTTCCAACTAGGCCACTTGTACTTGCGTTTAAAAAGCACAAATAAACTTGAGTACAGGACTAACATGAATAAGATGGAGGACCAACCATTCCCTGGACTTTCATGACTTAAAAAAAGTGCATCCGTTCGAAATACTTGCCAGTCGGTTGTGATAAAAATAGCTGCTGTAAGGTTATTCGCAAAGTGAAAACCAATAGATAATTCAAGTCCGTCGTCCACCGTGGTAATCAAGGCTAAAAACAATCCTGAAAGGATGTAATAGACGAGCATGTGGTAACCCATAGCTTGAATTTCGGGATTTCCAATGTGCATTAACCCAAACATGAGCGAGCTTATTAGTATGGATGTGCCCGTGCGTTGAACGCGCAATTTGAGTCCTTGCAATAAGTAAGATCGAAAAATCAATTCTTCACAAGCAGTTTGAATCAAAAGCATCACCAAACTCAGGGCAAGAAGCGGGAAAAATTTCGATGCCTGGAACTGAAAAGTGAAGACTTTCGTTTGTTGGACGTAGTCCACGTAAATTTGAAGGCCCATGATGGTAACCATGACCAAAATGATGATGGAAAAAGCAAAAAAGAAGCGTTTCCAACGAAATTGATCCTTCGAGGTAAATGCGCTGATGATTGGACGCCTATGCATTTTTTTCAGGTGCACTAACAATCCAATAAACACCAATAAAAATGGCAATAAGACCCAAAAGAAGAAGCGGTTGTGCCCCATGGTTTGATAAAATTCTTGGTCCAATGATTCAATGGCTAAACCCGGGAAATTGACCGCTAAATCGACCAAAATGCCTAGGCTACCAAGGAAATATAGGATGAAAATCAACAGCATCCCCATCACATAAGTGACTGGACGATTGATTCCTTTTTGAGCGAGGTCGATGAATTTCATTAAGAGAACATGTCGCGCATGCGCTTGAAGAATCCTTTTTCTTTTTGCGCTGCACTTGGACTAAAGTTCTCACTTTCTTTTAACTTTTCCAAAATTTCTTTCTCTTCTTTTGACACACTCACTGGAGTATACACATGGATGTGAACGAATTGATCTCCCGTTGCATAACCTTGTACACTTGGTAAACCTTTTCCGCGCAAGCGAAGCACCTTTCCACTTTGGGTTCCTGGTTCTACTTTGATCTTTGCTTTACCACCAATGGTTGGAACCTCGATCGATTCCCCGAGCACAGCATCCACAAAATTAATGTAGGCGTCGTAATGCACGTTTTCACCTTCGCGGCGCAATTCTTCGTGCTCCACTTCTTCAATGACAACGATTAAATCTCCTGCAACACCATTGAATGGACCAGCATTTCCACGTCCTTGAACGCTCAATTGCATGCCTTCCTCTACTCCTGCTGGAATTTCGATTTCAATGACTTCTTCCTGACGTTTCAAGCCTTGCGCATCTGCATCCGCTGGTTTTTTATCGATGGATTTTCCCGCACCTTGACAAACGTGACAAGCAGATTGTGTTTGCATCGCCCCTAAAAAGGTTTGCGCAACGCGTGTAATTCTACCCGTACCGTTACAAGTAGGACAATTTTTATAGGTTACTCCCTCAGCGTTCACCAGTTTGTTGACCTTGATTTTCTTTTTAACCCCATTGGCAATTTCCTCTAAGGTCAATTTCATTTTCACGCGTAAGTTGGTTCCACGCACGGTTCTCGAACCTCCTCCGCTTCGACTTCCGCCAAAACTTCCACCAAAGGCACCACCGAAAATGTCTCCGAATTGTGAGAAGATGTCGTCCATGTTCATTCCACCACCGAAGCCACCTTGTCCACCCATTCCTGCGTGTCCAAAACGGTCATATTGTCCGCGTTTTTCAGCGTTGCTCAATACTTCGTATGCTTCTGCCGCTTCCTTAAATTTGTCTTCCGCAGAGGCATCATCTGGGTTTTTATCCGGGTGATACTTGATGGCTAATTTGCGGTAAGCTTTTTTAATTTCTGCCTCATCCGCATTTTTAGAAACACCTAATACTTCGTAATAATCTCTTTTTTGACTCATAATATGGTCTTCGTTATTGTCCTACGACTACTTTCGCAAAACGAATCACTTTATCGTTTAAATAATATCCTTTTTCAACATCTTCGATGACTTTTCCAAACATCTTTTTATCCGGAGCTGGAATGTTCGCAATGGCTTCGTGTAAATCACTGTCAAAAGCTTGACCTTTCGATTCCATTGGCTTCAATCCTTTCGATTCAAGCGTGCTTTTAAACATGTTGTAAATCAAGTGAAAGCCTTCTTTCATCGGAGCGATGTCTTCCAATTTTTCATTGGTAACAATCGCACGCTCAAAGTTATCTATTACCGGCAACATGGATACGATTAAGTCTTTTCCTGCAGTTGAAATCAATTGCAAACGTTCTTCGTTCGTTCGACGTCGGTAATTTTCAAACTCAGCGTACAAACGTAGAAAACGATCGTTCAACTCTGCATATTTCTCCTCAGCTGTAGGCTCTTTTGGTGTTTCTTCTACCATTTCCTCAGCGGAAGCCTCTGTTGCATTTCCTTCTAATTGTGGATCTTGTTGTTGATCATCTCTCAATTCATCCTTCTCTTCTGACATATTCTGAAAATTTAATTCACGATTTGGTCGACAAAGATAAGACCATTGTTAAAATTAAGTCAAGGTGTCAGCAAGTTTATTGAAATCCTAGAAAAGTTGTCAGTAAAAGCCGACATAAGCGAATAATACACGTAAATTTGTCCTAATCATTAAAATGAAAAAGATGCTTGCTCGCACCATCCTTAGTTTGCTTTTCCTCTTGGTATTTTCGCAATCGAACGCACAATTGTTATACAAAATCAATGGCAAGGGACTTAATCAAGATTCGTACATATTTGGAACCATCCACACGATGCCAAAAGAAGATTTTGACATGCCCAACAAAGTCATGAACGCCCTGAAATCATGCGAAACCATTGCCTTGGAAATTCAATTAGACATGAGTTTGTCTGAAAAAATAGAATTGGCAAAAATGACCTTAATCCCCAATGGGGAAACCTTAAAAAATTACATGAGCGATTCTTCGTATACAAAGCTCAAAAAATACTGCATGGATAGCATGCAATGGAAGGAAAGTAAGTTCGAACAATATATTCACATGAAACCATTTTTCTTCAGCTCTGTGGTTCTTCAAGAGAAAATTGGAAAGCAAAAGTCCTTCGAAATGGAGTTCGATAAACTAGCGAAAAAGTACAAAAAACCGCTTATTGGACTGGAAACAGTGATGTACCAAATGGAAACGATTGACCGAATAAGCATTCAAGATCAACTTCAATTCATGGATGACTTTTCGAACATGGCTGAATTCGATGTCCTGTTTAAATTATATGAACAAGAAGACATCAATGGATTGTATCAAATGATTTCTTCCGAAACAGAAATGCTTCCAGAGTTCAACCATTGGTTTTTAGATGTTCGAAATGCCAACTGGATTCCCGTCATTGAAAAGCAAATCAACAAGGAGGCTACTTTTATTGCAGTCGGAGCAGGACACCTTGGCGGAACAAATGGCGTCTTGGAATTGTTAAGAAAACAAGGATATACGGTTACCGGAATCAACGATTAACATTTCCACCAATACTTTAAAATGAACCATACCATGAATACAGAATTCCAACGCATCATCGAGTTCAGAAGATCCAATCGAAAATTCGATGCTAATACCCCCGTTCCGAACGAAGTCATTCAAACAAGTCTAGAACGAGCGATTTTATCGCCCAATAGCAGCAACATGCAACTCTGGGAATTTCATTGGTTGCAATCAAAGGAACTAATGGAAGCATTTGTACCCTTGTGTCTAGGGCAAAGTGCGGCAAAGACAGCGCAACACATGGTGGTCTTTGTAACACGCAAGGACAAATGGAAGAGTCGTGCGAAATTTAATTTGGACATGGTAAAATCCACCATTGTTGGAGAGCCAGATAAAGCACAAACCATGGGGCTAAATTACTACGGCAAGGTGATGCCACTTCTTTACACGAATGATCCTTTCGGTTTCATGAGTTTACTTCGACGCAGCATTAGTTTTTTCGCGGGACTGAACAAACCATTTGTCCGTGTAGGTGGAAAAGCTAATCAACGCATTGGCGCGCACAAATCCTGTGCTTTAGCTGCTCAAACATTCATGTTATCCATTGCAGCAGAAGGATTTCATACTTGTCCAATGGAAGGATTTGACGAGAAACGAGTGAAAAAGGCCTTAAATCTACCAAGAG
>JANRBR010000010.1:16737-23467 GCA_030727405.1 Crocinitomicaceae bacterium | reverse complement strand
CCAATGGAAGGATTTGACGAGAAACGAGTGAAAAAGGCCTTAAATCTACCAAGAGGAGCAGAAATCAATATGATCATATCCGTTGGACTAGGAACCGAACCAGGAATCTGGGGTCCAAGAATGCGTGTTCCTAACGAAGAAGTGATTTTCACACATTAAGTTTCCCAAGCATTTTTTGACACATCGTTTCAAAATTCCGAATGCCTACTTTCATGGCTGGTGACATTGGGTGCTCCTGAATGAGTTCAATAACAGCATCAATTTCCACTTTGATTTCGGGATAACGCTGAACAAATTCCGTGAGTTTGTACAAGGAATAAACCCGCAATGCCACTTTGTTTTCTTCGTTTTTCACATGCGTGATCAAGGAATCTAAAAAATCACTTTCACGGTAATCCCTTAAAGGAAATTCCAACAAGGAGACCAATAAATTCCTTAAGATGGATTGATTGGTTGACTGAAGAAAATGATCGATAAACGCATGTTCGTAGGACCGCAATAAGGTCCAATCGGTTTTGGCTATATGAATCAGTATCCAAGAAGCATGTGCAGGCAATGGAGGTTTTTTTGAACCGAGCGCTAAGTCCACCAAATCAGGAATCTGTTCAGGATGTGCAACGAAATGCCTATGCCATTCCGTGAATTTTGGTTTTTTAATGCGTGCGATTAATGCTTCTTCTACCGTCATAAACTGGAAAAAGAAAAAGCGAGTTTTCACTCGCTTTTCATATTTGATTCATTATTTTTTTTCAGCTTCTCCCGAGGAACTTTTCTTTGGCGCCTTTGGTTTTTTAATGGTCACTTTCAATTCCTCTTTTCCTTCTTCGTGATCCAATAGAATCGTATCACCTTCGACTAAATTTGAATTGATGATTTCTTCCGCCAATGGATCTTCGATGAACTTTTGAATCGCTCGTTTCATTGGACGTGCACCAAATTTTTCATCGTATCCTTTCTCTAAAATAAAGTCTTTCGCTTTTTCTGTACTTTCCACGAAATAACCCATTCCTTTGATGCGGTCATGTAATTTTTCCAATTCAATGTCAATAATCTTGTGAATGTCCTCTCTGCTCAATGATTTGAACATGATCATGTCATCCACACGGTTCAAGAATTCTGGAGAGAATGCTTTTCTCAAGGCATTTTGAATCACCGTTTTTGAATTGGCTTCTTTTGCTTCTTCTTGAGATTTTGTACCAAAACCAACACCAGTTCCGAAGTCCGCTAATTGACGTGCACCAATGTTTGAGGTCATGATCATAATGGTGTTTTTAAAGTCAATTTTACGTCCCAATCCATCGGTCATGTGTCCATCATCGAGCACTTGAAGCAATAAATTAAATACGTCCGGATGTGCTTTCTCGATTTCATCTAATAAAATGATCGCATATGGTTTACGGCGAACTTTTTCTGTTAATTGTCCACCTTCTTCATATCCAACGTATCCCGGAGGCGCTCCAACTAAGCGAGAGATGGAAAATTTCTCCATGTATTCGGACATATCAATACGAACCAACGCATCATCTGAATCGAATAAATTTCGAGCAAGAACTTTCGCGAGCTGGGTTTTACCCACACCTGTTGGTCCTAAGAAAAAGAACGAGCCAATTGGTTTATTCGGATCCTTTAATCCAGCACGGTTACGTTGAATGGCTTTCACCACTTTGTCCACTGCCTCATCTTGACCGATGACTTTGCCACGTATGGTTTCTGCCATTTTCACCAATTTGCCCATTTCGGACTCAGATACTTTGGTCACAGGAATGCCGCACATCATGGAAACCACTTCAGCAACATGCTCCTCTGTCACCATAACGCGGTTGTTCTTAGACTCCTCTTCCCATTTGTTTTTTGCGGTTTCAAGCTGCTCTTGCAATTTACGTTCATTGTCGCGCAATTCAGCAGCCTTTTCGTATTGTTGAGAGCGAATGACTTCCGCTTTTTGTTCTTTTAATCCTTCGATCTGTCCTTCAATGTCAAGGATTTCCTGTGGAACATTGATGTTTGTAATGTGCACACGGGAACCTACCTCATCCATCGCGTCAATGGCTTTATCTGGAAGGTGACGGTCCGTAATGTAACGCTCTGTTAACTTCACACAAGTAGCAATCGCTTCAGGCGTATAGGTCACCGAATGGTGTTCTTCGTAGCGTTCCTTGATGTTATTCAAAATTTGAATCGTTTCCTCCACCGTTGTCGGCTCGATGATCACTTTTTGGAAGCGTCTTTCTAGTGCACCATCCTTTTCGATGTATTGACGGTACTCATCCAAAGTAGTCGCACCAATCGCTTGCATTTCTCCACGTGCTAAAGCAGGTTTGAACATATTGGAAGCATCCAATGAACCGCTCGCTCCTCCAGCACCGATAATGGTATGGATTTCATCAATGAATAAAATGATGTCTGGATTTTTCTCAATTTCCTGCATCACTGCCTTCATGCGTTCCTCAAATTGACCACGGTATTTCGTGCCAGCAACTAAGGAAGCTAAATCGAGGGAAACGATGCGCTTATTAAATAAAATACGAGAAACTTTGCGTTGAACAATCCGCAGGGCCAATCCTTCAGCGATGGCACTTTTACCCACACCAGGTTCACCTATTAAAATAGGATTGTTTTTCTTTCTTCTGGAAAGAATTTGACTCACGCGTTCAATTTCCTTTTCTCTTCCA
Source organism: Crocinitomicaceae bacterium (assembly GCA_030727405.1). Taxonomy (GTDB): domain Bacteria; phylum Bacteroidota; class Bacteroidia; order Flavobacteriales_D; family Crocinitomicaceae; genus UBA952. The sequence goes on along the minus strand of JANRBR010000010.1, from coordinate 20,795 downwards.
ACAATGGGATCCAATTTTCCAGCTTCGGCCATTTTCGTCAAATCGCGACCAAAATTATCTAAAACGGGTGTTTTTGATTTAGGATCAGCCGATTTGCGCGGAGTCCCGTAGTTTTCTTCTTCTTCCCCGCCACTATTGCTTGGGAATTCAGCTCTTGGTTGTTTTCGTTCTTCTAACATAACTTCGTATTCGTCTCTTGCATTTTCATACATCACTCCATATTTATTCAATACTTGACAAGCCACGCTGTCCTCGTTTCGGAGAATCGTTAAAAGAAGGTGTTCAGTCCCAATGATCGGAGACTTAAATTCCTTAGCTTCTAAATAGGATTGCTTTATGATGTTTTCGGTTTGTTTTAATAAAGGTAAGTTGAGGTTGGCAATATGGGCCACCGAAGACTTCGATAAAATCTTCTCGACTTCTGTTTTCACTTGATTGAGGTCCAAATTGAATTCTTGTAAAATATGAACTCCCGTCCCCTCGTTCAAGCGAATCAAACCCAACAATAAATGTTCCGCACCAACGAATTCATTCATCAATCGAACAGCTTCATCTCTGCTGAATGTAATTAAATCCTTGACGCGCGGTGAAAATTTCGCTTCCATGTGTTCACTTTTTAAGCATTACAAATATAACTTTTATATTTCTCATCCATGGTTAATTATTCACAATTTATGAAGTGATTTTGTTAGTAAAATTCGTTTGGCGCACAAGTTCAGCATCCTTATTTCATTAACTTTGAATGCTTAAATTGACAAGCAGAATTTAATTATCAATAAAAATGGCTGAAGGAGAAAGAATTATTCAGATAAACATTGAGGATGAAATGAAATCAGCGTACATCGATTATTCGATGTCGGTGATTGTTTCGCGTGCCCTACCTGATGTAAGAGATGGATTTAAACCAGTTCACAGAAGGGTTTTGTATGGAATGCAAGACTTAGGCGTTTATTCGAATCGACCTTATAAAAAATCCGCAAGAATTGTCGGGGAAGTTTTAGGAAAGTATCACCCGCACGGTGATAGTTCGGTTTATGACACAATGGTGCGTATGGCACAACCATGGTCCTTGCGTTACCCGCTTGTGGACGGACAAGGAAACTTTGGTTCGGTCGATGGAGATAGTCCAGCGGCAATGCGTTACACCGAAGCACGTTTTCGTAAAATCGCAGAGGAAATGCTGGCGGATTTAGAAAAGGAAACCGTAGACTTTAAGGCGAATTTTGACGATAGTTTAGAAGAACCAACCGTACTTCCTACTAAAATCCCTAACCTACTTATTAACGGTGCTGCTGGTATCGCTGTAGGTATGGCAACCAATATGGCTCCACATAACCTGACAGAGGTAATTGACGGAGTTATTGCCTACGTTGACAACAAAGAAATTACTGGAGAAGAATTATTGCAATACGTCAAAGCTCCTGATTTTCCAACTGGCGGTATCATTTACGGATACGAAGGTGTTCGCGATGCGTTGTTAACTGGACGTGGTCGAATCGTGATCCGTGGAAAAGCGGAAATCGAAGAAGAAAATGGACGTGAGCAAATCATCGTTACAGAGATTCCTTACCAAGTGAACAAGGCGGAGATGATCAAAAAGATCGCTGACCTAGTAAATGATAAGAAAATTGAAGGTATTTCTGATTTACGTGATGAGTCCGACCGTAGCGGTATGCGTGTCGTTTTTGAAATCAAACGCGATGCAATTGCCAATGTCGTTCTGAATAAACTGTACAAATTTACAGCGCTTCAAACTTCGTTCTCCGTAAACAACATTTGTTTGGTTGCTGGAAGACCACGCATGATGGCCTTGCGCGACTTAATTCAAGAATTCGTTGAATTCCGTCACGAAGTTGTGATTCGCCGCACACGTTTCGATTTGCGCAAAGCAGAAGAACGTGCACATATATTAGAAGGATTGATCATCGCATCTGACAACATCGATGAAGTGATCGAAATCATCAAGTCTTCTGCGAGTCCAGACCAAGCAAGAGAGCGTTTATCTACTCGCTTTGGTCTTTCCGAAATCCAAACCCGTGCGATTGTAGACATGCGTTTGCGTCAATTAACCGGACTTGAGCAAGATAAATTACGTGCTGAGTACGATGAATTGATGAAATTAATCGCTGATTTAAAAGATATTTTAGAAAACGAAAGCCGCCGCATGCAAATCATCAAGGATGAATTGAACGAAATGCGCGATAAATACGGCGATGAACGTCGCTCAAGAATTGAATACTCTGCGAGTGAAATGCGCATGGAGGATTTAATTGCGGATGAGGAAGTTGTCGTTACGATTTCACACGCGGGATACATTAAACGCACAAACCTAGCGGAATACAAAGTTCAAAACAGAGGTGGAATGGGGTCGAAAGGTTCTGCCACACGTGACCAAGATTTCTTGGAGCATTTGTTTGTTGCAACGAACCACAACTACTTATTGATCTTTACCGAAAAAGGAAGGTGTTTCTGGATGCGTGTTTATGAAATACCAGAAGGAAATAAAACATCCAAAGGTAGAGCGATCCAAAACTTGATCAACATTCCTCAAGACGATAAAGTAAAAGCATACGTGAAAGTTCTTGACTTAACGGATAAGGATTACGTAGAGAACAATTTCATCGTGATGTGTACGAAGCAAGGTGTCATTAAGAAAACATCCTTAGAAGCTTATTCCCGTCCACGTTCCAATGGTATTAATGCCATTGGAATCCGTGAAAACGATGAATTACTGGAAGCAAAATTAACCAACGGTACAAATGAAATCGTCTTAGCAACAAGTTCTGGTCGTGCCATTCGTTTCAATGAGTCGACTGTTCGTCCAATGGGTAGAAATGCATCTGGAGTGCGTGGTGTAACATTAACGAGTGCAGATGACTACGTGATTGGAATGATTTGCGTGGAGGATATCTTCTCAACGATATTAGTTGTCTCTGAAAAAGGGTATGGAAAACGTACCTTCTTGAACGATCCGGAGGACAAAGAACCAGTATACCGCATCACAAATCGTGGAGGTAAAGGGGTGAAAACATTGAACATCACCGACAAAACAGGGAAATTACTTTCCATTCAAAATGTTTTTGACGAAGACGATTTAATGATCATCACAAAATCAGGTGTGACGATTCGCATGCACGTAGATACCATTCGTACAATGGGAAGAGCAGCGCAAGGTGTTCGTTTAATCAACCTGAAATCAAATGCGGCAATCGCAGCCATTGCACGTGTTCCAAGAACAGAAGATGAAGACGAAGACATCGAAATAATGGAAGGTGTAGATCTGCCATTGACAGATGCCTCTGAAGATTCTGGCACAGAAATTGAAACGAACGACGAAGATTAAAAATTAGAAAGATTAATTGTCCGATTATGAAAAGAAACCTCATTAAACTCACTGCTGGAATCGCATTTTCCGCTTTGACATTTGGATCATTTGCGCAAAAGAAAAATGTGACGGATGCCATCATGACCTTTAAAAAGTATAACCCGATGGCGAATGGCATCGAGCCTTCCAAAAAAACGGTTGAAGAGGCGCGTAAATTTATTGACCTAGCGGCAGCTAACTATGAAACCTCAGAGGATTTTAAGATGCATTTATACCGTGCTGAAATTTATTATGGATTAATTGAAGTGGCAAACCTAGACGCTGCGAAAAATCCACTAGACGAAGCAAAGATGGATGAATACGAAGCGATTTCTAAAGCATCCTTTAAGAAAGTATTGGAGGACCCTAAGAAATCATATACTTCCGATGCTCAAACGTTCATGGGATTACGCTCTGACTTTACCTTCAATTTAGGTTTGGATGCTTACACAGCAAAAAAATACAATGAGTCTCTTGATTTGTTTTTAACAGCTTACCAGCTAAGAACATTCATTAATGAGCAATACAAAGACGCAGAGGTAAATGCTACCATCAGTTTAAACAACTTTGTTGATGAATGCATCGAAGCCAAAGAAATGGAAAAAGCCATTGCAGTAGTAAATAAGGTATTGGATGTTTTCCCTAATAACATCGATGCGTTATTGTCCATGGTAAATATTTATTTGCAAAAAGA
>JANRBR010000010.1:0-16637 GCA_030727405.1 Crocinitomicaceae bacterium | reverse complement strand
ATGAAAGATCCGAAGGTGAAAGAATTGGAAGCGCGTGCAAATGAATTATTCACCCTTGCTTTGGTTCCTTTGGAAAAATACATCGAAAAAAATCCAAACGAAAAAGAAATCTTGAATATTTTGTACAAAACAAACACGAAATTAGGTCGCATCGAAAAAGGCCTTGAGTACAAGAAGAAACTTGAGGAATTAAACAAACAATAATCATTTTGTAATAAATAAAGGAGGCTGCCCGGTTACGGGCAGTTTTTTTATGCCTAAAAAAATCGCAGTCATCGGTGGTGGGTTCTCCGGAACCATGGTCATCCGTCAATTAATTGACCTAGGATTTCAAGGGGAAATTACCCGGTAACACGCGCCAGATTCCGAAACTTGCGGACCCGTTTACCATACTGAAAACAGGGAATTACTCTTGAACGTGCGCAGTGAGAACATGAGCGCTTTCCCGGATAAACCCAATGACTTCGTTGCCTTTTTGCAAAAGGAATTCCCTAGTGTTTCTGACCCGGAAAGTTTCGTTCCAAGGTCCTTATATGGGGCTTACTTAAAACATCTTTGGAAGGGAACAATTCTATTGGCAAAAGAAAAAAATATTGTCTTACAACTAAATCAAGCATACCTGCCCGATTTATCCATGATTGATTGCGTCGTACTCGCCACTGGAAACGAAATCCCAAGATTTCCGAAAGAACTTGACCTGGATTTGAAATCATCATCCTACTACCAAGGGAATCCGTGGAATATCGATTTTCATTCGATTTCAAGAAAACTCCCCCTGTTTATTTTAGGCAATGGACTCACCATGGTGGACACCGTTCTTCGCTTAAGACACCTTGGGTTCGAACAAAAAATCACTGCCCTATCTTCCCATGGTTTTCAAATGTTGGCACATCCTACATCGAAGAAAATTAATTTCAATCACGTCAAGCCAACGAAAACCGATTTAGTTTCCTTGCTTCACTTTTTTAACCTAAAAAGAAAAGCACTTTCAATGGAAGAATTCCTGGCGCTAATCGATTCCTTACGACCCAATTTCACCCAATGGTGGAAAGGATTTAGTCTACTTGAAAAGAAAATGTTCGTTCAGCGTCTTCGGCATTTCTGGGGGACCGTTCGGCATAGAATTCCAGCAGAAATCGAAAAAAAATAAAGGAAGAAAGAACATCCGGTGGACTCGAAGTTTGCGCGGGAAAACTCATCAGCGTTGAATTAAAAAACGAAGGTTTACACATCCGCTACCTGACTGCTGAACAAGAACAAGAAGGTGATTTTGCCTGCTTAATTAATTGTACCGGTCCTGAAACGTCGCTCACAAAAGTGAACAATCCAGTTCTTCAAGCATTCTTAAATAAGGACTGGATTCAAGCGGATGAATTGGATTTAGGACTGAAAATCAAACCCGAAAATCACCTTGCGATAGGACAAGCACCCTTTCCAATCTACGCCATTGGAAATTTATGTAGAGGTTCCCTTTGGGAAAGCACAGCAATTGGCGAACTGAGAAGTCAAGCAAAATTGATTGCAAAAGGAATAATTGACATGAAATAATGGATTTATTTTCTTACATTTGAATCATGGAATTTATACATCCAGAACGGCTCTGGCTTCTATCTTTATTACTGGTTCCAATCATCATTCACCTTTTCCACTTTCGCCGTCAAAAGGTACTCTATTTTTCTTCCTTGAAATTCATTCGTTTCATTGAACAAGAAAACAAATCAACCAAGAAACTTCGTCAACTTTTAATCCTTATAAGTCGTTGCCTCGCATTGATTTTCGTTGTATTGGCCTTTGCACTGCCCATTATCCCTCTTAGTAATACGAATGGAAATGGCGGTAAAAATGTACTTGCAATTTACATCGACAACTCTTTTTCCATGACCTCGATTGGAGAGGAAGGCGAGTTGCTTTCAGAAGCGCGAGAAATGGCCAAGCGAATGCTTGATAAAGCACCATTGGAAACACGGATTTTATTGTTTACCAACAAAATGGACGGTGTCGAACAACGCTTACTCACCAAAATGGAGGCACTTTCCTACTTGGATAAAATCGAACCAACTTCTGTTCAGCGTAATTTGGGAGAGGTCATCTCATGGCAAAAGGAATTCTTGGACAAAGAAAACAATGAAGTAGAACGCTTAAAAACACGTCAAGTGGTTCTATTATCAGACTTCCAAGAAAGCACCTTTAAGTTGGATAAATTAAAGAAAGATGAGTCTTCGAATTTTTATGCCTTTCAATTAATCCCGCAAGACCCCGGGAATTTATACATCGATTCCGTATGGTTTGCTACGCCTGTTCACAAAGTAGGCGAAGCAAATGAGCTGTTTGTGAGGCTTCAAAACGATTCCAAATCAGAACGTGTGAACCTCGAATTGAGCGCGAAATTTGGCAGCCAAAAACGCACCATGTTTTTGGACATCGCAGCAAATGAAAAGAAAACAACCAGTTTTCCATTTACAGAAATCAATACAGGATTTAAAACGGGAATGGTCAGCATTAGCGACAAACAATTGTATTGGGACGATGACTTCTATTTTGCCTACGAAGTGGCGAAGAATGCCAATGTACTTATCCTGAACAGCGATAATGGAAGCCCAAAAGTTTCTCAAGTATTTGCAGTGGAACCGTTTTACCGCACAAACTCCATTTCGAACAACAACTACACGAAAGATTTGCTGAACAATACAAATTTAGTCGTGCTAAATGGTTTGAATGAAATACCGTCTGGACTCAGCAATGACCTCATGGAATTTCATCAAAAAGGCGGTGCCGTTTTTGTCATCCCAGGTAATCAAATCAATCGTTCCGATTACAGCAATCTACTCAGCGGACTGGAATTACCTAGCTTAGGAGAAGTCATGACAGATGGACTTAAGTTGGATGAGATTCACTTCAAAGATCCATTTTTCATCGGAGTTTTTGAAAAGGAAAATCAAGCCTTAAATTTGGCCAATGTATCCAAAGCGTATCGAATTAATTCCGCAAGTGGTTTTCCATTGCTAGACTTTAGAAATGGCGCTCCACTCTTCCTACGATCCGGAACACAATCCTTCCTCTTGACCACCTCCTTGCAAGAAGATTTTGGAAGTTTCACTTCAAACGCCCTTTTCCCAACATTGCTTTTGCGCGCAGGTGAATTTGCCTCCCAAAACTTTCCGCTCTTTGCAACCATCGGAAAAGACGCAAACATTCCCATTCAAAAGGAAGTCGATGGGGAACAACCCATTAAACTCGTAAATGGCAAAATATCCTTCATTCCGAGTACGAGAAAACTCAATGGCCAAACAAAGATTTCCATTGCAGGTATGGAAGCAATTGAACGCCTAAAAGCGGGGACATATTTCATTCAAAATGAGGACACATTAGGTTTATTAGCTGTAAATTATGATCGAAATGAATCTGCAATGAATCTCAAGAACGCCGATGAAATTGTCGATGAATTGGAGAACGGCGGCATAAAAAACATTAAATTTAACTCGGTGAAAGACGGACAAAGTCTCTCAGAAATTCAAATCGATAAGCCAATAGAATATTGGCGAAGCTTTTTGTTGTTGAGCTTACTCTTTCTATTCATCGAAATGGCCTTGATAAAATTTTGGAAATGAAAATCCTCGTAAAAAACGCAAAAATTATTGATGACCGTTCAACGATGAACGAAAAACGCATGGATCTTTTGATTCAAGATGGAAGCATTGTTAAAATTGCCTCCTCGATCGAAGAAGAAGAAGCCGTAGTCGTAACGTCAAATGACCTACATATTTCGATGGGTTGGGTAGATTTAAAAGCAGATTTCTGTGATCCAGGAATGGAGCATAAAGAAACCGTACAAAGTGGTTTGGATGCCGCTTCCATGGGTGGATATACACATGTTCACGTGGTACCTGGTACACAGCCATGCATTGATGGGAAATCTCAAATTGCTTATTTGTATCAAAAAGCGGAAGGACATAGCACCAGCATTCATGCACTTGGAGCCCTTACCAAGGGACTGAAAGGTGAAGAATTAGCTGAATTGTATGACATGTATCAAATTGGCGCTAAAATATTCACGGATGACACACACAGTGTTTCCGCAGGAATCATGTACCGATCGCTTCTATACACTAAAAATTTCGGGGCAAAAGTTTTGGCATTTAGCCGCAATGAATCCCTCGCCGGAAAAGGACAAGTGAACGAAGGAGAAGCATCGACAAAAACGGGACTTAAAGCAGATGCTTCCATTGCGGAGGTGATTGAAATCGAACGTAATTTGCGCTTACTGGAATATACAGACGGATGTTTGCATTTGAGCGGTTTATCCTGTGCCGAAAGTGTTGAACTGGTGCGCAAAGCAAAAAAGAACGGTTTAAACGTAACGGCAGATGTTCATGTGATGAATTTGTGTTTTACAGAGCAAGCCATGTTGGACTTTAATTCACATGTAAAGGTTTTACCTGTGTTACGCAAGGAATCCGATCGTAAAGCGCTTTGGGCAGGAGTATTAGACGGAACAATTGATGCCATCGCTTCAGACCACCGTCCTGCAGACACCGAAGAAAAAGAACTTGAATTCGACTTGGCGAATTTTGGGGCACCCCAGTTGGAAACATGTTTCGCCGCGTTGAATTCCACGAAGGAAATGAACCTGAAAAAAGTGGTTTCTGCATTAAGCGACCGAGGCCGGGAAATTGCTGGAATCCCCTCCATTAGCATTGAAGTGGGCAACAGAGCGGATTTAACACTTTTCGATCCAAGCATGGACTTCGAGTGGTCAAACGAATCCAATCACAAGCGATTTAGTCCCTTCAAAGATCAATTGTTGAAAGGAAAAGTAATCGGAATTATTCATGGCTCGCAAGCAAGCCTTCAACTCGCATAAGGTGTCAAAAAAATCATTCATTCAGCAGTTTTTCAAGCAAAATAAAATGGTTGGCTCGCTTATACCGAGTTCCCGCTTTTTGGCGAAAAAAATGCTGAAACACATCCCTTTTCAAACGGCTAAAGTCATTGTTGAACTTGGTCCGGGAACAGGGATTTTTACCGATAAAATTCTTAAAAAACTTCAACCTGACACGCATTTGGTCGTGATTGAATTGAACGATGTATTCTATCAGAATTTAGCTAAGAAAAAAAACCAAGAAAATTGCCACATTGTGCACGGCTCCGCAGGTGACCTTGGCAAAATCCTTTCTGAACTTGGATTTGAAAAAGCGGATTGCGTGGTATCCTCGCTCCCACTCTCCAATTTTCCGAAAGAATTAAGGGTTAGCATCATGCAAGCAGTGCTACATTGCTTAACACAAGTGGGTACATTTATTCAGTTTCAGTATACACTGCAATCCAAAAAACACTTCAAAAGCCTCTTTAAAAAAGTCACCATCGAATATGCAGCACTTAACTTTCCACCAGCCTTCGTTTATTGCTGTTCGAATAGCTGATTTCTTTTGCGTATCTTTGCGCAAAATTTGAAGCATGTTAAGTGTAAATAACCTATCCCTCCAGTTCGGAAAACGCGTACTTTTCGACGAAGTAAATGTAAAATTTGTCAATGGAAACTGTTATGGTGTCATTGGTGCAAATGGGGCTGGTAAATCAACCTTTTTAAAGATTCTCACTGGAGACCAAGATCCAACAACCGGTCGCGTGGAATTAGAGCCTGGAAAACGCATGGCTTTCTTGAAACAAAATCACTTTGAATTCGACCAAGTTCAGGTTCTTCAAACAGTGATCATGGGACATAAACGCTTGTATGAAATCATGGTGGAGAAGGATGCGCTTTACGCAAAGGAAGACTTCACTGAAGCGGATGGAATGAAAACAGCTGAATTGGAAGGTGAATTTGCCGATCTTGAAGGTTGGAACGCTGAAACAGATGCTGCTACTTTACTCAGCAACCTGGGGATCGACGAATCCAAGCATTATTTATTAATGGAGGAGCTTTCAAACGATTTAAAAGTACGTGTCTTACTTGCTCAAGCACTTTTCGGAAATCCGGATGTTTTGATTCTCGATGAGCCTACGAATGACCTTGACTTAAAAACGATCTCTTGGTTGGAAGACTTCTTATTGGATTTTAGAAATACCGTGATCGTTGTATCGCATGACCGTCACTTTCTCGATACGGTTTGTACACACATTTGTGACATCGATTACAGCAAAATCAATATGTTTACCGGAAATTACTCCTTCTGGTACCAATCATCTCAGTTGGCAACAAGACAACGTTCTGATAAAAACAAAAAAGCAGAAGAAAAGAAAAAGGAATTATTGGATTTCATTGCGCGCTTTTCTGCCAATGCGTCCAAATCCAAACAAGCAACAAGCCGTCGTAAAATGCTCGACAACTTAGATCTAGAAGAAATTCAACCATCATCCAGAAGGTATCCTGGAATTACCTTCCACCAAGACCGCGATGCAGGAAATCAAATATTAAACATTGAACATTTATCCAAAATAGCGGACGGTAAAACCTTATTTAAAGAAATCAATATTACCATCAATAAAGGGGATAAAATCGCATTCGTTTCCAAGGATTCTGTTGCATTAACGGCCTTTTTTGAAGTATTAACGAAGAACATGAATGCGGATTCAGGTGAATTCACATTTGGGACGACCATTACCACTGCATATTTACCAAACGACAACCACCATTATTTTGAAGCAAAAGTTCCTTTAATTGATTGGTTACGTCAATATGCGCAAACCGATGAGGAACGTGAAGAAGTCTATTTACGTACCTTTTTAGGTCGCATGTTATTTACCGGTGAGGAAGCCATGAAAAATGCGAGTGTCCTTTCGGGTGGTGAAAAAGTGCGTTGCATGCTTTCAAAAATGATGTTGGCGAAAGCTAACCTCCTTTTGATGGATGAACCGACCAATCACTTGGACTTGGAATCCATTACGGCATTGAACAATGCCATGAAAGAATTCCAAGGAACCTTATTGTTTACTTCTCATGACCACGAATTAGTGAATACCGTTGCTAACCGCATCATTGAAATCACGCCAAACGGAATCATCGATAAAATGATGTCTTTTGATGAATATTTGGCAGATGACAAAATCACCCAATTGCAACAAGAACTATACGCGTAATGTCTTCGATGATACAATACCGCATTTCCTGTGTAAATGCCCAGCAACGTTACATTCAATTTTCCGCGACGTTTCCTTGTCCTGAAAATCACCTCAGCTTGCATTTAGCTTCTTGGCGTCCTGGACGCTACGAATTAGGGAACTTCGCCAAAAACATCAAAGGGTTTCGTGTTTTTGATGAACAAAATAAGGTGTTGGCATTTGAAAAGTCAAACAAGGACACCTGGCAAATTCAAACAACAGATTGCCAATTTGTTCGAGTAGAATATTCCTACTATGCAAGCGAATTGAATGCGGGATCAAGTTACCTCGATGACCAGCAATTATATGTGAATCCAGTCAATTGTTTTCTCTTCGCTGATCAAACACATGCATACGAATTGAGCCTTGACATTCCTGCTTCATGGAAAATCGCTTCCTCTTTGAAATTCGAAGACAATCGATGCGTCGTTGCCCATTTCGATCAACTTGCGGATAGTCCATTTATCTGCTCTGCACAGCTAGAACAAGCTTCTTATGAAGTCAATGGCTACCATTTTCATGTTTGGTTTAACAACCAAAAATTCATTCAATGGGAAAAAGTACTTTCGGATTTTGAAAAATTCACACGTGCACAAATAGAAGATTTCAGTGAATTTCCCGTAAATGAATTTCACTTTCTCATTCAAACGCTACCATATAGTGCCTACCACGGAGTAGAACACTTAGAAAGCACCGTCATCACTTTAGGACCGAATCACGATGTTTTTGGGTCGCTTTACAAAGAACTTCTAGGTGTTTCTTCTCATGAATTATACCATGTTTGGAACGTAAAAAGCATTCGTCCTGCTGAAATGCAGCCCTATGATTTCAAGGAAGAAAACTACTCTGTTTCAGGATTTGTCTACGAAGGAATTACAACGTATCTAGGTGATCTGTATTTATTGCGAAGTGGTGTGTTTACCTTGGATCAGTATTTACTGGAACTATCCAAGCAACTTCAAAAACATTTCGATAATCCTGGAAGGTTTCATTATTCAGTGGGAGCATCGTCTTTTGATACCTGGTTGGATGGTTATACTCCTGGAGCACCGGGACGTAAAGTTTCCATCTACACGGAGGGATGTTTATTGGCATTTGTTACCGACATGAAACTGCGCGAGGCAACGAACCATAAATATGGAATTCAGGAAGTGATGAAACGCTTGTATTTCAATTTTGCGGTAAAAGGAATCGGCTACACTTGGCAAGATTACCAAGAAACACTAGAAAATGTCAGCGGGATTTCATTCAAGGAATTTTTTGATCGATTTGTATTTGGCACAGAACCGTATGAATCCATTTTAGTGGAGGCCTGTGAATTTTTTGGTTTAGAAATCAAGCAAGTTCCATCGCCAAGTTATTCTGAAGCTAAATTAGGGATGAAGGTTTCTCCGAAAGGTCCTGATTTTCAAATAAACGCAATCTACCCGGGATCACCTGCAGACCTTGGTGGACTTTCCATCAACGACGAAATCCTTGGAGTCAATCACATGCGATTACAAGGAAACCTAGATTCTTGGTTGAATTACAACGATTCAGGCATGAAAACACTGCTCATTAACCGAAATGGGCGCTTGTTGGAAAAAACACTGCCTGAAGTGAATCGTTTCTTCTACCTCACACATTCTGTTCATCGCTTGGAAATACTCAACCAACACCAACGTAAAGCATTGAAGTGTTGGGGAAATTTGTCAATCGACTAATTGCCGAAAAGCATCTTTAGGGAAATTTAGGAAGGTGAGCTTTTCAGTGGCCCTTGTCACCGAGGTATACAACCAACGTAAATAATTTTTTGTCTTCATTTCTTCTGGAATAAATCCATAATCGATGTATACATGTTTCCATTGTCCACCTTGCGCTTTGTGCACGGTCACCGCATGTGCATATTTGATTTGAAGTGCATTAAAATACGGTGATTTAAGGATTTTCTGGTACCGTTTGTTCTTTGCTTTTTCATCGATGAAATCTTTTTCAATGGCGTAAAACAACTGACTTATTTTGTCACGCTTCATGCTTGGCGCTTCTTCCAATAGGCTACCTGAATGCACGATAACTGTAATACTTGGGACTTCCGGATAATCGACAAATTGAAGGTCGACATGCACAAATTCAAAGCCATACTGAATTTCTACTTTGCGCACACGTTCGACACGTGCTAATTCTCCATTAGCAATAAAGCCCATAACCGAGCTGGGGTCCAGCCAAAAATAATTGTTCTTCACAATCATCAATAGATCGCCTTTTTCCAACACATCTTCCCGGTAGAATAGTCGTTGACGAATTTCTTGGTTCCACTGGTTGGCACGTTTATTCGACAAGGTTAAAACAATGGTGTCCTCTACTCCTACTTGATCATAGGATCCTTCAATCCACTCTTGAAATTCATTTCCTTCACAGCGGAAGGTGCTTTTTTCATCCACATCGTAAATGAAAGGCAATTCAAAATCCGCTTTCCCTCTAATGAATGTCGCATTTTTTAAAATGGCAGAATGCTCGTTTACCCGAACGACCTCGGTTAATTGGCTTGAAAAAACCATCACTGATGGAAACAATGCTTCAAATGCCTCCTTGTTTAAGGCAATGGACTCTTCTTGTCCAACAGGTGGCAACTGACCTAAATCTCCGATAAAAATCAAATGGCAATTTACTCCTTGAAAGACGTAATTCATCAAATCCAATAACACGTTCGGTCCCTCATACTCGGATTCGTTGCTGATCATGGATGATTCATCCACAAAAAACAAGGTATTCTTATGCAAGTTTTTAGCCGGTGTTATTTTCGAATTCGTTAACTCATTTCCTGAAAAATAAATTTGCTTGTGGATGGTACTCGCAGGATAACCAGCAAAGTTCGAAAGAACTTTTGCTGCTCTACCCGTTGGTGCTAACAATTTAAAACCAATTTTCTCTTGCTTCAATGTTTTCACCAATGCAGAAACCAAACTGGATTTACCTGTCCCGGCAAACCCTGACAATTGCCAGACTTTTCGTCCATGTTCCTGCATAAAAAAATCAAAAAACGTATGTAACGCATCCAATTGATTGGGTGTGAAATCAAATTGAAAATGACCTCGAACGGCGTTTAAGTATGTTTCTCTACGTTGATTCATTTCTGCAAGATGCTTCAGAGGGATTTTTCCCATAGAAGGCGTGGGCATAAAGTTAAATATTGTAGCTTTGTATGACATGAATTATCGTGATTGTTTTGAAAAAAGACAAGGGAATGGTTCATGTAGCGGAACAAAGTAGGATGCACATGCAAAAAAAACGATTTCTTGATTTTCAAGCGGAAGCTCTTCGGATTATTTCTGAGGATGTTCCTGGTGAATTTCATTCCGAATTCATTCCTTTTGACCCAAGTAAACCCTTTTCCATTGAAGAATTGAAAGACCGCATTCGCCAACAACTTTCGGATGCAGTCATTCAACACATTACGTGGTTTGATCCCCACTTCACCTTGATTCCGATGACCTTGTTTCAAGAAAGTGAATTGGAAACGTATTACCAATTGAATTTTGGTAAACCAACAACGGGAATGAGCATTCAGTTTGAACAAATTCATGCCTTACAACTTGTGGTAGTATACGCCGTGCCAGCATGGATCATCGAATTGGCTCACATGACTTTACTGCAAAAAAAAGTACATAGCCACTTGACTTTTATCCTTAACAAGCAATTTAGCGAAAGTCCAGCAGACAGTACCTATCTGATTCTTTTTGACCAGAATTTTGTCCTATCCGTAAAACGAAATGGACAATTACAATTGTGTCTGCCAGCGGAATACCAAGCGGCAACGGATGTGTTGTATTTTATTTTGTCCAATCACCAAAAAATGAATTTACCAAAGGTGAATTCATTACAAGCGTATGTCCTTTCGTCTCGATTTAATCAGGATGAGTTCGAAAACCTTTGGAAACAGTTCAAAGATTTCAATGAATTTGACACGTCTTATTTTTCTCAAGCAGCTTACCAAAAATCTATTTTGTGCGCATCATCCGTGGTTTCTTAAAAGGAAAGCGTTTCGCAACGCCCCCTAATTTCCCTTCTCGTCCGACAACCGATTTCGCGAAGGAAGGCTTGTTCAATGTGCTCGAAAATCGCGTGGATATTGACGACATGGAAATATTGGATTTATGCGCTGGAACAGGAAATATTTCGTTTGAATTTGTCTCTCGCGGTGCCAAACATGTGCTATCCATTGACAGTCATCCTCGCTGCGTACAATACTTGAAAGGAAACATTCGAGACCTCGAAATTGAGGAACAGATGCAAGCCTACAAATCCGATTGCGTGGTGTATTGCCGAAATGCTCAAAATGTGCAATACGACTTGATTTTCACTGACCCCCCATTCCACCTGCATTTTCACGAGGAATTAATTCAAACCATTTTTGATAAAAAATTATTGAAACCTGGTGGACTTCTCATCGTTGAACACGGGAAACAGACCAATTTAGAAGCACTGCCACATTTCGCGTTTTCTCGTAACTTTGGCAATGTACATTTTAGTTTTTTAAGCGATGAAGCGTAGCGGTTTATTTCCAGGATCCTTCGATCCATTTACAAAAGGACACGAAGCAGTTGTGTTGAAATCCCTCGATCTTTTTGATGAAATCATCATCGGAGTAGGAATCAACAGTAAAAAACAAGGTTACTTTACCGTAGAAAGCCGAGTGGAGCACATTCGTTCCTTATTTGCCCATTTACCACAAGTAAAGGTCCAAACGTATCAAAAGCTCACCGTTGATTTCTGCAAGGAAATTGAATCAACACATATTGTTAGAGGCTTGCGTGATTCCAAAGATTTTGAATACGAAAAATCCATCGCACATATGAACTGTGCCATTTCAGGAATAGAAACGGTGTTCTTTTTAACCAGTCAAGAACACAGCGCCATCAACTCGTCCATTATCCGCGAAATGCATCAAAACAAAGCAGACATTTCTCCCTTTGTAACCTCACCTTCGATTCTCGTTAAATAACTCAATGAACAAACGATACCTACTTTTTTGTTTCACACTTTTCATTTTCCTGGTGAACCTTGTTCAGGGTCAATCAATCGTACGTGGCATTTCGAATTGGAAATCAGACGAAATTCGTGCGTACCGTGTAACGGATTACATTAGCGCAGCAGAAGTTGAAATTGGAAGGGCAAAAGTGGATTCCAACGACATATTTCAGTTCAACTTCATGAACGATCAGATTGAGAAAGTCGTGTTGAGGGGAGCAAACTTCTATGCTTGGCTCTACATTCAACCGAACACAACCTATTTCATTGAGTTGCCAGAACCTGAAGAATTTGTCAGTTCACTTGAACGAAACAAAGAAATTGAAATGCTCTTTTTTCGCTTGGATTCGAGCGATGTGAATTATGAGATCTTGGGATTTGAAGCATGGATGGACGAAAGCATTGCCGACATTTACCAACTAAAGGATGTACATCCTGAGCAGTTCATTGCCAAAGTAAGGACCTTCAAAAAAGAAACGACCAACGTGTATAAAGAACGAAAGTCAAGTTTCTTTTTTGATTACTTAAAATACAGCGTCGGCATCACGGTGGATAATTTCAACATACTCGGTGGTCCATCAAGGCAAGATAAATTTGAATTTTACTTGAGCAGTGACAGCATCCTATACAACAATCCAAAATACATTGAATTCGCCTCTTTGTTCTATGAAAAATACATTTTTCAGCTAGACAAAGAAATCAAAACGAATGTGGAAAAAGCCTTAATTAAAGGCTCATTGCCTGAGTTAACGACAGCGCTTTCCGAGGATCCTTACGTACAAACAAAACAGCGTGCTGAATTTGTGATTTTATTGATGTGCAAGGAAGCTTATTACGAAAGTTATTTAGATAAACTGTTGATTTTTGATTTGCTGTACGCCATGAGAAAGGAAAGTGGATTTGAGGAACATCGTGCAATTTCGAACGAATTACTTGCCTTATTCAAATTGATGCAAATCGGCATGAAAGCTCCAAACTATGCGCTTTCAGAGAATAAATCTTTTGATCGCTACCAAGGAAAGTGGATTTACTTGCACGTCTTTAATCCATCATTAGAACGATGCGTTAGCGAAATTTCAGCTTTGAAAAAACTGCAAGCAAAATATGGTACGGAATTTCAATTTGTCACCATTTATCCTGCCAATATCTCTTATACAAAAACAGAACAACGAAACCTGGATGCGATTACTTGGGATAAATTCGCTTTAGCCGCGGACCATGAAATGTGGAAGAGTTTGCAATTAACTAGTTTTCCAATGTACTTGTTATTCGACCCAAGCCTTGTCTTGTATGCATCTCCTGCATTGAGTCCAACACCAAACGGACGCTACGAAACAATCGAGAAATTTTTCAGAGAAACAAAAAGGCAGTAATTATCTTCGGTAAAATCCCCAAAATGCTCCCATCGCTCCACCAAATAAATGGGCAAAATGAGAAATCTGGCTTTCCTGCCAAGAGGATAATACTTCCATTCCAAAATACAATACGACCACCAAGATAAAAGTAAACGGTATTTCGCGGTTTCGGATGTTCAACAAGGTAGAAAGCACAATGTACATGAACACGAGTCCACTGCAACCCAAAAGGTGATTGTCCCACAACAGTGTATGTAGAATTCCTGTCACCAAGGCAGTGATGGCGCTCATTAAAACAAATCGCTTCGTACCGTACTTTAATTCGATGATTGGACCTAAAATAAGCAGCAGGGATATGTTTCCTAGTAGGTGTTCAATGGAGGAATGACCAAAAACATAACTAATCAAACTGACGTACCATTTCCAGTTGGTAAATTGAGCATCCCCATTTAAAATAAACAAATGGCGAAAGGTTCCACTCGGAACATTCATGACAACAAAACTTCCCAAAACGCAAAGTAGCGTGATGTATAAGGTGCCCTTGGATTGAAAGGTAATTTTCATATTAGTCGACTTTGGCACTTAAGCCTTGATTTAATAAACGCAAACACATGGTTTGAACTTCGTCAAATGAACCTGTCTTCACCAAACATTTGCCATTTGTATGAACGATCCAGGCGCATTGTTCCGCTTGAACCATGTCGTGCTTGCAAATTTTCACAAGGCAAGTAATGACGTGGTCAAAAGAATTTACATCATCATTGAAAAGGATTAAACCCCTTTCCTCTTCTGTTTTTTCTTTGCGTTGAACGCGTTCCTTTGGTGCAATAGTACTCATTTATTTCTGTTTAATGGTCCATTTAAATTCTTGTGCTGCAGCATTGATCCAATCTGCTTGTTCTTTGTTTTCCGGGTAGAACGTAAAAACATACCCTTCCTCTAACATTTGAACTTCATAACTCACAGATTGGTGTAGCAACCAATCATATTGCTCGCTTTTTATGACACTTAACTCGAAGGTAACGGATGGAATGCGGGACTTCCGTTCACTCATGCGTTTCATGTCCGACAAGTACATTTGTTGTTGAATGCTAATGTTTTCCAATTTGTATTTCTCTGAAATAATCCTGTTTTTATCTGCTTGATACGTAAAGGTTCCGATGCGATTCAATCGTGTCAATTGAGGCAGGAAGTTATCCTCCTCGACTTTAAGTTCATATTGAACCATTGTATCCACTTTTACGACAGGTTTGATTTCTGGTACTTCAATGATTTGAGTCATTTGCGCTAACTGATTGGTCTCATTGATAGAGGTATTTTCGCCTCGCTTCTTTGGACGTATTCCCGAAGCTTCTAATTGATTTGCTTGAGCGATGGAAATGCGTTTTCCGCGATGATAAGCCACCACATACGCATCTGGAATTCCTTTTGCGACAACTTCATTCTTTCTTTTACGCGCTTCGTCAAAAGAAATGAACTCTCCAGATGAATAGCGGTATTGACCTTTTTCGGTTTTGGTTACCAACAATTCGTTCACTCCTTTTATATTATCCGTAGCAATGGCTTTATTGTAGACCGCAACTTGAACGGTGTAATACAATTCCAAATTTGCTTCGGTACTATTTGGATCAACTGCATTATTCACCTCGGCAGGTACAGTTGTTGTCTGCTGAACAGGCGGAACGATTCCTGGCAGTATTTGATTTACGGCAATTTGCAATTCCTCTGGCGTTTTTTTGCGGCACGTGCCATTTTGCTCCATCATTTTACCTTGATTGTAGGTAATGCGCTTCCCATCACAATAAGCCACGATAAAGGCATCTGCGTATCCGAAACGGCGAATCATGGTGCGTGCATCTAACGCATCTCCTGTGCCATTAAAATAGCCAGCAAGGTAGCACGTCAGTCCATTTGGTAATAGCTCACCTGAAACAGGTCCGAATTCTCTAAACAACTGATTCGGAACTGGCTTGCGGAAAGCACCCACCTGTACCCTGAAGATCAAGCCATCTGGCAAGGGTACATTTACCGGGTGAGCGGGAAAAACTTGATTTAAATTAGTTACCGGCAAAACAACAAATGGACTGGATGGAACCATTGCCTCTTCGAGGTTTTCGGAGGACTTTGTTTTTCCTTGAACCTGATGTTGAATCATCCATTCAAAATCTGCCTGGTTTTCACTTTGAAGCATTTGCGCATGCACAGCTTGAATTTCTTGTCTTAATTGTGATTCCTTTTGATCTAATGAATCAAATTGTGCCGCTAATCTACGCAGCGAATTGACTTGGATTTCATCCGTTGAAGTCAATAAATTTCGAATGCTATCCGCTGCAACTATTTTCTTCGTTTGGACAAGCACTAATTCCTGTTCCTTCGCTTGGTAGTTTACTCGATGGTTTACATAGGCGAAATAAGCATTCAATTGACGCAGCTTCTCCAATTCGACAGGTTCCGTTCTTGACAGAGGAATTTCCAATTCTGCAGGTGTAATTTGGGTTTCTTTCGAGCTTGATTGATTTGTTTTGGAAGCTTGAACCTGCTTTAACTCAGCTTCCAACATTGATTTTCGCTCAGGATTGTTTTCCAAGGAAAGAGCCGTTAAAATCGCTTGTTCTTGCACTTCCAAGGTTAGCTTATTGATGCGCTGGTCTTCTTCTTGAATTTGACGGAGGCTCGGGAAAGTTTGAACCATTCGATTCATAGATACTTGAACCGCTTCTTGTCGTTTGGCTAAATCTAGGTCAAACTCCATCTGTTCGATGCGTTTTTCCTTTTCTGTTTTGGACAAAGTAGCATTTTCTTCCTTCCTAAGTTGCTCTAGTTGACTTTCGATGGCACTTATTTGAGGATTCGATGGAATATTACTCAATGAAATCACCTCCAACGCTGGGTCAATTTCTATGGCTGAATTGGATGTTTGATCATTCGTTTGAGTTGTTGCGGTGCTAGAGCCAAGCTCTGTAGTTGTGTTCGTTCCTTCTTCTGTTGTTCCGGTGGATAAAGAACCCGTTTGAGTTGTTTCGGTACTTGTTCCAAGTTCAGAAGTTGTGTTCGTTCCTTCTTCTGTTGTTCCGATGGACGAAGAACCCGTTTGAGTTGGTTCGGTACTTGTTCCAAGTTCAGAAGTTGTGTTCGTTCCTTCTTCTGATGTTTCGGTGGATGAAGTACCCGTTTGAG
>JANRBR010000009.1 GCA_030727405.1 Crocinitomicaceae bacterium | reverse complement strand
AACGCGTAATCAACGGAGATGAACCATAGGAAATCATTTGGGCTGTTCCATCTGCTTCCGGCATTGGATTATGTGGAACGGCTTCCATCACTTTCACTTCTCCTAATGCTGCTTTTCTGCTGAGGATGTACCTTTTCTTTTGACCATCTAGGGCCAAAGGATCTGTCGGAACATACGTTTTATAGTTATTGTATGCATAAGAGACGGCCATGAAATAATAGCGTTTGAAATTGACCAAACGGGTAGCTCCTTGGGCGAAAAGATCGGTTTTCACACTAAAACTATGACGAATTCCTTTGTCTTCTCCATTCACCCTGAGCACAGGAATCGATGCATTTAAGTCTTCGTTGAATTCAAAATTGATGATTTTGCTCACACCATCTTTGATGTCACATTGCGCCGTTAGCCTCGCTTTCTCTGGATTATTTAAATCCGAAAGGGCCACCTTAGCATCTTTTAATTGATAAATCTGATATCCTTGAAAATTATAGCTTTTGTCCGCATTCGGATCACTTGAGACGATGAAAGGATCAAATTCTTCGTACTGCTCTCTGTAGTTATTGGAGTTTACGGGATTACTGACCATCAAGATGACTTCGTTTTCCAATTCCTGAATATTCAAATCTGGTGCGTGTGGTCCATCCAAGACCTTAAAACAGTTTTCGAAAAGTGCTTGTGCCTTGTCGTCTGCACGCTGTAAACTCGCGACAGATGCAAAAGGATCACCAGCGGTTGCGCGAGCCCAAACAACGCCAACAGTAATGTTGTTCACTGCTCCAGGCTTCAAAATGAATGGTCCAGCAGATTGCACAAATCGACGGTCGTTTGGCGTGTTGTTTGCCGTTTGTTCCGTCCAAACAGCTTGAGGCACTCCGTTTGTTCCCCATCCAAGTGGATCGGTGTTTCCTGGAAACATGAATTCACACGGCACATTTGGGTCTGCCTCAGGATCTGAAATGTGACCACTTCCTCCGTACACAAACTTAGATCCATCTTTCCAATATCCACGCAGATAATTGTAATAATCTGCTGCATTGGTAGGGTCTGTTTGACTCGGATTGGCTCCATTCGTGGTGTTGGAATAATATAAAAAACGACGCATCCCAAAACGCTCATTGTCTGCAACACCATCACCATAACCGATACCATTTAAGGCTTCATTGTCGCCAATTCCAAAGGCATTATCGATTCCATCATCGTCCTGGTATGGGCCTTCAAAGAAGTCTACACCAACAGCAGGGGGGGAATATCCATATCCTTTATAACCTGAGTTGTCCCCGTCGAAATTATCTCCGTTGTAGTAATAAGCAAGTCCGCGATTTACATCACAACCTACATAATCATCGTATGGATCTCCTAATGCGCCATCTGTAAAAAATCCGAAGTAGGTGTTGTACAAGGTTTGCGTACCACGATTGATTAATTCGTAGTTGTAGAAAGTCATGTTATTGATTTCATCGTTGGAAGCAAAGGCAAATGCTTGAGCGCGAATCTCCATACCAATGGGTTCCGCACCGGTTTCTGTATGGATGTTTCCTTTGTCGTTCATCACCCACCAAAAATTTTGATCCCCATAAAGTGCGACGCTGCGGTCGACGGAACACGATTTTGTTTTTTTAATGTCGTACCATGGAAAATCCCCGTCCTCCCAATGGTAGTGTCCATCGCCATTGAAGTCGTAAAATGGAGCAAGGTAATAATCTTGACCGAGCGAAACATCGCCGTGCGCCGGCCAATTTTTAATCACTTCAGGAACTTTATATCCCGGAAAGAGTTCACTTTGTGTACTGGTTCCATTTTGCTGATCTTCCACACCGGCCTCATACCAGGCGTTAAATTCACGGACTTGATCCTGGGTAGTGACATAATGTTGGTCGTATTTTTGACACGTTTCACTATTGACTTCGGCGTATACTTTGGACAAAGGTCCTGTCCAGTAGTCTTGTCCGTTTCGGTAGCGCAATGCCGCTAACTTCAATTGATTATTGACATCGGTACCACCTAACCACAAAGCAGCCGTAAACAATGCCATGATTCCTGAATTTTTAGGAACCTCATATTGTGAAAAATTCTGATTGGGAATTTGCCATAAATTACCAGCGGTATGAACCATTGCTCGTACATTATTCAATTCCAAATACGTTGTGGATGTAGGCGGAGCACAATTGGCAGACTTTGACTTAGGAGGTTTAACGCTATACGAACTCGTGTATGATTGTGCAGCAGCATTTAGCGCAAGAAGTAAAGCAAAAAAACAGAATAGTAGTTTAATCATCTCTTAATTTGGCATGAAGATACAAAGAAAAAAATTGTTGCGTAACTTTGTTAGATGAGGGAAATAGAAAATGCTCAAGATGTGCATGAATTGGTTCAAACCTTTTACCAAAAAGTAATGTCCGATGAAGTCATTGGACCCTTTTTCAAGGGAATTAACCTAGAAGAGCATTTGCCAAAAATGGAATTTTTCTGGCGTTTTGTCTTGCTGGATGAGTCAGGGTATACCACGAGTGTGACGGACAAGCACATGCACATGCGACTGAAGGAAGAACATTTTGCGCGCTGGATTCACTTGTTTAATCAAACCTTGGATGAGTTGTTCATTGGTGAGAAGGTAACCCTGGCAAAACAACGAGCCGCTGTCATTGGATGGACGATTCAAAGTAAAATGTGAGTTTCCATCGAAATACACAATGAACGTTTCAAAACTTGTCCAATGGCCAAGGCGTAAAGCCAAAATTGTCTTTATTTTCGTATCATGTCAAAGAAGGCCGAAGATTACAGTAAAAAAGGATTAAGAACGAGTTACATTTCAACGGTGATTGGAATCTCACTGGTATTGTTTATGATTGGACTCGTTTTAGGTGGGGTGTTTGGACTAAGAAGTGTTCAAAAACAAGCCAAAGAAAGTTTGCAAGGAGATATTTTCTTTAAATCTGAGTTGAATGATTCCGACATCAAGCAAATTGAGGAACAATTGAAATCCTGGAAGGAATTTTCCGAAGTTTATTTCGTTTCTCCTGAACGCGCGATACTAGAATTTAGTGGCGACAGTCAAGTAGAAAAGGAAGTTGAAGCCATGTTCTTGGATGAAAATCCATTGCCGCCTACAGTTGGATTTAAGCCAAAAGAATCGTTTGCAACAAGCAAGGGAATGGCTCAAATACAGAAAAAATTATTGAAACGATTCCCAGATGAAATCGATGAGGTGAATTACGACAAAGCAAGTGTTGCGAATGTCAATTTAGGATTTAAACAGTTTGTGCTGTTGTTTTTATCGGTGGCCTTGCTGTTAATTATCATTGCCGTAGCCATGATCAACAACACCATTCGTTTGGCATTATATTCCAAACGATTCACCATTAAAACCATGCAGTTAGTCGGCGCCACAAGTACGTACATTCGACGTCCATTTATTTGGCAAGCGGTTTTCCAAGGATTTATTTCTGCATTCGTTGGTTTAGCCATGCTATTGACTGTTTTTTACGGATTAAACAATATTTTGGAGACGATCGAAATCAGTTACACGATGGAAAGTTTTGTTATGCTGGTGGGAATTTTGATACTAATTGGTGTAATTATGACCGTAATTTCTACATGGTTTGCCTTAAACAAGTATCTTCGTATGAAATTAGATGATTTGTATTAAGCATGAGACAGCCAATTAAACACTTCGGATTTGATGATAAGAATTACAAATGGTTATACATTGGATTAGCCATTAACATTCTTGGATACCTTTTAATGATCGGTGGAGGAGCCGAAGATCCAAGCCAATTTAATGGTGGGGAATTGTTTAGTTCCACTCGGATTACCCTTTCTCCCATTTTGATTGTTGTAGGTTACATCATTATTTTTTATGCCATCATGAAACGTCCAAAAAAGGATGAATCAACGGATTTAAAGGCATAAGTATTCTAAAACACAAGCTATGAATTTCTTGGACGCCATTATTTTGGCCATCATCGAAGGATTGACGGAGTTTCTTCCTATTTCCTCTACTGGACACATGATTATTGCATCAACCATTATGGGAAATGCTTCGGATGAGTTTACCAAACTCTTTACGGTTGCCATTCAATTTGGGGCCATTTTGTCCGTTGTCATCGTGTATTTCAAACGTTTTTTACAAAGTTTTAAATTTTACACGCTGTTATTTGTGGCGTTTATTCCAACGGGAATTTTAGGACTCCTTTTAAAGAAACACATTGATGGACTCCTAGAAAACGTCATGGTTGTGGGTGTATCGCTATTTATTGGGGGAATCGTGCTGTTATTCATCGACCGTATTTTCCAAAAAAACGAACAGGAAGCAGAAGTTCCACTCACGTTTAAATCAGCCTTTATCATTGGAACCATTCAAAGCATTGCCATGATCCCAGGCGTTTCGCGATCGGCATCAACAATTATTGGTGGACTATCACAAAAATTAAGTCGCAAAGCAGCCGCAGAATTTTCCTTCTTCTTAGCAGTACCAACGATGTTTGCCGCTACCTTGAAAAGCATGTATGACGAAAAAGAAATGTTGCTTCAATCGGATGGAAAAGAATGGGGCTTACTTTTGGTCGGAAACTTGGTTGCCTTCGTTGTTGCGTTCATTGCCATTAAATCGTTCATCTCCTATTTGAATCGAAATGGATTCAAAGCTTTTGGTTATTATCGAATTGCACTTGGTGCGGTATTGATCATTCTATTGTTAGCAGGAATTCCACTTGAAATGGCAGGCTAATGTTAGAGGTAGGAGAAGGATTGACCATTTTAGTTGACAAGCCATATACTTGGACATCATTTGATGCTGTCAATAAAATCCGATGGAATTTAAAGCGACAATTAAAGGTTAAAAAAATCAAAGTTGGACACGCAGGAACCTTAGATCCCCTGGCGACTGGATTGTTGGTGATTTGCATCGGCAAGCACACCAAACTCATAGAAGGATTAACCAATGACCATAAAACCTATACAGGTACATTTCTAGTAGGGAAAACCACACCATCCTTTGATTTGGAAACAGAATACAACCAAGATTTTCCAACGGAACACATCACGAAGGAACAGATGGAAGAAACGGTCACATCGTTTTTAGGCACGCAAATGCAAACTCCACCCATCTTTTCAGCAAAACAGATCGATGGAAAAAGAGCATACGATTATGCGCGCGCCGGAAAAGAAGTGGAAATGAAGCAAAATGAAATCACCATTCATTCATTCAGCATCGATTCCGCTAGGTTCCCAGAGGTAGATTTCGAAATTTCCTGTTCAAAAGGGACCTACATCCGAAGCATCGCTGCAGATTTTGGTAAAAAACTTGGTTCAGGAGCAACATTGATTGCGTTGCGCCGAACGGTTTCAGGTGCGTTCAACATTGAACACGCGAAAACGGTGGACGAATGGATTGAGTTGATTCAATCCGACGAGGTGTTTATTCCTTAACGTGCTTTAATTTTTCCTGTACATCCTTGATTAATCGCTTGTAATTGGCAATTTTCTCATCGTACCCATTGCTTTCAGCCCGAACAAGACGCTTTTGTAAGTAGTGAAGTCGACGTCCTAATTTGTATTTGTCCCATTTATACAATAACTTTTTCATAGAAATTTGAATTTGATTAGAACTTAAATTGCGACACGCTCTGTCTCCATTAAAGGTAATAACTATTTCTATAAAAGTCAACAGTTGATCTTGGTTACAAGAATTTCACCGATGCGTCCTCGGGAGTGATGGAAAAATCACTGGCGTTTATTTCCACGGTTTGACCAATCGGCAAGGTAAATTTATCCAGGATATGTCCACAAAGGAAGCCACTAAAAACAGGAAATTTAGCCTGTTTAAAATGTTGATCAAACACCTCATTTAAGGTAAAAGACCATTCTGGTTCTTCAGGGATGCATTTGCGGAATTGTCCAAGAACTACTCCTTCCAATTGATCAAAAACCCCATTTAATTTCCATTGAGTCAACATGCGGTCAATGCGGTAGGGCTCCTCTTTTACTTCTTCTAAAAAAAGGATTTTCCCTTTCCAATCGGGCAAGTATTCGGTTCCCAATAATCCCGTTAACACACTTAAATTACCACCGTATAGTTCCCCTTTTGCCGTTCCTGGACGAATGCATACTGGAGGACTCGGATAGCGGTTCGGGTCATCGTTGATGAGTTTAGAATGCTCACCTTTGACAATTGTATTTTCAATCGACTTCCAACTAAAATCTCCCCAAGAGGCATTGCCATTTGGACCATGGAAAGTGATAAGTCCAGTTTTGTGGGTGATGGCAACTAGAAAAGCGGTAATGTCACTAAAGCCAAGTATGATTTTTGGATGCTTGTGTATGGCGTTAAAATCGAGTAGGGGTAAAATTCTGGCACATCCCCAGCCTCCACGTGTAAAGAAAATGGCTTTTACCTCTTCATCGACAATCAAGTCCATAAAGGCTTTTGCACGCGCTTCATCTGTATCGGACAAATACCCGAATTTCGTTTGTAAATTTCCTGAAACCTTGACCCTATAACCTCGGTTTTGAAGCAAAAGAATGAAATCTTCGACTTCCTTCGGATCATGATTGGCTCCTGCCGGAGCACAAATCCCCACTAAATCTCCTTTGGAAAGCGCTTTCGGAAGATGCACGTTCATTTCTACCCCGGGTAGTTGTGGAGAAGATTGAATCATGAACGGGGCGATCATGCTCGCACCGAGTAAAGGCAAGACCGATCTGCGGGAGATTTTTTTCATTACACTAAAGGTAGGAAAAGTTGC
>JANRBR010000008.1 GCA_030727405.1 Crocinitomicaceae bacterium | reverse complement strand
TCGGCACCACCGGCGATTTCATCGCAATGGACATCCGCACGGCGATGCGCCACCTTGGAAACATCACGGGTCACATCGATGTCGATACGGATATTTTAGGGTCGATTTTTAGTAAGTTTTGTATCGGTAAGTAACCAAAAACTGCGCGACGAAAATACCATCCTCAAAGAATACTATTCGCTGTTGAAAGGGAAGGAGTAATCCACTAAAAATTAAAGCTCAAACTCATCTTCGCTCCGGCTTGTGAGTAGTTGAAATTGGGTTCAGTTGCACCCAAAGGAAGAGGTGAGACACTTTGCGTCAACACCATGTTTTTAAAGAAACAAAACTCTAGGTTCCAGGAATGCTTGTTGTTGCCAATAAAGGAAAAACCATGTCCGAACTCGAGTCCAATGGAACTCATATTGATGTCGAATCTTTCTTGAATGTAGTTCACGTTAGGAGGCATCGTTGGATCCTGAATATTTACCCACTCTTCTGAACTTCGTACGCCATAATTCACTCGAATCGGGATGTACTTAGCGACATTGGATTTCATCCCGTCGTATTGGAATTGATAATTAGCTCCAATGGAATAAAAATGATCTAGGGCAGATAGCAACTTCACATCTGCTTTCAGTCCAACAAAATGCTGACGACTCAGGTATTTTCCTGCACCAACAGTCATGCAAATCGGTAAGTCAAAATAATAACCCGAGGCATTCGAGGACAGGTAGTAATCGTCAGGGATAAATCCATTTTCGGTCCCAGCCATAAACTGACTGATGCCAATGCTGAATTCAAACTCATCGCTCTTGCGCGGTCGAACAAGTGTATCGCGTATGCGTTTTTGATAGGTCACATTCTCTTCGAAATAATCGTACATCTCGCGAGAAAGGGAATAGTTTCTATTGTAATTGTCGCGAAAGGTCAAATCTCCATCCTTCTGATTGAATTCAATGATTTCACCATACAGTACTTTTCCTGTTTTCAAATGGACAATATCATATACCACCACTTGTTTTGGTTTCGTTTGTGCAAATGTGCTTGTTTGCTTTAAACAAAAGAGGAGTGTCAAAAGGAGGATGTGGCGTAACATATGTGCTGGTAATTTGCCCTAAAAATAAGTAAAATCCGTCAATTTCCAATTCCTGACATGAATCCATATCTTTGTGCTGTGTCAAAATACTTAAGCATAGCGAAGGTCAGCGAAGGATTCTACAAAGAAAAGGGGTCTAAATTTTATGCATTCGCCGTGCCTTGTCAGACGGAAGAAGAAGTGAAGGCGTTTGTTCAAGCCAAACGGAAAGAACACCACCAAGCCGTTCATGTTTGCTCCGCTTTTCGTTTAGGAGGGGATAAAAAACATTACCGCTCAAGCGATGATGGAGAACCTTCAAATTCCGCAGGTCCACCGATACTGGGTCAAATACAATCGTATGATTTAAGCAACCTTATGATCGCTGTGGTTCGCTATTATGGTGGAACGAACTTAGGGGTTGGTGGACTCATAACCGCTTATCGGTCAGCGGCAAAAGATGCCTTGGAACATGCCGAAATCATTGAATGCGAAGAAGAAATCACCTGGAATTTGGAGTTTTCCTATTCCGATTTACCTCAGGTAATGAAAACACTGAAAGCATATCCTTGCACCATCCTGCGTCAAGATTTGACGGAAATGGGTCGTGTCACGGTCAGCATTCCCTTATCTCAGGAACGCTTAATGGCTGAACTCCTTCCTTATAAGGTTAGTCCTTAAACTTCACCTTTTCAAACGGAAACATATCCGACATCTCCCCAGAATAGTAGAATTCGTATGCGACGGATCCAAAAGTGTATTCTTGATCGCGGATTTTAAAATTGGATCCACCCACAGATGGATTCTTTTTAGGTACTGATTTTACAAAACCAAGATTGAACAAGGATGCGAAAATTTCTGGTCGGTCATCGATTGGAAATCCAGCGCGTTGCCATTGCATGCGAATTTGCTTAATGAAAAAAGCAGCATATAGGTAAGAGTAATAATGGTTTTTATATTGCACCAAACGTTGAATGCGCACACTATTAGTGTCGTTGTCCTTGTTGCTGTAATTCACCGTTGAATCATAGTCTAACGCATGTTTGTATTTTTTGCCTAAGTAGTATTTAGAGGTACTATCTACCAAGTAAAATTCAATGTTTTTTGCCGTATTTTCTTTGATTCCTGTCACCCCATAAGAATGGTTTGTTTCCAAAGCCAAGGATTTGAGTGGCGCAACAAAGTTTTTAAAGCGTTCCCTTCTGGAATTAAACAAGCGAACTTGTTCCCCTACAAGACATGCAACGATGTACCTTGCTTCAACTCCTGCGACTTTTGCTGCCGAATCAATGTACCTTTTGTCTTTGGCTACCGCTTCTTTGAAATATTTCCATTCCATGATGTTGGTCCAATCAAAAACACTCAAGTTCGATGCCTTGGCACTTGTTTTTTTCTTCTCTATAATTTCTTGTATTTCTTTTTGATAGCCTTTATTGTCCTTCATCTTTAAATCGATGGCCGCCAACATCTGAAGTGCTAACTTATCGTCCTTGGAGTTCGTCCACGCATCCATGATGTCATTGGCATTCTTAGGGAAGTATTCGTTCAACAAATGGATGCGACTCAATATCTCATTGCGGTAATACGCAACGTTTGAGCTGTCTATTTTAAAGGATTGATTGTATTTATCGTGTATTTGCTGGTAATAACGGTTGTTGACATCCACCGAGCCGGCGTCGTTGGTCAACTTAAATTTCATGGCCAGGTAAGTTCCAACCAAGAAAAAGCCATATATAGCAAAACTGTACAAGGCAATTTGATATGGGATTTTAACCCATTTTTTCTGAAAAAAAGATCGCATAAATTGTAATTAGCAAGGACTTATACTCAGAATGGTCAAACAGGTTACATTTTTGTAAGGAGGCTCGCAAATAATTATCCGGACATTTTCTAAGAATGATTAATTTTAACCATGGCTTTAGTGAAAGAATGTCGTGGATTCACTCCACAATTAGGAGCGGATTGTTACCTCGCCGAAAATGCAACGGTTGTGGGGGATGTCATCATGGGTGATGAGTGCTCCGTTTGGTTTAATGCCGTCATTCGAGGTGATGTCAACTCCATTCGCATGGGAAATCGAGTGAATGTTCAAGACGGTGCTGTGATCCATTGCACCTACGAAAAAACAAAAGTGAATTTGGGAAATCATGTGTCGATCGGACACAACGCACTCGTTCATGGTTGTACTGTGGAAGACAATGTATTAATTGGCATGGGGGCGATCGTGATGGACGATTGTTACATTGAGGCAAATAGCATCATAGCAGCTGGAGCAGTATTATTAGAAGGTACGCGCGTTGAGTCTTGGAGCATATACGCAGGTGTGCCGGCGAAAAAAGTGAAAACCTTAAGTCCGGAATTGTTTGCGGGAGAGGTGCAACGAATTTCCAATAATTACGTCATGTATTCCAGTTGGTTCAAAGAAAAAAAAGACTAACTTTCACCTTCTAACGACAAATTATGAAATCCAAAATAACAACAATCCTTTGTGCACTAGGTGCTTTTCTGATTTTAAACGCGTGTCATGGCTCTAAAAAAGTGCAGTGTGATTCTTACGGCCAGAATGAACGCATGGAGCAACAAGATTTAGCTTCGAAATAAGTCCTTAAAGCATAATTCCTTTGTTTTTCTTTTATTCTAAAGGAGAAATCGTAATTTTACTCAACAAATTAGGGTAACATGAAATACGATCGAATCGACTCCACATTATACATTTCGAATAGAAAGAAATTCACCGAACGAATGACCGCTAATTCCTTAGCAGTATTCAATTCCAATGATATTTTTCCCATTAGTGCAGACAGCACGATGCCGTTTCAACAGCACCGTGATATTCTGTATTTATCCGGAGTGGATCAAGAAGAATCGATCTTGGTTCTATTTCCAAATGCCAACAATCCTGCGCACCGAGAGGTCTTATTCTTGAAAGAAACAAGCGATATAATTGCTGTTTGGGAAGGTGAGAAACTGACGAAGGAAACAGCTTTTTTAACTTCAGGTATTAAAACCGTTTATTGGCTACAGCAATTCCCAACGATCTTCAAGCTACTGATGGCGGAAGCACAAGGAATGTATTTGAATACAAATGAGCATTTGCGTGCGAATACGGAAGTAGAAACACGCGAGGATCGATTCATCAAACAAGTCAAACAAGATTATCCAGCACATCAAGTACATAAGTCAGCACCAATCATGCATAAAATTCGCTCCATCAAAGAATCGGTGGAATTGGAATTGATGCAGCGTGCATGTAAAATTACCGAAGCAGGTGTTCGACGTTTATTGGCCTTCATCAAGCCAGGTGTTTGGGAATACGAAATTGAAGCAGAGTTGGCACATGAATTTTTACGCAATCGTTCCAAAGGATTTGCCTACACACCGATCGTTGCTTCCGGAAAAAATGCTTGTGTTTTACATTACATTGAGAACAACCAACAATGCCAGGATGGAGATGTTATCCTCCTTGATGTTGGCGCAGAATATGCGAATTATTCATCGGATCTTACGCGTTGTTTACCCGTGAATGGACGCTTTACGGCTCGACAAAAAGCGGTGTACAATGCTGTTTTGCACGTGAAAAACGAAGCGCAAAAATTATTGGTTCCTGGGACCATCATGGCGGAATACCACAAGCAAGTGGGTGCATTAATGGAAGAGCAACTTGTTGGACTTGGATTGATTTCCATGGAAGACATCAAAACTCAAAATCCAGATTGGCCAGCCTATAAAAAATACTTTATGCATGGTACTTCCCATTTCTTGGGCTTGGATACACATGATGTAGGAATTTGGCACGAACCGATATCAGCAGGAATGGTGTTTACTTGTGAACCAGGAATCTACATTCCAGCGGAAGGACTCGGAATCCGTTTGGAAGATGACTTAGTTGTTCAATCGAGTGGCGCGCCATTTAATTTTATGGGCGATATTCCAATTGAAGCGGAAGCGATTGAAGACTTGATGAACGCATAGTTCATGTTGCATTACCGTTCTTTTGGGGAAGGTGAAACCCTTGTTTTCTTGCATGGATTTTTAGAATCAAGTACGATGTGGTCGTACCTTCCTTTGAAGGAAATCCAGAGGCATTGTGTGCTCATAGATTTACCTGGACATGGTGAATCTATTCTAACTGATGCATCAGAAATTCCTAGTATTCGTTTTATGGCTCAACAAGTTCTTGATGTCTTGAATGAGTTATCGATCACTCAGTTCAGCATCGTTGGACACTCACTTGGCGCATATGTCGGATTGGAATTGTGTCAGTTGGCACCTTGTCAAAAATTAATTTTTTTAAACTCCAATTGTTGGAGTGATGACGAACAAAAGCGTCGTGATCGTTTACGCGTGGCTGATTTGGTTTATAAAGCAAAGCAACACTTTATTCGTGAAGCCATTCCTGGTTTATTTGGACGTCCGGCATATTTTCAAGAAGAAATCAACGAATTAGTCAAGGAAGCCAATCACATGAGTTCGGATGCGATAGCCTATGCTGCGTTAGCGATGCGTGAACGCACAGATTATACGGAAGAAGTAATAGCGA
This sequence comes from Crocinitomicaceae bacterium, assembly GCA_030727405.1. Taxonomy (GTDB): domain Bacteria; phylum Bacteroidota; class Bacteroidia; order Flavobacteriales_D; family Crocinitomicaceae; genus UBA952. The sequence continues at coordinate 27,756 of JANRBR010000008.1, read as the reverse complement.
ATCCGATGAAGTATGTGTTTATCCATGGAGAATTGGATAAGTTGGTTTCGAGTGAGCAGTTGACATCGCAGCTCCCAGGAATTCGAGTTCACCTCCTTCCCAATGCCGGACATATGTCGCATATGGAGTCAAGTGAGGAAGTTTTTGAGTTGTTGAAGAAAGAAAGCTAGGAAAAGTTTTTTAAGCCGATAAAAAATGACTAAATTAGTCATGACAAAAATAGGCATGAAAACAAGCATTCAACAAAAACTTCAAGAAAAAGGGATAAAAATCCATGAATTAGCGAAGCATTTGGGCATAGACGCAAGTCTAATGAGCCGCATTTTGGCAAATAAGCGCAAACCAAATGACCTTCAAATCAAGAAGATTTCGGAGGTATTGGATCTGCCGTATAGTGAACTATTGACGTATTATTTATCGAGTGAGGTGGTAAAAATCGTGAAAGATTATCCGCAGCTGGCACAAAGTATTTTAGTCATGGCAGAAGCGCGTGTGAGTTACTTGCTCAGTGATGATCGCTTTGAAAACACGCCTATTGATGCGGTGCTTCAAGAAAAATTAAATGAACTAGAAGCATTGTCAAAGAGGTGGCGCACCATCAAGCCGCTTGATGCCATCCAACTAGAAAAAGTTCAAGAATATTTTCACACGGCTTACACCTATGAGTCGAATCGCATCGAAGGAAATACCTTGAGTTTACAAGAAACACATTTAGTCGTCAATGAAGGAATTACGATCGGTGGCAAAAGTGTCCGCGAGCATTTAGAAGCGATTAATCACGGAGAAGCGGTGGCCTTGTTACACGATTTAGTGAGCAATGAGGTTCCCTTCAATGAGCACCGCCTCAAGCAAATTCATCACCTTGTGTTAAAAGGAATCGACGAGCGAAATGCTGGAAAATACCGAAACACACAGGTCATGATTTCTGGCAGTGAGCACATTCCACCAGCGCCCTATATGCTCGATAAACTCATGGAAGATTATTTCATTTACTACGAGCAAAACCGCACGCGTTTGCATCCCGTTTTATTGGCAGCAGAAATGCATGAGCGTTTGGTTACAATCCATCCATTCATCGATGGAAATGGCCGCACTTCGCGTTTGGTCATGAATTTTATCTTATTGCAAAATGGATTCACCATTGCCAACTTAAAAGGAAACCTCGAAAATCGTTTGGCTTATTATGCTGCGTTACAAAAAGTTCAATTGAACCACGATAGCACTGATTTCTATTCTTTGATCATCGATTATGCGCTGGCATCCTTGAAAGAGCACTTGATGTTGGCGGGGGAGGCTGTTTAGAAACTTGCTAAAAATTCTTTGGGTGTAAATTTACAATCGCTCTTTCGAATCCATGATAATCGTTACGGGTCCATCATTGGTAAGGGAGACTTTCATGTCTGCACCAAATTTCCCACGAGCGATTTTACCTGGTAACATCGTTTGAAGTTGCTGTAGAAAGTACTCATAAAGCGGAATGGCTTGTTCTGGACGAGCGGCGCGAATGAAACTTGGACGGTTTCCTTTTTTGGTGGAGGCATGAAGCGTAAACTGACTCACAACGAGTATGGATCCATCCACTTCTTGAATGTTTAGGTTCATTTTTCCGTCTGCATCCGAAAAAACGCGCATTTGAGTGACCTTTTGGATGAGGTAATCGGCATCGGATGCGTCGTCCTCCGTTTCTATGCCCAATAAAATCAGAAAACCATGTGCGATTTCACCGACACATTCATTCGAAATGTGAACAGCTGCTTCAGAAACACGTTGGATCACCACCCTCATTAGTAATCACTTCTGCGGTGTGGGTCACTCGCATCTTCGTGCATTAACTGCAAATACGTGTGGTAGCGATGCGCCGCAAGTTTTTCGTTTTCAACGGCGTCTTTCACTGCGCAATGAGGTTCGTTCATGTGCTGGCAATTGTTGAAACGGCATTCCCCCAATAGATCCCTCATTTCAGGGAAATAATGTGCGTAATGTGCTTTTTCGAGGTCCACAATTCCAAATGCACGAATTCCTGGCGTGTCAATGATGAATCCACCTGTTGCAAGTGGATGCATTTCCGCAAAGGTGGTTGTGTGTTTACCTTGTTCGTGAGCCGTAGAAATCTCACCTGTTCGTAAATCCAGGCTTTCGTCTAAGGCATTCACGAGGGTTGTTTTTCCAACACCAGAATTCCCAGAGATCATGACTTGATGGTCTTTGATTTCATCTCGTAAAAACGCCACGGAGGACTCATCTCGAGCCGAAATGGGGTAGCAAGGATATCCTGCTTTTTCATACACTTCTTTCAAGTAATGAAATTGAACATTTTCCTCATCGGAGTAGAGGTCTACTTTATTAAATAAAAGCGTTGTTGGAATGCGAAACGATTCAGCAGCAACCAAAAATCGATCGATGAAGGCAATCTGTGTAACAGGTGATTTCAAGGTAACAACGAGGTAGGCACGGTCAATATTCGCCGCCAAAATTTGCATTTGCTTGCTCAGATTGGTGGACTTTCGCACGATGTAATTGTGTCGATCTTCGATTGATCGAATGGTGTAGTATTCCTCACGACCTTCGATAAAGTCAGATTTCTCATCCAAAATCACTCGGTCACCGGCTGCAATTGGATTCGTTGTTTTGAGTCCCTCAATGCGCAGTTTCCCTCGAATACTGGCTTGCACAACTTGTTGGTCCTCCAACAAGACTTGATACCATTTACCCGTTGACTTTAAAACGATTCCGTGCATGGATACAAAGTTAATCAAACAGCGAGAAGCACCACGCAAGAAAAAAATTAATAAATTTGAATGATGCAAAAAAACTCATTCTTCCTTTTTTTATTCGTGGTGCTTAGTTCATTGTCGTTTGCACAAGTAACAGAATCTATCAGCGATACCGCAATTGTTACCGCACCTAGCATCGACGCGGAGTTTGAAGGCGGATATGAAGGTTTAGGCAATTACCTTTCGGCTAATTAATCCTTCATTGGAAACCCTAAAAAGAAACGATCAGTTCCCAAAGAAGATTTATTTGAGGGAGGAAGAGTCATTGTTCGTTTTATCATTGAAAAAGATGGAAGCATTACGCATGTGAAATTGGAATCAAAATTACCGCAGTGTGAACCATGTAACGAAGAAGCGATCCGAGTGGTAAAAAACATGCCCAAATGGAAACCTGCCTCAGATGATGGAAAAGCAGTTCGAACGTATGTTCGCTTGCCCATTATGTTCGTGGTGGATTAGTTCATTTAGTACTTCATACTGGCCATTAAATTTCCCTACCTTTGAGTCATGAAACAATTTGGACTCATTGGCAAGCACCTATCGCATTCTTTTTCACCGGCATTTTTTGCGGAATTTTTTCAAAAACAAGGAATTGATGCCAATTACGCCACCTATGAATTTCAAGAAATTTCGGACTTCCCCCAATTGATAAAGGATCATGATTTTAGTGGATTGAATGTCACGATTCCCTACAAAACAGCGATTATTCCTTATCTGGATGAATTGGATCCACTTGCAGCGGAGATACATGCTGTGAACGTCGTATCCTTCGAAAACGGAAAGACAAAAGGATACAATACCGATGTTTTTGGATTTCAACAGAGCATCAAACCATTCTTAACTTTTCACCACGAGCGTGCCTTGATTTTCGGAACGGGTGGTGCGTCGAAAGCCGTTGCTTTTGTGTTTAAGTCTCTTGGAATTGATGTGATTTTTGTTTCTCAAACGGAATCAAGCTTGAGCAATCACTTCACCTATGCAGATGTCAACGAGCACATGATTGCTGCGTGTAAAGTCATTGTGAATTGTACACCGCTTGGGATGTCGCCTCATGTGGATGCAGCACCGGATATGCCTTACGATGCACTCAGTGAGGAACATTTACTGATTGATTTGATTTATAATCCGGAAGAAACTTTGTTTATGAAACAGGGGAGAAAACATGGAGCAACAGCCATGAACGGACTTTCTATGCTACAACATCAAGCCTTGAAAAGTTGGGAAATTTGGAATACCCCGCTTTAATCTGCAGGGTTATTTCCATTATTACCAATGCTGTACCAGTCAATTTTTCTGGAGAAGTACATGATCAATGCCAAGATGATGAATACACCGATGCTTCCGATCAATAAGGCGAAGTCTTCCAATTGAATGATCACGAAAATGAAGATGTAAAGGATGGTCAATAATCCTGTGATGAATCCTGTTAATTTCGTTGATTTTAGAATGGCTTTGACGTATCCAGAGATGAGTACAAGTGTGGCAAGTGCGGATATAAAGAAGGACATATTGAACTTCAAATACTCGGAAATAGAAAGCAATAACGTATAAAAAATCACGAGTGCAATTCCAACCAAAATGTACTGAATAGGGTGAATAAATGCCGATTGGAATACTTCGATGAAGAAAAACACTAAGAAGGTTAAACCAATGAACAAGATCGCGTATTTAATCGAACGGTGCGATTTTTGGTAATTATCTACTGGTAAAATTAAGTCTACACCAAAGGCAGATTGATTGATGTTAAATCGACTTCCAATCCATGATTGCGGATAGTTTCTATTCAAATTCAATACGTTCCAATGTGCCGTAAATCCTTTTGAAGTCACCTTGTTTTCATCCGGCAAGAATGAACCATTAAAACTTGGGGTTGTCCAGGTCGATGAAACATGAATGTCTGTTTCTTTTCCTACTGGTGTGAAATATAGTTTTTGACTTCCCTTTAATTTCAATTCAAACGAGAAAGTGTAAATGTGATTGTCGGTCGGACTCAAAGCAATCTGTGCATTGATGCCAGAAGGGAAATTATCTGAGGCAGAAACTCCAGGACTAAAAGGAAAATGTAGGTTGTTCCACGATAATTCAATTTGTTTTTCGATGCCTCTCAAGTCATCAATTCCCACATTTAATCGGGCTTTTGTGAAGTCAAAATTCGCGGCAGGGATGTCTAATTCTTCGAAATTTAACTTGTTAAATTCCCCACTCACTTTGATGATGGAATTATAGACCACAATTTCATATACACCACGGTAGCGGCGTTCTGGTCTCATTTCTGTTACGATGTTCAATTTGCTCGGAAGAATGTGAAGTTTCTCATATACGGAAACCAATTTCTCTTTGCCGGTTGTTTTGTCCGTTTCTTTCGCATAACGAACAAACGGCAAGCTCATGATGGGACCTTGAATCGTTTGTGCTTCTCCCCATTTGGAACTGACTTCTTTAATCGCTTGCTCTTGTGTCGTTTCTCGTTCGTAAATAATTCCTCGAATCATTGATGTTGGGATTAACAAAAGCAACGCAATAATGACGATGGTACCGATTTTAAAATAGAGGTTCGATTTCAGCTTGTTCATAGGGATTCGATTTACAACACAACGAAGGTGCACTTTTTTTATTGTGTGTCAAAATTTCACAAAAGATAATGCCTACAAAACCAAAGCCCTAAATAAGTCGTTTTCAAACAACTAAAAATCGAAAGCAAACGACAAACTACCGGAAAATAATTGTCCTCCTAAGAAACTTTGCAGTGTCGAATTCAATGTTAGGGTTGATGAGCGACAAAAACAATTTTTCAAACTTTTTAAAACAAAAAAAAATGAATGCATTAAAAAACAAGGTGAGTTTGATTGGGAGACTTGGGGTTCAACCAGAGGTCGTAAACCTAGATTCTGGAAAAAAGCTCGCTCGATTTACATTGGCGACCAATGAAAATTACAAGAACAAAAATGGGGAATGGCAATCGGTCACCCAATGGCACACCATAAATGCATGGGGTAAGCTCGCAGAACTCGTACAGAAACTTTTAACGAAAGGACAAGAAATTGTTGTGGAAGGGAAGTTGGTCAATCAATCGTATGAGAACAAAAATGGCGAAAAGCGCTATACAACGATTGTTGAAGCGTCGGAGTTTTTAGTATTAACAACAAAGGAAAAATAAGCACATGAAGAACGATTTGAATCAGGTGAATTTAATTGGAAAAGTGAGTTCAGCACCAAAAATAACAGAATTGGAAAACGGTAGACGCTTCGCCAAATTTACTTTTTCCACCAAGGAAGAGTACCTCGATGCTGATGGCAATACAAAAACAAGACGCAATTGGCACATCTTAAGTGCTTGGGGCCGCTGGGTCAAAGTGATGGAAGAGTTAGGGGTAGTTGGTTGTGAAATGGCTATTGAAGGGAAATTAGTTACCCGGTTTTACCAAACCAACGGTCAACGCAAAATGGTTTCAGAGGTGGAGGTCAATGATATTGTCATCATGTAACGAATAAAAAACGTGTCTATGAATACTTTACGAAATTACGTGACCCTGATCGGGAGTATTGGGAGTCACACAAAAATCACTGAATTGGACAATGGTCAGCGCGTTGCTCGTTTCCAATTGGCTACTCAAAAAAGCTTACGGAAAAACAATGGTCACTATACGGCATCGGTGGAGTGGCATCGGCTTTTTGCCTGGGGAAATATGGCTCAATTTATTGAGAAATATGGTGAGAAGGGAAAAAAAGTCGCCATCCACGGCCGTATGGTCCAACGCACCTACCTCACTCAAAACGGTAAACAACGCAGCATGAAAGAAGTCGAAGTTCGTCAAATAATCGGCTTGTAAGAGAACCAAACGTGCACGATAAAAGAGCGGCTTACGGGCCGCTTTTTATTTTTATTTCGTTATTATTGTCCTAATCTTGTAATGATTAAGTGATACTTACAAAAAGCGATGCATGAAAACCACGCCTGAACACAACGAGAAATTTGTCAAGATGACCTTTGCATCTGTTTATCCGCTTTACCAAATAAAAGTAGAACGGAAAGGACGAACAGAAGCGGAATTGTTGCAAGTGATTGAGTGGCTAACAGGATTCGATGAGGTACGCGTTCGTCAACTCAGGGAAGAGAAGGTAACTTTTGCCACATTTTTTGAGCGAGCAACACTTCATCCCAATGCTTCCATGATCAAGGGGATGATTTGTGGATACCGCATTGAGGAATTAGTGAATCCTTTGACTCAAAAAGTTCGCTACTTAGATAAATTGGTGGATGAATTGGCTCAAGGTAAATCCTTGGAGAAAATACTGCGTAAAACTTAGTTCATGAAAATACTGGTGTATATTTCTTGCCTCATGGTTCTTTTTTCTGGTTGTCAAACCGAGCTATTAAAAACAACTAAAAAAGTACAAATCGAGAAAAAAGAGGAACCGAAGACAGTTACAATGAATGATTCCACTTTTCGTTATGAATTAGTCAATAAAAAATGGATCAAGGTATCCATCATCAATTCGGCGAATCACTTTTCCATGCTTGTAAACCGATTCGGTGTCAAGGACTCCATTGATTTTGACAAGGAACATATTACGGCTAAAACACCTGAATTTGTGTGGATGAATAATCAATTCATCTGTATTACAACTTGGTGGTCAGGACCATTTTCATCGAGCTTGATCATTCCAGTTAAGCGCGAAAAATCACCCTTCATCTATTTTGTTAAAGGAATTATTGCTTCCGATGTAAAGCACAATCAAGTTGTTTATTCCGAACGCATTTTCGGGAGGGATAAAGTGCGGTTTGCTGTCGAAGATTTGGCCTCTCGAAAAGTTCAATTTGTTGATTGGAAAATTCCATCCAAGCAAAATGAATTCCCCTATTGTGATAGCTTGGTTTTAAAAAATAAGCGTTTGAATATTTGGAATTCATCTAAGAATACCACCTTTTTGATTGATTTGAATCAATAAACGGTTTAGACCGGAAATTTCAATTAGGAATAAATATTTCCCCCTGGAAACACATAAAATTCTTTCAAAAGTAAGTATAAGCAAGTTCAATTCCGGTTTATTCGGGAATGGGAAAATACATTTTTCATTATAAATGGTATTAAGTCGACCCCTTGGATATTTAATGCCTACCTTTCGAAAAAATACATGTTTAAAAAAGCAACAACAGCTGATAAATTATTTTTTGTCGCTGCCATTCTCTCTCTAATTTATTCTGAAATCCTATTCTTTTCCGGTGAAAAGCAAGATGCAACATTCGTTGGATTATGGGTACCAAGTATTATGGCGTTTGCCATATTCTTCAAATTAATTAATCGTTCTAAAAATGACTGAGTTCCTTCCATATTTCGCAGGTATCATCACCTTGATATTTGGAGTAGGTTTTGGACTTACAACACTTAGGTCAAACCGAAAGACAGAGAAAATAAAAAATTCCATTAAAGTAAAGTCCTAAAAATTATTTTACTTCTGTTATGATTTAAAAGTGACTTACAGCTTATTTCAAAGCATAAACAAAGCTGTTGATTTATGTCTTCTGTCCTAAGCATGACATTGTTTTTTTAAACATTACCGTCGTTTTATTGTTTATGTAATTAACTTATATACAACCAATTAAAACACTTTAATGTTTTCGGAATCCTTTAAGTCTCGCATCGAACGCATCACTTTATACTTCGGTATTACTGCTTTCATTGTACATGTTGTTTTAATTTTTGCCATAAAAATAGGCGTATTAAACAATCATTATTTTCCAGAAAACTTGTTTGGGAATCCTTTTTCCGCACTTTTTTCTCCCTTTAGTTCTTTATTGGTATACGAAGTGTACTTATTGATTTACTACCTAAGAATTAGTTACACGAAAAGTGTTGCTAAACAATTGGAAATAATGGCACTTATCTTGCTACGGAATTGTTTCAAGGATACAGGTCATTTAACAGATGGACATACTTCTCTTCTAAACAGTGAATTGATGAAGGATCTAACTGGATTCATCATCATCCTTATTCTAGTTTGGCTTTTTTATCACCTTGACGCCAAGCGTAGTGAAGTGAAGCATGAGATGAGTCAACAATTCATCAACTTGAAAGAGCGCTTAGCCGTTTTTTTAATGATTGTATTTTTTGGACTTTCCATCTTTTCTTTCTCAACATGGATTATTGACCTAACTCAATTTTCAACGAATAAAATTTCCTTAGGGGACCCTTCTCATATTTTTTACACGGAGTTTTTTACCTTGTTAACCTTTGTGGATGTCCTTTTGCTTCTAAGCAGTGCACGCCACATGAAAAACACAATTTTGGTGATTCGGAATTCAGGTTACGTCTTGGCTACATTTTTGACAAGAATCTCATTTTCATTGGAGGGATGGGAGCGAATCATCACCATTATTCTTGGGGCTTTAGTGGCTGTTTTCATTTTATGGATCAGTCGTAGAAGCGTTTTTACACAAAGTCTTGAATAAGTCAAATGAACATTTGGCAATTACAATGTGTTGTTAATCAATAAAATATATTTTTCAATTGGATAAAAACAGCTATTTCGACTACCTATTTATTGGAGCAGGTGCATCTGCCACCCTCTTGTTGCGTAGTTTAGAGGCTCGCGGCTTGTTGGCCAATAAAAAGATTGCGTTGATCGATGCTGATGATAAATGTAAAAACGATAAAACATATTGTTTTTGGACATCCAAGGATGATGTTATTTCAAAACAATACCAGCATCTTTTCTCCCAAACATGGTCCAAAATAAGTGTCAATCGGCAGGAACCAGAGATCCTTGAACACTCTCGTTACGTACATATTTCGAGTATTGACTTGTACGATGAATGCCGTAAAATCATCGAGGCTCATCAGTTGTCACGAATTTACTCGTCGGTTTTAAGTGTAGTGAGGACAGAGAATGGAGTTCAAGTAAAAACCGCAAACGGAGATTTTCATGCGGAAACAGTTTTTGACAGTCGACCACCGGCATTTGCCGAACCTGAAAAAAACGAAGCATTGCTATGGCAAACATTTATTGGCTACATTATATCACCAATTGAACCCTATCAAGAGACAGATTGTGTTGACCTTATGGATTTTGATATTCCTCAAGATGGTTACACACAGTTTGTGTATGTGCTCCCATTGCCCAATAACCGCATACTAGTTGAAGTGACCCGTTTTGGAATAGAACCAATTACTTCGAATGAAGCAGCGTCAATTTTAGAAGCATACATTCCAAGCCGCTTTGGTAAATACACAGTATTAGAAATGGAAAAGGGAACGATTCCAATGTCCACATCGAAAATTGTTCAAGAGAAAATAAAAGGAGTTATTCCAATAGGCGGAAGGTCTGGTGCCATTAAGCCGAGCACAGGATACGCATTTAAAAAAATGTTTCAAGGAGCGGAACAGATTGCAGATCAGTTGCTCGCTAAAAAGGAATTGATGCCATTGCACATGGAACCAAAACGCTTTCAGTTTTATGATCGCTTATTGATTTTAATTCTATTACATAGCCCGAATTTGGGCAAGCAAATTTTCACGGTTCTCTTTAAAAAGAATGATGTGTTTACAGTTTTTAGATTTCTCGAGGGTAAAACGAGTGTTTTTCAAGACATCCGCATACTCTCAACACTTCCATTTCGTCCATTTTTACGTGTGTTGAGAACCGAGTTAAGTGTTTCCTGCAAAGGCATTCTTGCCCCATTTTGTGTTTTACTTCTGGCAGTTACATTGTTCTTGATTCAAACATTTGCCGCTTCTTATTCTTTTGCCATTCAAGTCATCCTTTTTTCTATTGGATTTCTACTTGTTGGTCTTCCTCATGGAGCCGTAGATCATTTACTCGAGAGCGGCGTGCACGTTAAAGGCGTAAAAACCAGTTTTATTTTGAAGTATCTCGGGGTATCGTTCCTATTTCTCTTTTTGTGGTTTCTTTCCGCGAATAGTGCTTTGCTTTTCTTTTTAGTTTATTCTATTTGGCATTTTGGACAATGTGATTTTAAAGAATGGAATCCAAACAGAATAAACACAAGTAAAAACATGCTTTGGGGTACGCTTTTATTTGGAATCCTATTAATTGGACATCAGACTGAAACCAATACAATACTTGCTCACCTAAAATCCCTTCAATTCCCTTTTACGGCTAAACAAGCTGTCCTTATTTCTAACGGTTTATTATTGTTTTCGTTCATTTGGAGCATCATTGAACGGAAAAGTTCGTTTTTCTTGACAGTATGTATGCTCTTTGTTGGGATGAAACTACCCTTGTTAAGTGCCTTTAGTTTGTATTTTATTGGACAACATAGTTTAAACGGCTGGCGACACTTGAAAAATGGACTTAACACAAATAGTCAAACCTTATACTTGAAATCCTTGCCATTTAACCTGGCTGCCATCGGTTTTTTATCACTCACTTATTGGATCACGACCAATTATTTTAAAAATTTAAATGAATCAGAAATTGCGGCTATATTTTTTGTTTTCCTTTCCTGTATTAGCTTTCCGCACATCATTTGGATGAATAAATTTTACAAAAAAATATTTGTTGAATAAATTATATGAGAATTTAAACAAAAATTGTAGTATATTGTTATTCAATTCGTTGGAGTTCCAACCAACGTTTGATAAATGGAGAAACCGAAAATCCTTAAGAGTAGGGCAAACTTAAACTATTTACTATGGAACATTTAAAGATTGCAAGTGATAATTACGTGGCGTTCACGTTTTTTATCGGAACAATGGCCATGATGGCCGCATCAGTATTCTTCTTTTTTGAGTTAAACAACACACCTCAAAAATGGAGAACATCAGTATTAGTCTCTGGATTAATCACTTTCATTGCAGCAGTACACTACTACTACATGAGAGGGTACAACCTAGAGACGGGAGATTCACCAACATTCTTCCGTTATGTTGACTGGATCTTGACTGTGCCATTAATGTGTGTTGAGTTTTATTTAATTACCAAAAAAGCAGGCGCTAAAATCAGCTTACTTTGGAAATTAATTTTTGCTTCACTTGTGATGCTTGTTACCGGTTACTTCGGGGAAACAATCGACAGAGGAAATAGTGTAATGTGGGGTGTTCTTTCAGGAGCAGCTTATTTCTACATTGCTTACCTAGTTTGGTTCGGAGAGGTATCAAAATTAGCACAATCAGCGGGACCTCAAGTTGCGAAAGCGACAAAAATTCTAGCTTGGTTCGTACTAGTTGGATGGGCGATTTATCCATTGGGATATATTCTTGGAACTCCAGGTGGATTGTTTGGAATTAAATTAGTTGCTGATCCAGAGGCGGCAGTGAAGGCGATGGATATCGTTTACAATATTGCTGATGCGATCAACAAAATTGGATTTGGTTTGGTTATTTATGCATTAAGCAGAAAAGAAGACTAAATAAATATACTCTAATAAGCAAAGGGCAAAAACAGATCGTTTTTGCCCTTTTTCTTTTACTCAACATTTTCTCAGTGGTACTTGGATTGTGCATTTGCCTGCATCTCTGCACATAAAATACTACCTTTGCCAGAAATACAACAACGATGTCAGAAGAATTAAAAGAATGTCCATCATGTGAATCTCCATATGGATATGCAAGCGCAGAAAATCAATATACTTGTCCAGAATGTTCCTTTGAATGGACTTTTGTACCAACACCGACTTCTTCTGATGAATTGATCGTAATGGATTGCAATGGAGTTCAATTACAAAACGGAGATTCTGTTGTCGTGATGAAGGACTTACCTGTGAAAGGGGCGCCTAAATCCATTAAATCGGGAACCAAAGTAAAAAACATTCGCTTAGCGTTTGGTGACCACAACATTGATTGTAAAATCGAAGGATTTGGAGCAATGGCTCTAAAATCGGAATTCGTTAAAAAAGCTTAATTCTAAGTATTTTTTAAAAGTCTACGCTTTACAGCAAACAATTGATCTTGACTTTGTGTTATGCATTTAACTATGCTAAATACAAAGGAAATCACACCGCTTGACATTGATCGGATCATCGAAATGGCCTGGGAAGACCGGACGCCGTTTGAGGCCATATTTGTTCAATTTGGACAAACGGAAAAACAAGTGATTGACTTGATGCGAAAGGAATTAAAGCGAAGTAGCTTTATTCTTTGGCGAGACCGCGTGAATAGTGGTGTGAGTCAAAAACATGCGAAAAAACGCAACCCAGAAATCGAACGCTTTAAATGTACGCGTCAAACCAGTATCTCGATGAATAAAATCAGCAAACGTTGATGGAATTTCCGACGAAATACAGCGAGATTATCGCGCGCATTGAACGCATCGACCCGATACAATACGCATCGACGCGCAATTATTTGGATGGCGCAGTGACCTATCTCTCTCCCTATATTTCGAGGGGTGTTATCAGTACCAAGATCGTTTTGGAGATGGTCTTAGCAAAAGGATATGGCCTAGAGGAAATGGAGAGCTTTGTCAAAGAATTAGCTTGGCGCGATTATTTTCAACGAGTTGGTCAAGTTCGAAACTTGGATAAAGAAATTAAATTTCCACAAGACGAAGTCGAGCATTATGAAATTCCATTGGCCGTTGTCAATGCCCAAACCGGAATTGAAGCTGTGGATCAAGCCATTGAACAATTATATACGCATGGTTACATGCACAATCACTTGCGTATGTACACCGCCGCATTGGTGACGAACATAGCAAAATCACATTGGTTTTTGCCTTCAAAATGGATGTATTATCATCTACTTGACGGGGACTTTGCGAGTAATCGTTGCAGTTGGCAGTGGGTTTGTGGTGCGAATAGCAACAAGAAATATGTGGCTAATCAAGAGAACATCAATCGTTTCGCTGGCACACAGCAGCACAGTTCTTTTCTGGACGCACCTTATGAAAGCTTGCCGCCAACGAAAGTCCCAAAGCAACTTACCGAAACAGTTAGCATTCAGCTGGAAACCAAGCTTCCAATGAATGGAATAATAGAAGTAGATTCTACGATTCCCACCTTTGTTTACAATTTTTATAACCTAGATCCTAACTGGCACCATGGAGAAGTAGGAAATCGTATTTTATTACTTGATCCCGTCTTTTTTAAGGAACATCCCGTTGATTCGAAGGTGCTAAACTTTGTATTGAAACTGGCTCAAAATGTGGAAAACATACAGCTGTTCGTTGGATCCTTTACTGAACTTAAGGAAAAGTTTTCCTTGAAACTCATGTACTTCAAAGAACATCCATTAAATAGTGGTTATACAGGTATAGAGGAATCGCGCGATTGGATTTCTTCAGAAATTACAGGGTATTTCCCGTCCTTTTTTGCCTATTGGAAATCCTTGAAAAAAGAACTCACTCAAAAAGAAGTTAACGTATGATGATTGATGCCGCACAATTAAGTCAATTTGAAAGCCGCTACCGAGCAACATTGATCAATTCCTTGGCAGGAATCAAGCAAGCTTTTTTGATTGGAACAAAATCTTCGGATGGCATTTCCAATGTAGCCATCTTCAATTCCTTGATACACATTGGTGCAAATCCGCCATTGTGGGGATTTATTTGTCGGCCAGATACCGTTCAACGCGATACCCTGCGCAATATTTTAGAAACAAAACATTATACGATTAATTTCATTCATCAAGCGGATGTAGAAAAAGCACATCAGACCTCTGCTAAATTTTCAAGTGACACGTCTGAATTTGAGGCTTGTGGTTTGAATGAATCCTACTTCAATAGCTTTCCTGCACCTTCCGTTGCTGAAAGTCCAATAAGCATCGGAATGAAATTTGAGGAAAAAGTGGACATCACCATGAATGGAACAATGCTCATCATAGGAAGCATTCAGTTCATTGATCTCGATGAGGAATGGTTAGCTACAGACGGATTTGTGGATTTAGCGAAAGCAAAAACTTTAACCTGCGCTGGATTGGATGCATATTTCGAAAATCACTTATTGCAGCGTTTATCTTATGCTAAAACAGATAAATGGCCGAGCAAAATATAGAAAAACAAGAAATCGTTGTTGTTTGGTTCAAGCGTGATTTGAGATTTACGGATCACGAAGCTTTGTTTCACGCTCAAAAGCAAGCACTTCCGATTTTATTGTTGTATTGCTTTGAACCTTCGGTCATGGCGTACCACGATAGCGATGTTCGTCATTGGCGCTTTGCCTATCAGTCTTTACTGGAAATGAATGAGAAACTTTCAGAGCTTGATTCTCAGCTCTATCTATTTCATTCTGAAGTTCTTCCGTTATTTGAAGCCTTACAAGAATCTTACATCATTAAAACGATTTATGCTCATCAAGAGGTAGGGAATAACCTGACTTTTCAACGGGATAAATCCGTTCAGAAGTTTTGTGTTGTGCACCAAATTCAATGGTATGAGTATACACACAATGCGGTACAACGCGGTGGAAATACTCGTTTGGATTGGGAGAAAAGATGGAAGTCCATCATGGAAAAAGAACCTTTTTTAGTTCCCGAAACCGATTGGAACATTCTTTCCCTTTCCGAATCGAAGTATCTGCAATTAAAGGGAGCTCCTTTGTCCGAAGACATCACCACAGATCATCCCAATTTTCAACCTGGAGGAGAGTCCATTGCCTGGAAATATTTGGATGGATTTTTGAAAAAACGAAGTGTAAATTACGCCAATCACATTTCAAAACCGGCGTTGAGCCGTAAAAGTTGCAGTCGAATTTCACCGTATTTGAGTTATGGAAACATCAGCATGCGCATGGTTTACCAATATACGATGCAGCATTACAAGACATCCTCTCATAAACGTTCCTTGTCCCAGTTTATCTCTCGTTTGCATTGGCACTGTCATTTTATTCAAAAGTTTGAAGATGAATGTCGAATCGAATTTGAACCTTTCAACAAGGCCTACTTGGGAGTAGTAAAACCGAAAAATGACGCTTATTTGGATGCCTGGCATACGGCGAAAACGGGAATTCCCTTGATCGATGCTTGTTTGCGTTGTTTAATGGAAACGGGATACATCAACTTTCGAATGCGGGCCATGTTGGTCTCATTTTATGTCTTCAATTTAAAACAAGATTGGCGCGAACTTCATTTTCTTGCGCGACTCTTTCTGGATTACGAACCAGGAATACATTACCCACAAATTCAAATGCAAGCTGGTCTCACCGGAATGAATATCATTCGCATTTACAATCCAATTAAAAATTCAAAAAAACATGATCCAGATGGTGAATTCATCCGAAAATGGATTCCTGAATTGGCGGAAATACCGCTTGAATTCATTCATGAACCTTGGTTGTTAAGTGAGATGGAACAGACACTTTATTCGTTTAGAATCGGAATCAATTATCCAGGACCAATTGTGGATTTGGAGGAAACCCATCGAAGTTCAAGCGAAGAGGTATGGTCTTTCCGAAAGGAATTAGCAGTGAAAACGGAGGCCAAACGCATTGTGAAAAAACACGTCAATCCACGCAAATGAAACAGCGAAAAAAGAGCGATTTACCAGAGAAAATCTGTTTGACTTGTCAGCGTCCCTTTACTTGGAGAAAGAAATGGGAGAAAGCCTGGGATGAAGTAAAATACTGCAGTGATAAATGTCGAATGAATAAAGCGAAGTGATGAAGAATGTCGGCTTAATTTTCCCGCATCAATTAATGGAGGACACAACCGTTTTTGCGGCATGCGATGAAGTGTATTTAGTGGAAGAATGTTTGTTTTTCCGTCAATTTTCTTTTCACAAACGAAAATTAGCCTACCACCGAGCAACAATGAAGCAATATGAGTCCTTTTTACATGCGAAAGGATTTAGCGTACGTTATATAGACACCACCGAAGAACAATCAGATATTCGTATGCTGATTCAAGGGTTATCAACGGAAGAGATCAGCGTTGTTCATTACATCGATCCGACGGATAATTGGTTGGAGAAAAGATTGAAAAGCTCCGCGAATGCATTCCATGTTTCCTTGGAAAAGCATCCTTCTCCCTTGTTTTTGAATGAAACAGATGATTTTGCTCCTTTTTCCACGCGAAAAAAATTGTTTCAGACGGAGTTTTACAAAGCGCAGCGCATCCAACGCAACTTTTTGATGGAAGCCGATGGTGGTCCAAAAGGAGGAAAATGGTCCTTCGATGAGGACAATAGAAAACGGTATCCAAAAGGACTGAAACCACCTGTTGTTGAAACGCCAAAGAAATCTATTTTCGATGAGGAAGCCATCCAATACGTGGATGAACACTTTCCCCTCAATCCAGGTTCTTTGAAGGATTCCTGGCATTATCCGAGTTCATTTGAGGGAAGTAAATGCTTTCTGAACGCATTTTTTGAAACGCGTTTTGCGGAATTTGGTAACTATGAGGACGCCATTCTGAAAAAGGAGTTGGTACTCAATCACAGTGTGATTAGCCCGATGTTAAACATTGGCTTATTGACTCCACAATTCGTAATTGATGAAGCCATTCGATCCGCAGCTGAACATGATGTACCTATGAATTCCCTCGAGGGATTTGTTCGTCAAATTGTCGGTTGGCGTGAATTCATTCGCATGGTTTATGAACTGAAAGGGAGTGAAGAACGCACCCGAAATTACTGGGGATTTACCCGAAAGATTCCAGCTTCATTTTGGAAAGGAAACACGGGTATTCCTCCGATTGATGAAACGATTAAAAAAGTTTTAGAAACTGGATATTGTCACCACATCGAACGATTGATGGTACTCGGTAATTTCATGCTCTTGTGCGAGTTTGATCCAGATGAGGTATACAGATGGTTCATGGAACTGTTCATTGATGCGTATGACTGGGTGATGGTTCCAAATATTTATGGGATGAGTCAATTTGCTGATGGTGGACTCATGTCGACAAAACCGTACATTAGTGGCAGTAATTATTTGATGAAAATGAGTGATTACGAAAAAGGGGAGTGGCAAGCGACTTGGGATGGACTTTTCTGGCGATTTATGGATAAACAACGCTCCTTTTTCTTGTCCAATCCACGGATCGGAATGTTGGTTCATAGTTTTGATAAGATGACAGAAGACAAGAAAAGGTCGCACTTAAACGCTGCGGAATCTTATCTTCAAAGAATAGATTTGGAAATCCTTAATGATCAGAACTATTGATTTTAATTTGACTGAAATGAAACATACTCAACGTATAAACGAACTCATTCAATCACTTGGATTACTTCCACATCCAGAAGGTGGTTACTACAAGGAAACGTATCGAAGTGTGGAAACGTTGGATGGAGAACAAGCCCTGATGACGTCTATTTTGTTTTTGCTCACTTTCGAAAACGCTTCGAATTTTCACCGCATTCAAAGCGATGAACATTGGTATTTTCATGAGGGAAGTCCACTAACCGTTCATGTGATCAGCGAAAACGGTCATGAGCAAAAACTGCTAGGCCTCGATTTATCTTCCGGACAAAGTCCCTATCATTTAGTGAAAAAACAAGACATATTTGGCAGCGAAGTACAAGAAGGCGGTTATGCACTTGTTTCCTGTGCGGTTGCTCCGGGTTTTATGTTCCGGGATTTTGAATTGTTTTCTAGGCAAGAATTATTGGATCAATATCCACAACATGAGGAGATTATTTGTCGCTTGACGGCATAGCCGCCGTTCTCGCCACAAAATACGGATTGGTTAGATTGGCTTTATTGTATCGCAGGGATTCACCAGTTTCAGCATGAACCACCGTCCCTCCTAACGCCTCTAAAATGGCTTGTCCAGCGGCGATGTCCCATTCCATGGTTGGTGCGTAGCGCGGATACACATCTGCGGTACCAAGCGCTAAATCGAAGAATTTGAGGGATGAACCCTTTTTAGCAAACACTACTTCCTCCGTAATGGCTTTCAAATCTTGAATAAAGTGTAAGACAGGACCAGAATGGTGACTACGAGAGCAGGTCATAACCAAAGGATCATTATGTTTTTCTGGTCGACTTAATTTTTTCCAACTCGAAAAATCATAGACTTGGTCAAAAGAGAAAAGGAAAACACCAGTATCGGCTGAACCTATGAGTATTTCACGGTTTACAGGTGAGGCAATGAGTCCAAAAACTGCTTTTCCTTCCTTGATTAATGCGATATTCACGGCGAATTCTCCGTTTTTTTTGATGAATTCTTTTGTCCCATCGAGTGGATCCACACACCAGCATTCGGTCCACTTAGCACGTTCTTCGTACGTCATTTTCTCTGTCTCTTCCCCAGTAATGGGAATTCCGAAGGGACGTAAAAAAGCGTCAATGATATCAGACGAAGCAAGATCGGCCTGTGTTAATGGAGAACCATCGGATTTGATGACCTCTTCAAAATCGTTTTGATAAATCTGCATAATCGCTTCCGAGGCAGCGATGCTCGCATGAATGGCGGCGATGTATTTTTCGAGAAAAGGAATCAATCAAAGTGCATTTCAGGAACAACCTCAGGAACAACAAGGTCACCTTCCGTTTTTGAAATGATTTCCTCGACACTGACTCCTGGTGCGCGTTCGATTAAGTGGAATTTACCATCCTTGATTTCCAAAACGGCCAATTCAGTCACAACTTTTTTCACACAGCCAACACCGGTTAAAGGCAAGGTACATGCTTTCAGGATTTTTGATTCTCCTGCTTTATTACTGTGCATCATGGCAACGATGATGTTTTCTGCTGACGCTACAAGGTCCATTGCACCACCCATTCCTTTCACCATTTTCCCAGGGATTTTCCAATTGGCAATGTCGCCGTTTTGAGAAACTTCCATGGCACCAAGAACCGTTAATTGAACGTGCTGTCCGCGAATCATGGCAAACGAAGTGGCAGAGTCAAAGAAGGAAGCGCCTGGAACAGTCGTAATTGTTTGCTTTCCAGCATTAATCAAATCCGCATCCTCTTCTCCATCGAACGGAAAAGGCCCCATGCCTAAAATGCCATTTTCGGATTGAAATTCAACGTCAATACCTTGAGGAATATAGTTAGCAACCAGCGTAGGAATTCCAATCCCTAAGTTGACGTACCATCCGTTTTTTAATTCTTGTGCAATGCGTTGGGCAATGCCATTTTTGTCGAGTGCCATATCGTCTGTGCTTAATCGTTCTTTCTAACTGTTCGTTGCTCGATTCTTTTCTCGAATTTTTCTCCTTGGAAGATGCGTTGAACGAAAATCCCAGGTGTATGTATGTGATTGGGGTCTAATGTTCCTGCTGGAACGAGTTCCTCTACTTCCGCTACAGTGATTTTACCAGCCATGGCCATCATCGGATTAAAGTTGCGAGCCGCAGCCTTGTAGATGAGGTTTCCTTCCGTATCACCTTTCCATGCTTTCACTATGGCAAAGTCTGCGGTTAATGCACTTTCTAGTATATGAGGTTTGCCATTAAATACGCGTACTTCTTTTCCTTCAGCTACTTCCGTTCCGTATCCCGCAGGAGTAAAAAATGCTGGAATTCCAGCACCACCAGCACGACAACGTTCGGCTAAACTACCTTGTGGAATTAAGTCTACTTCCAATTCTCCACTGAGCATTTGTCGTTCGAATTCATCGTTTTCACCAACGTATGAACTGATCATTTTCTTTACTTGCTTCGCTTGTAGCATCAGTCCGATACCAAAATCATCAACGCCGGCATTATTGCTTATGCAAGTGAGGTTTTTCGTCCCTAATTTCACTAATTGTCCAATGGAATTTTCTGGAATGCCGCAAAGACCAAATCCACCTAACATGAGTGTCATCCCATCTTCGATGCCGACTAATGCGTCTTCAACGTTTTTTACTACTTTGTTCATCTCTTAAAATTCAAATGGTACTTCGGATTCATCCACCGTTTCAGGTTGAGGGGCATCCTTGCAATCGTAAGCTGTCGCATCATAATCATCCGGAGGAAGAAAATCACGCGTGGATAATCCTAATGGGTCTTTATAGACACGTTGCATGTAATAACCATAAATTGGCAGGGCCATTCGTGCACCTTGTCCCCAGTTCATGCTTTGAAAACGTACCGCACGATCTTCCGCTCCAACCCAAACACCTGTGACAAGTTCTGGGGTTATTCCAATGAACCAACCATCGGAATTATTTTGAGTGGTACCTGTTTTACCTGCAGTAGGTGCAGTGATTCCACCCCAACTTCTACCACTTCGCAGACTTGCTCCGGTTCCACTCTGAATAACACCTTTCATCATTTTTAAAATTTCGTAGGCAACGGTAGAATTTAATGCTTGTTCGCGGTGCTCCGTGGCACTGTAAATAACCTTTCCATTACGATCTGTAATGCGTTCAATGGTTGTTGGACGGACATAAATTCCATTGTTTGGGAACACACATTGAGCAGCCACCAATTGATACAGTGAAAGGTCCATACTTCCTAAACACATCGATGGGACAACATCATTTTTATTGAGTTCAATCTCTGCCTTTCTAAGTAATTTTTCGATTTGGAAAGGTCCTCCCGTTTTCGCGACAGGGTTATATGCGCCCATACGAGCCATCACGGCAACCGTAGTTGGATTAGAAGATTGGGCCAATCCGTCTTTCACCGAACCAGCAGCGTGACCTTTCGGACAATATTTTCCAACCACTTTATTTTGATCATTGACTAATTCGACACAATACTCACCTGGTGTAAAAGTGGTGCACGGATTAACCACCTTCATGGATAGTGCCGCGGCATAGACAAATGGTTTAATGGTAGATCCAACTTGTCGTTTCCCTTGTCGCACGTGATCGTAGCCAAAGTGCTTAAAATTCACCCCTCCGACCCAAGCACGAACAAAGCCGGTAGTTGGATCCATGGAAAGTAATCCAGCGTGTAAGAATGATTTATAGTATCGAATCGAATCATTTGGTGTCATCAAGGTATCGCGTTCCCCTTTCCATGAAAACACGGTCATGTTCACTGGAGTATTGAAACTTTCTTTAATTTCATCTTCGGTATATCCTGCCAAGGTCATGTTTTGAAAACGCCCAGATGAGGTTCGGGCTGATTCCAATATTTTATTGACCATTTTCTTTTCAATGGAATTCGCAAAAGGGAAATTCTTTAATCGACGATTGTTGATGTCGAATTGTGGTTGTAAATCATCACGGAGATGGCGTTCAACTGCATATTCAGCATGTCGTTGTAAGGATGGATTCAAGGTGGTATAGATTTTTAATCCATCACCATAAATATCATATGGATTTCCATCTTCTCTTAAATACTTGAAGGATCCATCTTCGTTTTTTGACATCAAAATCTGGGTCACTTCTTTGCGCAACGATTCCCTAAAATACGGCGCCATACCTTCTTTGTGGTCCAAGGATTTATAATGAACGACAATCGGCATCACCTTTAAACGGTCATATTCTTCTTGGGTAATTTTGGTTCTAAGTCCCTCATTTTCTGCTTGACTGTTTTTCAACCATTGAAAAAGAACTTGATTGCGGCGAGAGATCGAACGAATGGAATCTTCTGAACGCAATTCCGCCATTTGTTCTGCCGTTACATTTTCAGGAGAAATTCCGGCGCGATCTGCTGCTTTTTTACGGTAATTTTTTATCGTGTATTTGTATGGATTGAAAAGGTCAGGGTTTTTACACATCCCGACCAATACGGCTGCTTCAATTTTAGTTAAATCCTTCGGACTCTTATCAAAGTATACACGGGAAGCATTTTCAATTCCAACAGCATTGTATAGAAAATCAAATTGATTCAAGTACATGGTGATGATTTCCTCTTTCGTGAATCGTTCTTCTAAACGTTTGGCAATGATGTTTTCACGTGCTTTTTCATTCAAGCGACGAAATTTTCCAAAAATTCCTCCTGTAGGAAGGTCTAAACTTTCACCATTGGTACGCGCAAGTTCTTCTAATTGTCGGTTTCTTAGCGTAAACAATAGTTTTGCCAGCTGTTGAGTGATCGTTGAGGCCCCACCTTTTCTCCCCAAACTCATGAACGAACGTGCCAATCCTTTAAAATCTACTCCAGAGTGATTGTAAAAGCGTTCATCTTCTGTTGAAATCAATGCATCAAAAACATAGGGAGAAATTTCACGGTATTTAACACTCGTGCGGTTTACTTGCCAAAAACGACCAATAATGGTATCCTCTTTCACGTTTTTTTTCGCAATGATCAGTGATGCTTGTAATTCTGGTGGATTATCTAACATTGAAACAGGAGGCAATAAGCTCTCAGATTGCAACAATAACAGTGCAGTCACTAAAATGAAAGGAACGAGTGAAAAGGCCCAGAAAATTCGCGTGAATTTTTTCTTATCCTCGTCAGACATTTTTTCAGGTTCATTAAAACTCTTCATAGTATCAAATTTAGCGACAATTATCTTAAGACATCTTTACGTTGGCTATCCAATTTTAATAGAATAAACATCATCATGCAAAACGACATCATGGAGGAACCCCCATAGCTAAAGAATGGAAGTGGAATTCCAATCACTGGTGCAAATCCAATGTTCATACCAATATTGATGGCAAAGTGATAGAACAGAATCATTCCAACGCAATAAGCGTATACTCGGTTAAAGATTGACCGCTGGCGTTCGGCAATGAGAATGATTCGAATCAACATGAATAAATAGAGTCCAAAAAGAAAAGTAATCCCCACGAAGCCCCATTCTTCCGCAAATGGACAAAAAATAAAGTCGGTCTCACTTTCCGGCACGTGATTGCTTTCAACACTCGAAACAGATGCCTTGTTGTATCCTTTCCCAAGTAGTCCCCCGGAACCTACTGCAGCCATGGCACGGTTTCGGTTGTAATCTTTCCCGTTTGGATCTTCGCGAAGTCCTAAAAATAGTTCGATACGGTCCTTCTGGTGGGGTGCTAAACTGTTGAATCCATGATCAACAATGAAGGAAAGTCCACTGGTAAAGACGAATCCAAGAATGATGATGACCGTCCCACGAGAGCGCTCCCTTTTCGCTGAAAAACGCTGTAGAAAAAGAATGGATAAAACGGAAAAAATTAAAATGGTTGAAATGACACCAATGGATCCGGAAACGGGGAAAGGCAAAAAGAAAAAATCCAATTGTACCGAGTTCAATAATAAGGTGATGACACTAATAAAAATCATCACAAAAAGGATTGGAATAAAGTGACTTCCTACCCATGTTTCCTTGAAGCGAACCCCTGGAATCCTGTTCACAAAACTTAAAATGATTGGATCAAATGTGAGTCCTTCGCGGTACATCACAAAGAGAAAAGAAGTAAAAACGACAAAGGTTCCCGCATCAGGCTGAAGTAAAATCAATGCCATTGGAACCAATAAAATGGCGCTTGCCGTTAGGACGCTACTAATATTTTGTTGTTTGACGCTAATGCTACTGATGTATTTCGCTAGTAACAAGGCTGTCGAAATCTTCGCAAATTCGGCCGGTTGAATCCCCATTGACCCAATTCCAATCCATGCGCGAGCTCCATGTACTGCAGGCATAAAAAGCACGACGACTAGTAGGAATAAGGTAAAGCCATAAATGGGGAAGGCAAACCTTCGATAGATATCAGAGTCAATTAAAAAGACGAGTAGACCAAGAAACAAAGAAACGACGATCCAGATTAATTGTTTCCCATACATCATGGACACATCAAAAATGCTCGGATGAAGATCGTTGTAGGCTACAGAGTATAGCGTGGTCATTCCTGCGATCAACATCAGAATGAACGAGATGAACAAAGGCCAATCCAAATGGGAAATTAAACTTTCTTCCTTTCTCATTACCGTTGATTTGAAATGTAAGCAAGTTTGGCATCTATGATGCGCTTCTCTTTATCCTTATCTGAAACCTTCCGTTTCAAGTATTTTTCAATCATTAGGCTAGCGATTGGACCAGCCCATGTTCCACCAAATCCTGCATTTTCAACAAATACGGCGATGGCAATTTTAGGGTTGTTCATTGGTGCGAATGCGATAAAAACGGAGTGATCTTCCCCATGAGGATTTTGAACAGTTCCCGTTTTCCCGCAAATTTCGATGTCATCTAAGCGCGCCATGCTTGCTGTTCCTCCTGCTTCATTTACTACCTTTCTCATTCCTTCAATGACGGGCCCGTAATATTGCTCGTTTACCATGGTTCGTTTTTTCGTTCTGTAAATGGCAAGTGGACCTTTTCTACCAATGGATTTTACGAAATGTGGAACATAAAACCAACCTTTATTGGCAATGATCGCTGCGATATTGGCCATGTGGAGAGGAGTTAATTTTACCTCACCTTGTCCAATGGAAATGGAGCGAATTGTTGAGAAAGCCCATTGATGATGACCGTACCATTTGTCGTAGTATTTTGAATCAGGGATCAAACCTGGTCGTTGTCCGGAAACATCTGCATCCAAGGTTTTCCCAAGGCCAAAACTCCGCATGTATTTGTGCCATTTGTTTAAGCCATATTCAGCATCAGCAAAAATCCCTTTTTTCTTTCCTTGTTGAATAATTCTGCGAACAACAGCGTAATAATATGGGTTGCAGGAATATTGAACGGCTTCCGCCACATTGCGAGCAGAAGGGTGATCATGACATCCAACAAGGCTTTTATCACATGGAAATCCTGACCTTGCCGTGATGACACCTTCTTGCATTCCAATTAACGATTGCACCAACTTGAAAATGGATCCCGGAGGATATTCTGCTTGTAAAGGACGAGGAAACAACGGCATGTTTTTATCCAAGGCCAATTTCGGGTAATTTGCACTAATGTTTCTTTTGCCGACCAAAAGGTTCGGGTCATAAGATGGGGCAGAAACCATAGCTAATATTTCACCCGTAGATGGTTCGATGGCCACAATACATCCTTTTTTATTTTGCATCAATTTTTCACCGTAAGACTGGATGATCATGTCCATTCCTAATTTCAATGGATCCGCCTGACGTGCGGTGGTATCGTATTTTCCATCTGCAAAGGATTCGATTGCGTTGTTCAATGCAGAGGTAACAATGTATTTAATTCCTTTTCTGCCGCGCAATTCACGTTCGTAAAACTTTTCAATTCCAGAACGACCAATGTTATCGCCGGGCTTGTAAAAATGATCACTTTCTACCTCTTCGCGATTCACTTCTGATAAATACCCCATGATGTTTGCACCGCTCTTGAATGGATAATTTCGCATGCTGGTGACTTTCTCATAAAAACCTGGGAAATTTTCTAAATGTGGCGCAATGCGCGAGATCTCCTCAAGAGTCAGTTCTTTCAAGAAAGGATATTTTCTGATTTTTTGGTAATTTGAGGTACGTTTGCCCGTAATTTTATTGTAATACGTTCCTTCACCTTTGATGATTTCCTTGAATCGCTTTCTAACATCCTCGACAGTCCAACCGATGAGTTTCGCAAAGGCAACGGTGTCAAGGTTTTTGATTTCGTCCTCGACCATCATCAAATTGAAATAGGTTCGATTGGAAACGATTTTCATGCCATTTCGATCAAAAACAACTCCTCGAGGTGGCGTAATTTCAATCCGTTTTTCCGCCACTTCATGTGCCCGTAATGTCCAAGTGTCATCCACTACTTGCATGTAAAACAGACGAAATGTGTATAGAAATCCCACCAGGATAATGAAGGCAAGGATTACATAACGTCGGATATCAAAATTCATTTTGTTTTGGATTTTTTAATCAAGAAACTTTGAAGCAGCAAGCAAATTAAAAAAGATGGAACCGTACTAAAAATGGTTTTCTGCAGGATGAATAAGAATTGATTCAATTGAAAACTTTCCACCAAGAAGAACCAAAAGTTATGAATGGACAAAAGAATTCCAAAAACCAAGGTAAACCATCGATTCCCCATGTCAAATACATTTGGTTCCTTCAAGGGATCATAGCCCTCTCTGGGACCATAAAACTTGAAAAGAATTGGACGAAAATAAGCCAACATCACCAAGGATGACGCATGCAATCCATAGGTGTTTGAAAAAATGTCAATGATGATTCCGAGGAGAAAAGCAAGTCCCATCAGGGAAATTACGCCCAGCTCAAAAGGCAATAACATGACAAATAGTGGATGGATCATTAAATGAAACCCGTAACCAATTTCTAATTGATTAAAAATCAAGGTTTGTAATACGACAAACACAAAGAATCGGATGATATTTTTGGTTAAGTTATTCATTGCAATAAATCTTCTTCTTTGTCTGGCGGGATGAGTCCTTCCAATTCTTTTTGTTCTTCAATCAATAAATTTTTCACGACATAAACGCGCTGAAGTGTCCGATAATCCTCAGCATACCTCAGAACAACGTTCCATAGCGGTTCTCCCTCGATGGTTTGAATTTTTTCTACTTTTCCAACTGGAATCCCTCTAGGGAAAATTCCTGATCCACCACGTGTTACGACGCGAGACCATTGCTTTATGAGTAAATCATTTGAAATCCCGTCAATGGAACCCCTTCTTGGATCGCGCCCATTCCATTTCAAAATACCAGATAAATGGATTGGTTCAATGATCACGTCAATGTTGATGTCTTTCGTTAAAACCGTTTTCACAACACAATAATGCTCACTCGTATTGTGGACAATCCCAACAACACCTTTATCAGAGAAAACACCCATGTTTGGCTTCACTCCCTGCTTACTTCCAATATTCAAAGTGAAGTAATTATTTCTTCGAGTAACCGATGAATTAATGACCATTCCAGGAATATAGGTGTACTGTTGTTTGAATATGGTGTCTTCCACCCTTACTTTTCCAGCACTTAAGGTATACATAAATTCGGGCAAACGTTCCCTCAGACGGATATTTTCACGTTGCAACGCGTAATTGTTTTTACTGAGGTTAAAGTGCTTAGTGATGTCGTTCTCCCACGTTAATATTTTTGCTGTCACATTAGACGCCGTCGTCAAATATTGGCTTCTTGGGAAACTCAAAAATTGCACATAAAGCAACAAGGAGAGAACTTGCAATGCAGCGAAGACCAAAAAGATTTGAAAACGACGTAAAAAGGCGATGAGGTTGCGCATAAAAGCAAAGTTAATGAATGACTTTCAGAACAGATTCATCTCTAGGTGAATGATATTAACAAATTAGGGTAATTTATTAATAGTTCGTTCATGTGAAAAGGAGAATGAAATTCATTCGTTTTACTCATGA
>JANRBR010000007.1 GCA_030727405.1 Crocinitomicaceae bacterium | reverse complement strand
TTAAGTTTGCCTAAAATTAGCAGAAAAACCAATGAACGTTCCAAAAATTTGCTAAAATAAGTACAATTAAAACAAGTAGTTCATTTTGATTGTATAGATGCAATTGCTATGTAAAACTATAAATGATAACTTTGTAAAGTTGAATTTTAAGTAGTTATAAAAAATGATGTGTTTTGATGAAAATTTAATGCAGTCATGAAAAAAAAACACAAATGAAAAAAGTAAATGGATTGCTTGGCGTTGTTTTTATTGGAGCAACCGTAGCCTTAAGTTTGAATTCCTGCAATGGCAAATACGCTTGTCACGAAGATAACATTAGTGCTGCTGGTGCAGATGATAGTCACAATAAAGGTCAAAACTGCATGGTTTGTCACCAAGCAAAAGGGGAGGGAGAAGGATGTTTCATCGCTGCTGGAACCGTTTATGATCAAAACTTATTGAATACCGTTTCAAGTGGTAAAGTAGATTTCTACACGGGCCCAAATGAAACAGGCACCTTGAAACAAACCATCTTAATTGATAGCAAAGGTAATTTTTACACGACTGCAGATTTTAGTCCTGTTGGATTGTATCCTGTGGTAACTGGTCCAACAGGTAATAAAAAAGAAATGGGGTCTGCACTTACTTCAGGAGCATGTAATTCATGCCACGGAAGTTCAACAGACAATTTATGGGTTGATTAACGTCTTCCTTCGCTCAACTTCTGCTACAAAAAGCTCCTCGTTTTCCGGTGAGATTAGGAGTTCGTCGTAGGTGTTATAATGAAGGATCAAGCATTTCCATGAAGTGCTCATTTTAAGTCCGGCATAGAAGCCATTCGCTGGTTCAAATTTCCGTATCGATTGAATTGGGATGGTTTTCTTGAAGAAATACATGGACTGGCAGACCAAAGTATCATTGTCTACTAAGGTATAGTGCGTACTTCTGATAATGATGAAAAAAAGCAATCCAAGTATGAACCATACTGTACCTAACAGGTAAAGAGGTGTAAAATCGCTTTCTTGCCAATAAATCAATCCACTGATTCCTCCGAATGGAAAAAGGACAGCAAGCCAAACATAAAAAATAAACCGATCTCGCTTTCCTGCGAAGCGCATTTTACCAAGCAAATAAAGGACGACTGGACATCAATTCATTCACTTCTTTTCGTACTTGTGCGATTGCATTTGCATCCGTTCGATTCATCAAAGCTCGATCAATCAGTGAAACGATGAATTTTATTTCATCTTCTTTCACGCCACGCGTTGTAATGGCAGGAGTACCAATGCGTATACCTGAAGTGACAAATGGAGATTCGGTATCGTAAGGTACCATGTTTTTATTCACGGTGATGTCAGCAATAACCAATGCATTTTCGGCATCTTTCCCAGTGATTCCTTTTGAGCGTAAATCCACCAACATGCTGTGGTTGTCTGTTCCACCTGAAATAATGGTGTAATCTAAATTCACTAACTCTTGAGCGAAAACAGCAGCGTTTTTTTGAACTTGTTTCATGTACGTCGTGTACGATGGGTCAAGTGCTTCACCAAAAGCCACTGCCTTGGCAGCGATGACATGTTCTAGTGGACCGCCTTGGATTCCTGGGAAAACGGCTGCGTCAAGCAAAGCTCCCATCGAACGAAGGTTTCCATTGTTCCATTTTATTCCAAATGGATTCTCGAAATTATGGCGCATCATAATGATTCCACCTCGAGGTCCTCGCAATGTTTTATGTGTCGTAGAAGTAACGATGTGACAATGATCCAAAGGATCGTTTAATAATTTGGCAGCAATCATTCCTGCAGGATGTGAAATGTCTGCAAGTACCAATGCGCCGATTTCATCCGCAACTTTGCGTATGCGTGCATAATCCCAATCCCGTGCATATGCAGAAGCTCCGCATATGATCATTTTTGGTTTTTCGCGACGAGCGGTTTCTTCCATTAAATCGTAGTCAACCGTTCCTGTTTCTTTCTTCACACCATAGAAAAAGGGTTTGTACAATTTTCCGGAAAAATTCACCGGAGAACCATGCGTTAAATGTCCACCGTGGGACAAGTCGAATCCAAGAATTTTATCTCCAGGATTTAAACATGCTAAAAACACTGCGGCGTTAGCTTGTGCACCAGAATGCGGTTGAACATTTGCCCACGTTGCTCCGAAGAGTTGACACAAACGATCGATGGCTAATTGTTCCACTTTATCCACGATTTCACATCCACCATAATAGCGTTTTCCTGGAAGTCCTTCTGCATATTTATTGGTAAGGACGCTTCCCATGGATAACATCACTTCATCACTCACGAAATTCTCGGAAGCAATCAGTTCAATTCCATGTAACTGGCGTTTTTTTTCATCGTTAATTAGGTCGAAAATAGCTTGATCTTTCATTTTTCTGTTTTATGGATGCAAATATCGTAATTAAAGTCTTTTTATGTGCGATAATGAATGACTGAATTTTTCATATTCTTCATTCCAGATGCCTTGCTCTTTTAATTCATCGATTCGAATGCGTCCTGATGCGTGAATGATTTGGTGATTTTTACCGATGATTCCAACATGGATGATTTTTCCACTTGCATTGGAAAAATAAGCTAGGTCATTTTCTTGGCAATCTTCAAATGGGACGTCTGTGCCAATGAGTGCTTGTTCATAAGCGTCTCTTGGTAAATTGAATCCATGTAAACGAAAGATTGCTTGAACAAAACCGGAGCAGTCTATTCCCCAAATGGATTTCCCTCCCCATAAGTAGGGTGCGTTGAGATAATCCAGCGAATCCTCCCATATGGACTTTTCACTAGTGCTGACAAGTTCAGAACGATGAAATGAGAAATCTCCGATGTGAAAAATGGATTCTTCTCCAATGAAACTTCCTTTCGATGTGAAAATTTCACCAAATTCCGTCTGAATCAACAAGGATTTTTCTTTTTGGTAACTTGAAGCATCCATCCATCTTCGGAATTCTTTATCGGTTAAAGGGAGCAATTGCTTGATGTCCATGTAGCCTTCATATCCATCTAGTACCGTTCGGATTTTCACCCAAGGCTGACCATGTTCGAGCACATCAATCGGTTCGCCAAAAAGGAGTTGAGACACGATTTCTGAAGCATCATTTGCTTCCTTTCTGATTGGAGCGATGGAAACAAAGCAATAAGCTTTGTTTTGACTTGGACTTATTAATTTCAAATTGTTCATATCGTCTATCAAAAGTAGAAAATTAAAACTGATTAATACCTAATTTTACGATACGTAATCGATGGAAAAAGAACGACTTATTTTAGTGACGAACGACGACAGCGTCAATGCAAAAGGCATTCATGCGTTGGTGGAAATGGCCCAGCAATTTGGAAAAGTCGTTGTGGTTGCGCCAGATAAGCCTCAGTCGGGAATGGGACACGCCATTACCATCAATGATCCACTGCGATTGGTTTCAACCAATCTTTTCCATGGAATTGAAGCGTATGCGTGCTCTGGTACTCCAGTGGATTGCGTAAAATTAGGCATCTATGAAGTCCTGCACCGAAAACCTGATTATGTGTTTTCGGGAATCAACCATGGTGAAAATTCATCTACAAATGTACTATACTCAGGAACCATGTCTGCAGCCATTGAAGGTGCTATGGAAGGGATTCCATCCATTGGATTTTCGTTGGCTGATTTTGATTCAGATGCGG
This sequence comes from Crocinitomicaceae bacterium, assembly GCA_030727405.1. Lineage (GTDB taxonomy): Bacteria > Bacteroidota > Bacteroidia > Flavobacteriales_D > Crocinitomicaceae > UBA952. The sequence continues at coordinate 31,773 of JANRBR010000007.1, read as the reverse complement.
ACTTTACAGCTGTTCAGCATTTTGGTGCTAAAATTGTGCAAAAATTGATCGAATCACCTTTGAATAAAAGTGTCTGCCTAAATGTGAACGTTCCTAAATTGAAACAAACTTCGATTCAGGGCATACAGATTTGCAAACAGGCACATGCCTATTGGGCAGATCGATTTGAGCGAAGAAAGGATCAGTTTGGAAGGGATTATTTTTGGTTGACAGGTGAGTTCGCGGATGTGGACCAACGTCCCGATACAGATCTACAGGCTTTGAAAAATGGATTTGTGAGTGTCGTCCCAACACATTTTGACTTAACTGCTTACGATACATTACAACAAATGAAAAATTGGAACTTATGAGAAAAATAACAAAAGAGCATGTACTTGGTTTTGTGATAGGAATTTTCACACCAATCATTTTTTTACCAGTGATCGTCTTTATTTTAGCGCAATCACGTCATGCCGAATTCTCTTATTTGTGGAGTCAAGTAAATGATTCAGTGGAATACCTGAGTCGCTATTTGTCCCTCGGCTTGATCCCGAATTTACTTTGGTTCTATTTGTTTTTAAACAAAGAAAAGTATGCTTATACCAGAGGAATTATTTTTGGCATGCTTATTTATGCTCCATTCATGGTTTACGTGAATTTGATCAAGTAAGATGTCTAAGAAAAACGTTTTTATTCTAAGTGGCGAAGCATCTGGAGATTTGCATGCAGCAAACCTCGTTCACGCATGGAAAAAAAACAGTTCAAACTTTGTATTTCAAGCTTGGGGCGGTGATCGACTTTCGGCAGAAGGAGTTGAGTTGAAAAAACACATTCGTGACCTCGCGTTCATGGGTTTTGCGGAAGTACTTCAAAACTTACCAACGATCCTGAGAAATTTCAAGTTGTGTAAGCAACAAATCACCGATTTCCAAACGGATGTATTGTTGCTCGTCGATTATCCCGGATTTAATTTACGCATGGCAAAATGGGCCAAAAGCAAAGGAATAAAGGTTGTCTATTACATTTCCCCCACCGTTTGGGCATGGAAGGAAAAACGCATTTATCAGATTAGGAGAGACGTTGATCGCATGTACGCCATCCTTCCTTTTGAGCCTGATTTCTATCAGAAATTCAACATGGAAGCGCATTATTTTGGACATCCTTTATTAGATGAAGTAGACCGTTTCAGAAAATCAGAGGAAACAAAACTCGATTTGAATTCAGATAAACCCATTTTAGCACTTCTTCCAGGGAGTAGAAAACAAGAATTAAAGAAAAAATTACCGCTCATGTTAAAAGCGGCTGAAGCCTTTCATGCGACGCATCAAATCGTTATTGCGGGTGCTCCAAATTTACCAGCGTCGTTCTATCAAGAATTTAAACTCGGAAAAAACGTTAGCTTGGTTCAAAATCAAACCTATCAGCTTTTGTCGCAGTCAAACATTGCATTAGTTACCTCAGGTACGGCAACCTTGGAAACAGCCTTGTTTCGCGTTCCTCAAGTGGTCTGTTACAAAAGTTCAGCTCTTTCTTACTCGATTGCCAAAGCTTTAGTGAAGATCAAATTCATCTCGCTGGTGAATTTAATCATGGACAAAGAAATCGTTCGCGAATTGATTCAGCAGGAATGCAATGCCGAATTAATGATCAGTGAATTAGGTAAAATTACCGATGGAAAGCAGGGTAGGGTTGAAATGTTAGCGTCCTATGACGAATTAATTTCCCTTTTAGGTCAAAGTGGTTGTAGTGATAAGATGGCCCTTGATTTAATTCAATATTTAAACTAAATGACCAGAATTATTATAACGCTCTTGTTTTTAGGATTAAATGTTGGATTTTCCCAAACGATTCGAGTGGGCATCTTTTCCGATAAATCGATAAAAGAGGTAGAGGGAATTGTAGGGAAAGGAACCTATTTCGTTTTTAAAGATACCGTGCAATTGGCTAAATTAGGTCCAGCGGATGTTTTTAAAGCAAGCTATTCCGGTGGAATGGTGCGTGTGGTTGTGAATGGGGTAGAAAAAGCGAAAGGAAAGTCCATCCGACTCATCCAAGACAAACAAGAAGATTACCTGCAAATACGATTGATTCAACCAAGTTCCAAACAACGATCGTACGAAGGAGACTTCGACATTGAAATCAGAAAAGAAGCCTTGAATTTGGTCAACGACCTAGACATGGAGACGTATTTGGAAGGTGTTGTTGAATCTGAGGGTGGTACTGGGCAGAAAATCAATTATTACAAGGCACAAGCGGTCATTAGTCGAACCTATGCCATGAAGAATTGGAAAAAGCACAAGCAAAATGGCTATAACCTCTGTGACCGTGTGCATTGTCAGGCTTATTTGCATCATCGGAGTTCGAGTATTACCATTGATTCAGCGGTTCACCAGACGCGTGGTTTGATCATGGTTGACCAGTCCCGCGAATTGTATCCGACTTTTTTTCATGCGAACTGTGGTGGACAAACATCCGAGCCGCAGTACATTTGGAACGAGGAAATTCCTAATTTGTGTTCCTTTAAGGATACTTTTTGCATTCGAACGCAGCAAGCGAAATGGGAAAAACGGATTCCAAAGGATCAGTGGACCAAGTATCTGGTAGATAAATATCATTTTCCCATCCAAGATTCGGTAAGTTTTCTATTGCTTCAACATTTTGTACAGGAGCAACGTGCCGCGTTTTACCTTCATCCGGTGTACGGAATACCGCTTCGGGATCTTCGGGAACAATTCAAATTAAAATCTACCTTTTTTGATGCGAAGATCGTTGGTGAAGAGGTCGTTTTATCGGGAAGGGGATTTGGTCATGGCGTTGGACTTTGTCAAGAAGGAGCCATGAACATGGCGAAGAAAGGTTATACGTTTGACCAGATATTGGGGTATTATTATCCGCAAATGAAATTAATCGATCGAAAGGAATTTATTTATAAGTGATGACAAATATTTCTTCATCATCTCTCTTGAAGAATTTTTCAGAACGAGCATAGGCTTCGAGGTATTCAGGGTTTTTTAATCTTCGCAACGTTTGTTTGGTTTGCTTCAATTGTTTGGACATTTCACCCTTCTGTTCTGTTAAGGCATTTAGTTTTCGTTGCTGAGAAACCAACGTGAAAACATCCCAGTCATCCAGGAATAAAAAATACACCATAAAGACAATTCCTGTAAGTGTATATTTGTTTCTTAGGTAATTTGGTATATGGATTTTCATAACTCAAATATACAAGCATAAAAAAAGGAAGTGAAAACTTCCTTTTTTAGTTTTAAAGATAGAATTGTTGATTTATTCTTTATTCTTATAACTTTCCATTTCCTTCTCATAAAACGCAATAAAGTCCCTGTCGTACTCAAACCAATTTGCTACGTGTTGAGCGATGGTACGCGCGTTTGCATAATTTTTGTCGCGAATAAACAATTGTTGAGCACTTAAAATGATTCCAATTCTTAATGCGTCTTTGTCTGCAGCTGTGAAATTCTCCAAATCCGTGATGTTGATCAAATTTGGAATTTCTGTTTTCCAAATCAAGTTAGCAGTTTTAACGTCTTTCATTTGAAAACGAATGGCCGCTTCAATGAATTTAACAGCGATCGGGTTTTTCGATACGGATGCGTATGAATCGCAAGCATCCAGCATTTCACCATTCACCTCTGCCATTTTTTCTTTGTCACTATTCGAATACAAAATAGGATAACCTTTTTCTTCCTCTAAACGATAAACGATGCCATTGTTCAACAGTTCTGTTTGAAAATTAGTCAACCACATCTCGTGAATTGGCATTTTAAACACGCCATTTTCGTCCTTTTCAATGGCAGTAGCCGTCGCTGTGATCGCTTCCTCAAAAGGATCTTCAATCATCGGATCTTTTATGTCTTTTCGGTACATTCCGAAAAATCCTTTTGCTAAGAAAATATAGGGAGTTGGATCATTAGAATACCTTGGTTTCACTACGTAGTCAGAAGCTCGTTTCACCAATTTAATGAAGTTACTATCCGCGTGGATTTGTGTAAGCTCATCCAAGTTATTTGTTACCGTAATAAAATTATCGCGGTCTTCGGAAAGATCAAACTCTTCTTCTTCTACCTCGCCAGACTTGTTTTTTTTCGTTTTCGAATAAGTAACAGACAAGGATACACTGTAATTTCCGACACGTTTAAATTCTATTTCGATGACATCTGATTTTTCATCTCCTTTAGCAAATGTCCAATCCTTGTCTTTCGTCCCTGAAATAGTCCATTGCGTTAAGACTTTCTTTGTTCCCGCAGGCGTAAAGATGGATTTCATTTCCACGCGGTTGTTTTTACTTCCTTCATTATCAAGTGTAATGACGCGTTTCGATTCCTTTAACTGTAATTTTGGATCCTGTGCATAAAGTTGATTGCTCAAGCAAAATAAACTAAATAATACAGGGAAAATCAATTTTCTAGAAAACATAAGCTTTATATTTTTTTATGGGTTGTTTTCAATTATTGTGCCGAATTTACAAAAAATTATTCATGACTTTGAATAAGGAGGTTTAATATCTCCTGTGCCGCTTTGGCAATTTTTGTCCCTGGACCGTAAATTCCGAACACACCAGCTTCGTATAAATAAGCATAATCTTGCTGCGGTATCACTCCTCCAGCAACCACCATGATGTCGGAACGATTCTGTTTTTTTAATTCTGCAATCACTTCAGGAACTAGGGTTTTATGTCCTGCGGCAAGCGAAGATACTCCTAAAATATGAGCATCGTTTTCAATGGCTTGTTTGGCGGCTTCTGCAGGTGTTTGAAACAGTGGTCCAATGTCTACATCAAAACCTATATCGGCAAAGGAAGTGGCAATGACTTTTGCACCTCGGTCGTGTCCATCTTGTCCCATTTTTGCTATCATGATTCTTGGGCGCCTTCCTTCCAATTGACTGAAAACACTTACCAACTCTGTAGCTTTTACAAAATCTTGATCTTTCATAATTTCTTTTGAATACACACCACTAATTGATCGAATAACTGCCTGGTAGCGTCCGTATACGCGTTCCAAAGCATCGGATATTTCGCCAAGTGTACATCTGGCTTGGGCGGCTCTTACGGCAATTTCCAATAAGTTTCCTTTTTGATCTTTCGCCGCTTGTTCTAATTCTGTTAAAATAACTTGAACGTGTTGCTCATTTCGATGGGCTTTCAAGGAATTTAATCCTTCAATTTGTGCGCTGCGAACTTTGGAATTATCGATTTCCAAAATATCGAAGTCTGCTTTTTCCTCGGTTTGATAACGGTTAACTCCTACGATGATTTCTTGCGTAGAATCAATGCGCGCTTGCTTTTTTGCCGCTGCCTCTTCAATGCGCATTTTAGGAATGCCCGTTTCGATGGCTTTGGCCATTCCACCTAAATCTTCCACTTCTTGGATCAATTCCCATGCTTGATTGACCAATTCATTTGTGAGGGATTCAATGTAATAACTTCCTGCGCTTGGATCAATAAATGAGGTAATTCCCGTTTCTTGTTGCAAATAAATCTGGGTATTGCGAGCAATGCGCGCCGAAAAGTCTGTTGGAAGGGCGATGGCTTCATCCAAGGCATTCGTGTGCAAGGATTGCGTTCCACCTAGTATGGCGGAAAGTGCTTCGATGCAGGTGCGAGCTACATTGTTAAAGGGATCTTGTTCGGTCAAGGACCATCCAGATGTTTGACAATGGGTGCGCAAAGCCATGGATTTAGCGGTGCTTGGATTGAATTCATGAATCAACTTCGACCACAATAAGCGTCCAGCCCTTAACTTGGCGATTTCAACATGGTGATTCATCCCAATCGCCCAAAAGAAACTAAGTCTTGGAGCAAATTCATCGATTTTAAGTCCAGCATTCAGTCCGGTTCGGACGTATTCAATACCATCTGCCAATGTATAAGCCAATTCCAACGCTGCAGTCGCTCCTGCTTCATGCATGTGATAACCCGAGATACTGATCGAGTTGAATTTCGGCATATGTTGCGAGGTGTAAGCAAAAATATCGGCAATGATGCGCATGGATGGAGTAGGAGGGTAGATGTACGTGTTACGCACCATGAATTCCTTCAAAATATCGTTTTGTATCGTTCCGCTTAACTGCGTTAAACTCACTCCTTGTTCTAATGCACTAGCAATGTAAAACGCCATAATGGGCAATACTGCACCATTCATGGTCATCGAAACCGACATTTCACCCAAGGGAATTTGGTCAAAAAGTCGTTTCATGTCCTCGATGGAATCAATCGCAACGCCGGCTTTACCAACATCACCTTTCACGCGTTCATGATCGGAATCGTAGCCACGATGTGTTGCCAGGTCAAAAGCAACCGACAAACCTTTTTGTCCTGCCGCTAAATTTCGTCGGTAAAATGCATTGGATTCTTCGGCCGTTGAAAATCCGGCATATTGACGAATGGTCCATGGTTTGGAGGCGTACATCGAAGCGTAAGGCCCTCCTAAAAATGGCGCAAATCCTGAACGAAATTTCACGTGATGGATGTTCGAAAGGTCCCCAACTGAATAGGTAGATTTTACGGAGAATCCTTCGGTTGTTTCCACCTCAAAAACTTCAGACTTCCTTTCGGATACAGTTGCTTCAAATGCTGAAATCTTTTTTAAATCGATTTTGCTCATCTCAACCATTTTTTTCTACAATTAAATATTCTTTTCCAAGATAGCTAGGTAGAACACCCCAAGTGTTTGCCTTACCATGATCAGTGTTTAAAAACGAATTGATGCCAATCAATTTTTCTTCCGCTTGTTGCCACTTGGCTATTCTTTGTTGACGTGTCTTTTCAATCTGACTGATAGCAGATGAAATCATAGATGACTCATCCATATCTGTTAGTTGCTGTATGCGCGACCATGTTTTTTCAATGATCTGATTGGTTAATCCTTCAACAATTCGACTTCCTTTCATGGGGTCTTGAACCCAGTTGAAATGTGCTTCTTCCGATAGCAGGTTGTAAATGTTGATCGCCATTCGCAAGGTGAAGTCTTCCTTGCCTTCTTTTGAATATTCATCCCAAGGATGTATGATTAATCCGTTTACTACGCCACCGTAAGCGGACATCGCTTCGGTCGTTTGACGAAGTAAATTTGTGTAAGGATCCTTGAGGGATTTGTTCACCCAACCAATATGTGCATGCAAGCGGTAGTTCGCTTTTTCAATCCCATGAATTCCATTCAATTTATGCACTAAATAATGAAAGGCCCTTATTTTGGCTAATTGAACGAAATACTGATTTCCGATACCAAGGCTAAATAGCGTTTCCGTTTGATTTCCAGTCATCAAGTGCCTGTGGTAACTACCTAATAGAATGCTCAATTCATCAATGGCAGTAGCGCCAATCTCATGAATTTCAAAACCGTTAAAATATGCTTGACAACCTGGAATGGGATGATTTGAAATGAAGTCATTTATGATAACTAGGTGCTTGAGTTGTTCTTTCGTTAATTGTGCCTTTATTTCCATCCATTGCGCTTCGTTCTGAACCAATATTTCGGTTCGGATATAGGCTAATTCGATTTGATGAAAGACCGTATTCCAATCCACCTGCTCTTTTTCAATGGCGATGAAAAGGGCATTTGCTCCTTGCATAAGCGACATCAGCATGCGTCGATTGCTTTCTTTTTCTTCTTGAATGCGTTCAAAGTGAACACAATTCGTTTCTACTGAACCGATAGGAAAGGGAATGTGATGAATTGGCTGCTCTGCCGTAATGTTCAATTCCAATCCTTCTAAGTCATCTTTGTAGTGAATGCGGTCCGCTTGATCCCGCAATTCTTTTTGTATTTGATGCACCCAGTCTTCATGAGCAACGGGTTCAAATGGGTAGTTTAAATTGGACATGGATGTCTTAAATTTCTTTTTTCAAATATACGACAGAACTTTGGATTGAAATTAGACTAAACGATTAGATTCGACAAGTTGAAGGCTAATCCAAACGAAAAATGTATTTTAGTTCCTTCAACTGATGTGTGTGAAACATTTAATACAAGTTATAATTCTTATGGGTTGGTTGACCGTTCATGGGCAAACCAATTTAACGAACAGTGCACGATCCCTATCGATGTCCAATGCAAGTGTGACACTTACGGACGTTTGGGCTCAGGTGAATAATCCTGCGGCACTGGTTGGAATCAAAAAGCATTCCTTCGGTCTTGCTTATCAGAATAGATTTGGATTGAAAGAACTGCAATCTCAAGGTTTTGTTTATGCATTCCCTCTTAAAAATACGGTGATCTCTGCTGGCAGTCAATGGTATGGGTACCAACAATTTCGTACCGTGAAAAACAGTGCAGGGATTTCCATGTTGCTTTCAGAAAAAGTATCCATGGGATTAAAAATGAACCACCATTTGATCAAACTCAATGAAAATTATGGGGCTGTTTCACGCGTGAGTGCAGACCTAGGATTGTTGGTCAAATTTACTTCGAACCTTACCTTTGGTGTCGGTGCAAGCAATATCGGTCGGACCAAAGTCTCTGCCAATTTAAATGAAAGGTTAACGACTTCCTTGCGCATTGGTTTGGCTTACAAACTATCGGATCAATTGTGCGTATTGACAGAAATAGAGAAGAATGTGATCATGCCCATTCAAGTCAAATTTGGAACAGAATACAACCCGCATTCGAATTGGTTTTTTAGAGGAGGATTCTCAACAGCACCCTTGTCTTTCTCCTTTGGATGTGGAGGCAGGTTTAAAGAACGGTTTCAATTTGATCTCGGAACAGCATACCATGCCTTTCTCGGTTGGTCACCTCATGTCTCTTTTCAATTTGATGTAAAGTAGGATGAAGTTTATTTTAAGTTTGACCTTCCTCATGCTGCTTTCATTGTCCTATTCTCAGGACCGAAGCGAAATCATTCAACAACGCGTGGAATTCATTTCGGAACAATTTCAATCGGAAAACTTGGATCTAACGACTATAGTCGAACAATTAAATTATTATTATGATCACCCCATCAACCTCAATACGACAACAGGTGAAGAGTTAGAGGAGTTGGCGCTATTGACCGGAGTTCAAATAAATGACCTTTTGTTGCATCGGAAGGCATATGGAAAATTCATTTCCATTTATGAACTGCAGAGTTTACGTTATTGGGATGCGAACGTGATTCAGTTGGTGCTTCCTTTTGTGCGTGTGGACGATCGACTCGATCAATTACACCTTACTTGGAAAGAAGCCATCGATCAAGGCAAGTTTGAGCAATACCTACGTTACCAACCCATGATCGAACAAAAAGCCGGTTATGCTAATGTCAATGATTCCGTGTTGCAAGCTTCGAATAAATACTATTATGGCAATGGCGATCGCTATTTTTCTCGGTTTCGCTATACCTATAAAACGAATATTTCGCTGGGAATAACGGCGGAGAAAGATGCCGGCGAAGAATTCTTTAAGGGAAGCCAAAAACAAGGTTTTGATTTTTACTCCGCACACGCTTTTTTCAAAGGAGGGAAATACCTGAGGTCATTCGCGCTTGGTGATTATCAGGTACAGGTTGGACAAGGATTGAATTTATGGTCAAGTTATGCTTTCGGGAAAACAGCAGACCTCACTACCATGAAGCGAACGGCCATTCCCATTCGGGCTTATACGTCGGTCGATGAATCGCGTTTTTTACGCGGTGCGGCAGCGGATTTTGCCTATGGAAATTGGTCCTTACTGGTCTTTGCTTCACAGAAGAAATTGGATGGAAGTTCATCGCTTGATTCGACTTATGACGATTTAGAGTTTGTTTCTACCATTGATTTAAGTGGTTTGCATCGGACAACAAATGAAATCGCGAAAAAAAATGGACTAACAGAACGGATTTTTGGTGGGAATGTACGTTACCAGCTTGGTGCTTTTCACTGGGGAGCGGCATACGTCTATCAAGCGTATGATAAACCTTTCAATAAGCCTATACAGTTGTACAATCAATTTGACTTTCGAGGAACGAGTCAACAATCGATTAGTTCTGATTACAGTTATGTTTTTCGAAACATCCATGTTTTCGGAGAAGTATCTAAGGTGCTGCGCACAGATCTTGAACCGATAAAAGGTTGGGCAATGGTCCATGCCGCCATGCTTTCGTTGGATCCACGCTTTAGTGTCGGACTCTTGTTCCGTAATTACCAAAAAGAATATCAAACGTTTTATAATGCAGGATTTTCCGAGGGCAGTAATACGCAAAATGAAGAAGGAACCTATGTAGCCATTAAATGGAAATTAGCACCCGCTTGGTCAATCAATGGTTATGTTGATCTATTTAAGTTTCCTTGGATGAAATATGGGGTAGATGCGCCATCAAACGGCCATGAAATTTTGATTCAACCCAGCTTTAAACCTTCAAAGACCTTTGAGTTGTATGGCAGATTCAGGCAACAGTTGCGGCAAAAAAATAGCCGTGATTCGGATGGAACAGTTACCGAAATAGAGGATGTATTGCAACGGAATTTTCGTTTAAACATGTCTTGTGTATTGAATGAGTTCATTTCCTTAAAATCGAGGTTGGAATACGTCAGCATTCAACGTGCAAGCAATGCGCCTGAAAAAGGAATGATGTTCTATCAAGACCTAATCTTTAAACCAAAAAGTTCCCCTTTTGATTTGTCCTTGCGATTTGCCTTGTTTGATACAGATAGCTACGATACACGAATCTATGCCTTTGAAAGCAATGCTCTATATGTATTTGCAGTGCCAGCCTATTACTACCAAGGAAGCCGAGCATATGTCTTATTTAGGTATAGTTTCTGGCATTCTTGTGATCTTTGGGTCAAATACGGTGTCTTTTTATATGAAAACCGCCATTCAATTAGTTCAGGAGCAGAAGAAATTATGGGTGGTCGAAAATCTGATTTGCTTGTCCAGCTTAGGATTTCCTTTTAATTTGAATTTTTTTTCATTTTTTTTTAGAAAAAAGTGTTACGAATGGAAAATAGTTGCGTTATCAAAATAAGCGCGGACTGCAAGCCTCGCGATCTCCATTTAACAAACTAGAACTAAAACCAATTCTTATGGCTGTCAACATGATTTACCATCAGAGTGCATTTCGTCTGGATGAGGAAATGAAACTCGTTGAGCGTGCGAAAGAACATCCACGTTATTTTGCTCCTTTGTATGAAAGATATCATGAAGCGATTTTTCGTTACGTGTACAAACGAGTAGATGAAATTGAAATCGCTTACGACATCACATCTTGTGTTTTCGTTAAGGCAATGGCGAGTATTCAAAAGTATGAAAACAGAGGAGTTCCGTTTTCTTCTTGGTTGTTTCGCATTGCCAAAAGTGAGTTGTATCAGTCTTTTCGTGATAAAAAAGCACAGCGTACTGTGAGCATTGATTCCGTTACTTTGAAACAAGTAATGGATGATTTCACAGATGACAGCAGTGAGGAAAACAGAGCGAAATTATTAGCTGCTTTAGGGAAGTTAAAGGAAGCTCAACTTCAACTAATTGAAATGCGTTTTTTTGAAAAACGTTCTTTCCGTGAGATTGGAGAAATAGTTGGCTTATCTGAAAACAACGCCAAAGTGAAAACATTTCGTGCATTACTAAAATTGAAAGAATTATTTTACCAAAAAGAATGACTATGATTAAAATTCTACTGGACAGGGAAGAGCCAAGCTCGGAACAAATTCGACAAAGAATGGATTTCGAATCCATTTATGGAGGTGTTAAATACCAAAAATGGATCATGAATCCTTGGATCTACGTTTTGGGTGGTGTTTTTACTGCATTGATTTGCCTCTAAAATTTGGTGCATTCCCTCCGATGTAGAAATTAGTTTTTACATTTGTGCATGTACCAAGTAATTCGTTCTATTCTATTTCGTTTTGATGCGGAAAAAGTTCACTATTTTGTAGTTGGACTCCTCAAGATTATCGTGAAATTCCCGCCAAGCAAGTGGTTGTTTCGGTCTGTTTATCATGTGAAACATCCTGCGCTCGAAAGAACGTTTATTGGACTTAAGTTCCCAAATCCAGTTGGACTCGCAGCGGGTTTTGATAAAAACGCGAAATACTTCAATGAGTTGGAAAGCTGTGGTTTTGGATTCATAGAAATCGGTACGGTTACCCCTTTGGCTCAACCAGGAAATGATTTACCTCGTTTGTTTCGTCTGAAAAAAGACGAAGCCATTTTGAACCGAATGGGTTTTAACAACGACGGTGTTCAAGAAGCGTTGAAACATTTGAAGGCAAGAAAAAATCATCAACTCATCATCGGAGGGAACATAGGTAAGAACAAATGGACACCGAACGAAGAGGCATTGAATGATTACATGATTTGTTTTGACGCGCTGTTCGATGAGGTTGATTATTTTGTGGTGAATGTTTCTTCACCAAACACACCGAATTTACGTGCGCTGCAGGAAAAAGAACCCTTGATGGAATTATTGTCCACCCTTCAGAAGAAAAACGAAACCAAGGAACAACCTAAACCAATTTTATTAAAAATCGCACCGGATTTGTCGAATGAGCAATTGGACGAAATCATTGACATTGTTCGCGAAACGAAGATTGCTGGACTCATTGCGACGAATACGACCATTAGCCGAGAAGGATTGGTGACTCCAAGTGCTGAAGTCGAAGCGTTAGGTGCAGGAGGAATTTCAGGAAAACCATTGACCAAAAGATCCACTGAAGTGATACGCTACATTCACGAGAAATCCAATGGAAGCATACCCATGATTGCAGTGGGTGGGATTCATACCGCAGAAGATGCGCTAGATAAATTGAAAGCTGGGGCAACATTGGTTCAGTTGTATTCTGGATTCATATACGAAGGACCAAGCCTCATTAAAGAAATTAATCAAGCGCTCATCAAACAAGCTCAAAATGCCTGAAGTAAAATTGGTAGAATGTCCACGTGATGCCATGCAGGGACTGAAGGACTTCATTCCTACAGAGCTCAAAGTGAATTACATAAATCACTTGTTGGCTTGCGGGTTTGATACCATCGATTTTGGGAGTTTTGTTTCTCCTAAAGCCATTCCTCAAATGCGTGACACAGCCGAGGTTTTAAAAGGCTTATACTTGAATGCTGACTCAAAATTATTAGCGATTGTTGCCAATGAACGTGGGGCAACGGATGCCGCATCTTTCGATGAAATTCGTTATTTAGGTTTCCCTTTTTCCATTTCAGAACAATTCCAACAACGCAATACCAATTCTTCGATCGAAGATGCGTTGCACCAGATTGACACGTTACAAGCAATTGCACAACAGGCCAATAAAAAACTAGTGGTTTATCTATCCATGGGATTTGGAAATCCTTACGGGGAGGAATGGAACACGGATTTGGTTCTGAGTTGGTCCGAACGATTGCACAAAGATTTTGGTGTCGATATCCTTGCGCTTTCTGATACCATTGGTTGTGCGGACCCTACCGATGTTCGCAACCTGTTTCCACAATTGAAAAAAGAACTTCCTTCGGTTGAATTTGGCGCACATTTTCACACCGTGAGGGAAAAAGCAGTGGAAATAATCGCTGCGGCCTACGATGGAGGTTGTCGTCGTTTCGATACCGCAATCAAAGGATTCGGAGGTTGTCCGATGGCAAAAGATGAACTCACTGGCAACTTGGCAACAGAGCAATTGGTGTCGTGGTTGGAAGAACGGAAAATTGAAACAGGAATGGATAAGGTCGCATTTCAAGATGCATTTCTAGCCTCAAGCACCATATTTAATTCGTAATTTAGAAGCATGAATCGTTTGAAATCTAAAAAAGTCCCTCTTTTTATTCTAGTCATCATTGCGGTCATTGTACTCGTTGTGACGATGAACAGGAATTCTCAAAAGCCAACTAAGCCAGAACAAGGAAAGGTAAAACCGAGGCCAACAATTGAACAAATTTCGACCGATTTCAGTCAAAACACCTTCACGGATGGAAACGAATTGAGTTTATTGAAGGAATTGAAGATTTGCGATACCAGCATCCTTGATGGTCAAATGGGTTCGTGTTCGCCACGCTTCTTTCGGTTTTTTAAGTTGAATGATGCTGTTTCCATGAAGAATGCGTTCCTCATCTTAGTGAATGGGGCGGCATTTCCCAATGATCCAACCAATTTTAAGTCCAGAAGGATTTTAATCTTTGAACGTGAAAAAGGACAGCTCGTAATGTCAAATACAATCAAAGGGAATTTAATTGAACGTCGTAAAAATGGTCCTTCCTCTTACGATGATTTACTCATTCGCTTCCGCTTAGATGAGTTTGATGAGGCGTACCATTGTTTATTCAAATGGAAAAATGGCAGGTACGAATATGATCGTTGTGAGGAGTTATATTCTTTCTATTGCAAAGGAAAAGTGAAGCCAGAATTGATTGATTCCGTGTCCTTAGAAGTGAAGAAAATCCTACATGACGAAAAGTTACTTTATTAAATTTCTATTCCCCTTGCTGTTGGTTTCCTGCACGGGAAGCATTCGAACGGATGAAGTGGATTTTACCCAAGGGTTTACCGATGGAAACAGCAAGGTATGGGTTGTTTCAAAAACCATTTCTCCCGATGGCGCCATCACCATGAATGAATCTTTGAAGAGTGACGTTTATATTTTTTATCAATCCGGAGCATGTTTGCTGACCAATTTCCAGAAACTATCAAGGGGTAATGGTCAACATGGGAAGCTGAAATTTGATCACGAACGACACAACGTGATGATGTTGTTTCCAAATGAAAAGCGTGATTTTGAATTTGAATTTGTGGATGAAAACAAATTGGTGCTGTATCCACTAGAGGGATCTGATTTTACCCATTCCATCGAGTTAATTCCGTTCCCGGAGTTGAATTAAAACCCCTCATACGCTCCTAATCCAAATAAGGCGAAATCGTATTTCGCTGGATCGTTTGCGTCAAAGGTACGGAAGGTGTCGATGAGTTCTTCGTTCGTTTTCCAGTCGTTCTGTGTGCGCGTGAGGAGTCCGAGTTTGCGTGCGACATTTCCTGTGTGCACATCGAGGGGAATCATTAATTCGGAGGAAGAAATGCTTTTCCAAATTCCAAAGTCTACGCCTTTGTCGGCTGAACGAACCATCCAACGGAGGAACATGACCAAGCGTTTCGCTGCAGAGCCTGAAGCGGGATTGGAAATGTGTTTATGTGTTCTGGACAAATGTTCACCTTTGAAAAATTCCTCGCGAAAGTGCGTGATGCGCATTTTTAAGTCGTCTGTGGCCTCTTGTTTGGAAAAAGCAGCTTCGAGTCCTTGGTCTTGGTAAAGTCTGTGCAAACACGAAAAGAATCCGCCAAGGTCTTCGTTGTTGAAGGTTCGGTGGACAAACGATGTTGGAATCTCACCCTTGTAGGACATGATGTAATCATAGGGTGAATTCCCCATGATGTCGATGATGCGTTCGCCACTTTTGACTATGCTTTTTCGGTTTCCCCACGCAATCATGGATACGAGAAAGGCAACAATTTCAATGTCTTCTTTCTGGGTAAATCGATGGGGGAGTTGAATGGGGTCTTCTTCTAGAAAATGAGCTTGTTCGTAATGAAGCGCTTTGAAATCGAGAAATTCCTTTAATTCATTCGGATTCACTTTCACTAAATAAAGTTTCCATCCTGCATGACCAAGGTTCGGTCAGCCATTTTTGCAAACGATTCGTTGTGGGTCACAATCACAAACGTCTGCTTGAATTCCTCGCGCAATTGGAAAAATAATTCATGTAATTCTGTTGCGTTTTTAGTATCTAAGTTACCTGAAGGTTCATCTGCAAAAATGACCGCAGGTTGATTCATTAAGGATCGACATACCGCTACACGTTGCTGTTCTCCTCCAGATAGCTCCGAAGGTTTGTGGGAAATGCGGTGAGCAATGTTTAGTTTTTCAAATAGAAAATGTGCGCGTTCTTCTGCTTCCTTTTTATTTTTTCCTCCAATCAGTGCAGGAAGCATGGCATTTTCAATGGCCGAAAATTCAGGAAGTAATTGGTGAAATTGAAAAATGAATCCAATGGACTTGTTTCGGAAATCAGCGAGTGCTTTTGATGAAAGCTTAAATGGATTTACGCCATCGATGATCAATTCTCCTTTGTCCGGACGATCTAACGTTCCTAAAATGTGTAAAAGCGTCGTTTTTCCAGCTCCCGATGATCCGACAATGGAAATTAATTCGCCGGCGGCAACACTTAGGTCGACACCTTTCAAAATGGAAAGATCGCCATACGCTTTTTGTATTCCTGTTGCCTTTAGCATATTAGTCTAGTTTTAGGTTGTGACCCATTTTATCGCGTTTGGTCTCAAGGTAATGCTGGTTGTGTACATTGCTTTCAATCTCAAGCCCAACGTTTTCTACAATTTCTAATCCATAACCAATCAATCCGGTACGTTTTTTTGGATTGTTGGACATCAAACGCATTTTAGAAATCCCAATAGAACGTATGATTTGTGCGCCAATGCCGTAATCTCTTTCGTCCGCTTTGAATCCTAATTTCTCGTTTGCCTCGTAGGTATCTAATCCACCTTCTTGCAATTTGTATGCTTTCAATTTATTTAAAAGTCCGATTCCTCTTCCTTCTTGATTCATGTAAACAATCGCGCCTTTTCCTTCTTTTTCAATGACTTCCATCGCTTTGTGCAATTGAGGTCCGCAGTCACAACGACATGAACCAAAAATATCACCGGTCAAACAAGAGGAATGCACACGAACCAAAACCGGTTCATCTTTTTCCCATGTTCCTTTGGTGAGTACCAAATGATCCTGGTCATTGCTCGTATCTTTGAACGCTTTTAACTGAAAATCACCAAATTCTGTTGGCATGTGCACAGAAACTTGTTCTTCAATCAAGGATTCGTGTTCAACACGGTATTTAATTAAATCCTCAATGGAGACAATCTTTAAATCGAATCTTTTGGCGATTTCAATCAAACTCGGTACCCGAGCCATCGTACCATCTTCATTGAGGATTTCAACGATGACACCTGCTTCTTCAAATCCAGCTAAACGGGATAAATCTACTGCTGCTTCGGTGTGTCCTGCTCGACGCAGAACGCCGCCTTTTCGAGCGCGCAATGGGAAAATGTGTCCCGGTTTTCCTAATTCTTCTGGTCGGATGTTGGGATCAATTAATGCCAAAATCGTTTTTGAACGGTCGCTTGCAGAAATCCCTGTCGTACAACCATGACCAATTAAATCGATGCTCACCGTAAACGGAGTTTCGTATGCTGCGGAATTGTGATTTACCATCATTTCAAGTCCCAGCGCATCACAACGCTCTTCACTGATGGGAGCGCAGATTAAACCACGTCCGTGTGTCGCCATGAAATTGATGACTTCTGGTGTGGCATTTCTTGCTGCCGTTAGAAAGTCGCCTTCGTTTTCACGTCCTTCATCGTCAACAACAATGACTACGCTTCCTTGCTGAATTTCGGAGATGGCTTCTTCTATCGTATTTAATTGAAATTTCATGAGCTAAAAATAAGGATTTTGAGTTTCTTGATGGGTGGAGATCAAGCAATTCTTTTAAAGGTTTCTAAATAATAGTTCCAGAATTTTTGAACAGAAGAAATTTGTACTTTTTCATCCGGTGAATGTGCTGCACGGATATTTGGTCCGAAAGAAATCATGTCTACTCCTGGAAGGTGCTTTCCTAAAATTCCACATTCCAATCCAGCATGACACGCTTTCACCTGTACCTTTTCGTTGAAAAGTTCATGGTATAAGTTTTCCATCACATTCAAAATTCCTGAATTTGGATTCGGTTTCCATCCTGGATAATCGCCTGTTTGTTCAACGTGACATCCGGCATTTTCGAAGGCACCTCGCATCACCATGCACACTTCGCGTTTGGTTGATTCAACGCTGCTTCGTTGCAAGGACTGAGAAACAAAACTTCCATCCTTGATGATGATTCTCGCTAAACTGGAAGAGGTTTCGACCAATCCTGCGATGTCTGGACTCATGCGGTAAACGCCATTGTGAACGGAACAAAGCAAGGAAATGATTTTCGTGAAATCGTTCTCTGCCATCGCTTGTTCTGATGTTGTTGTCGTTTGAAGGTCAAATTGACAATTTGGTTCAATGCTTACGTATTCTTCTTTCAAAGTTGTTGAAATCTCTTCGAAGACTGATTTTGCAGCAGAAATATCGCTGCTTGCAATCACTGCAGTCGCTTCACGTGGAATGGCATTACGCAAACTTCCACCATCGAAGGAAATCAATTGGATGTTTGTCACTTGTTTCATTTCCCAAAGGATTCTCGCCATCCATTTGTTCGCATTTCCACGTCCTTTATCGATGTCCATTCCGGAATGTCCGCCCAACAATCCGCGAACGGAAAGGGTGAACGTTTCGCCTTCTACTGGAACTTGTCCGTACGTGTAAGTCGTATTTGTATCGATTCCTCCTGCACAGCCAATGGATAATTCGTCGTCGTCTTCGGTGTCAATGTTCAATAGGATCGATCCGCTCAAAAAGCTCGGGTCCATTTTGATGGCTCCCGTCATTCCCGTTTCTTCGTCCACCGTAAAAAATGCTTCAATTGCTGGATGTGGGATATCTGTTGACGACAAAATTGCCATGATCGCTGCTACGCCAATTCCGTTGTCAGCGCCAAGTGTTGTTCCGTTTGCACGTACCCAATCACCATCGACAATCATTTCGATTCCTTGTTGGTCGAAGTCGAAAGTTGTGTCGGAATTTTTTTGATGTACCATGTCCAAGTGCGCTTGAAGAATCACCGTTGGACGATTTTCCATTCCTGCCGTTGCGGCTTTGTAGATGTATACGTTTCCGATGGCATCTTCCACTGTTTTCAAGTTCAATGAATTTCCAAAATCGATCATGAATTGACGCACGCGTTCTTCTTTTTTCGAAGGACGAGGAACGGCATTCAAATCAGCAAAATGGTTCCATAATGCGTTTGGTTGTAGGTCTCTTACTGACATATCAAGGGAATTTTGGGTATTGTAAAAAATTTGGATCTCTTTTCTCCAAGAAGGCATGTTTTCCTTCTTGTGCTTCTTCGGTTAAATAATAGAGTAGGGTAGCGTCGCCAGCCAATTCCATTAATCCGTGTTGTCCGTCCAATTCAGCATTCATCGCACGTTTGATCATGCGAATAGCGAGCGGACTTCTTTTCATGATGGTTTGTGACCATTCTACAACAGTATCTTCTAATTGGTCAAATGGAACAACTTTGTTGACCATGCCCATTTTTTCTGCTTCTTCAGCCGTATATTGATTGCAAAGGAACCAAATTTCACGTGCTTTTTTCTGTCCGACGTGGCGTGCCAAATAAGAAGATCCGAATCCACCGTCAAAACTTCCAACTTTCGGTCCGGTTTGACCAAAAATCGCATTTTCTGAGGCAATCGTTAAATCGCACACAACGTGAAGTACGTGTCCACCACCTATCGCATACCCATTCACCATGGCAATAACTGGTTTAGGCAGGGAACGAATGGCTTTGTGTAAATCCAAGACATTTAAACGCGGAACGCCATTTTCAGAAATGTATCCACCAACGCCTTTGACGTTTTGATCCCCACCAGAACAGAATGCTTTATCGCCTTCTCCAGTCAAAACAACCACGTTGATGTCCGGACGTTCGCGACAGATGTTCATTGCGTCTAACATTTCGAAATTCGTCTCTGGACGAAACGCGTTGTATACACGTGGACGATTAATCGTGATTTTACCAATTCCTTCGAAGAACTCGAATTTAATGTCTTCGTATTTTTTAATTGTTTGCCAATTACGCGTAGCCATAAAAAAAGTTTTTGCAAAGGTACAACATCCGACGTCAATGGAATGTTTCTTTTGGAAGAAAATAGCTATCCAATTCGGACAGAAGTCATGCTTAAACTTTCTGATAAATGGATCATTTCAATTCTCCTAACTTTAGATGAGGATGTGAGGCTCAATTGATTTGAATTTCATCGATGAAAATCCATGGTATGTTTCCTTCGCTGGGAAGACCATTAGGGATTTCGGGTTCTCCCGAAATCGTAATGCGAATCGTTCTAGTTTTTCCTTTATAAGGAAGGTTCCATATTTCCGAATTTGGCGCGTAACCATCGATGCTAGGACCTTCTTTCATTCCTATACCATCGCTGCGTTTCGGTAAAATAGATTCGATTACTATTTGATTCGGAGCGTGAATCCAACTGTTTTCATCTTGCAAGAAACTCACCTTTATTTCGTGGATTTTCATCACTTTACCTAAGTCAATTTCCAACACAATCACATTCGTGTCAAATCCAATCCATTCGTGTCCTTTCCATGGACGCGCACCGAATTGACCATCGACTAAAACAATGTCTCCACCGTTGTATTTTGGACTCGGTTCCGTCACAAAGCGAACATTCGCTCCGAGCGCCAAGTGGTTGGTGATTTGGATTGTTTGACGAATGCTTTCGTCCTCCGGATGAATCGTCACCGTTTCCGTTTTTGTCTTTTTCTTGCTGCGCGTGAACGGAAAGGAGATGGAAGTTTCCTTTATTTTTCCGTTTTCGATGCTTTGTTCAGTGGATTTTAATTCGATTCCAGTATTGGTTCGAATTGTTTTTACGGACGCCTTTAATGCACTTTTTGAATAATTGACTTTCCATTGATCCAATTGCGGAAAGTGATCTTGAACGAGTACAGATAAAAAGACATCGTACGTCGGTTTGTTGGCACACCAAAGCGCTTCGCTCAAGGCAATGGCACGCGGATAGGCCATGTATTCCACCTTGGAAAAAGCAGGAATGTATTCCGTCCAAATATTCGCTTGTCCACCTAAAATGTATGAGGAAACTTCCGGACCTAAATCTGGAGGAATCGGATTGAACGTAAAGACTTTCTCCAAGGACGTGTAGCCGCCAATCGCCAAAGGTTCATCTTTCCCTTTTCCTTGGTAATGATCGAAATAACAGTGCGA
Source organism: Crocinitomicaceae bacterium (assembly GCA_030727405.1). Lineage (GTDB taxonomy): Bacteria > Bacteroidota > Bacteroidia > Flavobacteriales_D > Crocinitomicaceae > UBA952. The sequence continues at coordinate 10,954 of JANRBR010000007.1, read as the reverse complement.
TCCTGGAGTCATCACGACGTAATGTCCTTGTTTCGCTGCTTCCAATCCGCCATCGAATCCACGCCATGACATCACCGCTGCATTGGGCGAAAGTCCACCTTCGAGGATTTCATCCCAGCCAATGATTTTTTTTCCTTTTGCTGTTACGTATGCATCCATTTGACGAATGAAATAACTCTGTAACTCATGTTCATCCTTCAAGTGATTTTCCTTCATGATGTCCTGACACTTTGGACAACTGTGCCAACGAGTTTTCGGTGCTTCATCGCCACCAATGTGGATGTATTGACCAGGAAACAACGGAATCACTTCATCCAAAATGTCTTTTAAGAATTGAATGGATGCCGGTTTCGAACAGAAAATATCATCGAAAATCCCCCAAAGTCCTTCGACGCCTTGTGCTTTGCCCGTACACGAATATTCAGGATAAGCGGCCAATGCAGCACGTGCGTGACCCGGCATTTCAATTTCCGGAACAATCGTCACGTATTTTGCTTCTGCATAGGCAACAACATCCTTGATTTGTTCTTGTGTGTAAAATCCACCATAGCGTGCTTTTGTATAGGTTCGAGGAACGGTGGTGTAGTGATTGTCCACCGTGCTATCTCGCCAAGCTCCCATTTCGGTCAATTTTGGATACTTTTTAATTTCGATTCGCCATCCTTGGTCGTCGGTTAAATGCCAGTGGAAGGTGTTGAACTTGTAATAGGACATCAAATCAATGAAGCGTTTGATTTCTTCCACCGTGAAAAAATGACGGGCAACATCCAAATGCAGTCCGCGCCATTGAAAATTTGGAAAATCTTTTACGAAACATTTTGGTGTGTAAAGTCCATTTTCGTTGCGCTTCATCAATTGCATGAGTGAAGTCATGGCGTAATAACAAGAAGCATCGCTCGAATAAGAAATCGTGATGCGTTCAGCCACATTGATGCTGTAGGAATCCTGTTTGACATTCTCCAGCTTTTTGAATTGAAGCATCGCATTTTGGACATTCGGCTCGATGCGTAATTGGTGATAAATCGTTCCCAGTTCTTTCAACTGTGTGAAAAGCGATGAATTGATTTCAGACGGATTCACTGTCAGTGCTTGGTTGATTTGAAAGGAGCCTTCGCTTTGAACATAGGTCACGGGACTAGGAAGGATGCTAGAAACTTGGGCCTGGCTTGTGTAAACCAAGCAGCTCAAAAGGAAAGAAAGGCAATTTTTCATGAACTAAAATTAGGTGTTTTTTTCTGGTTTTCGTCGTGTCAAAGAAAAATCCGCAACCGCTTAAATCATTTACTTAACTTTGTGGAAAATCAACGCATGAAAGTATACAATAACATCCTCGAAACCATTGGGAATACACCTTTGGTCCGCATCAATAAATTAACAGCTGATGTTTCCGCACAAGTTTTCGCGAAAGTCGAAACGACGAATCCAGGAAATTCTGTGAAGGACCGCATGGCTGTAAAAATGATTGAAGATGCGGAGAAAGCAGGATTGTTGCATCCGGGAGGAACGATTATCGAAGGAACTTCAGGAAATACGGGAATGGGATTGGCATTGACGGCGATTATCAAAGGATACAAATTGGTGTGTGTATTGAACGACAAACAATCCAAAGAAAAAATGGATATTTTGCGTGCGGTAGGAGCAGAGGTCGTGGTTTGTCCGACGGCAGTTGAGCCAACAGATCCACGTTCGTATTACTCCGTTTCACGTCGATTAGCGGAAGAAATTCCGAATTCATGGTACGTGAATCAGTACGATAATTTATCGAATCGTCAGGCACATTACGAATCCACAGGACCAGAAATCTGGGAACAAACCGAAGGGAAAATCACACACTTTGTGGTGGGTGTTGGAACAGGTGGAACCATTTCAGGCGTAGGGAAATACTTAAAAGAGAAAAATCCAAACATCAAGATTTGGGGGATTGATACCTATGGTTCCGTATTTAAAAAATACAAGGAAACAGGGATTTTCGATGAAAACGAAATCTATCCATACATCACCGAAGGAATTGGGGAGGACATTTTGCCTGCAAACGTTGATTTTGACGTGATCGATTTATTCGAAAAAGTCACCGATAAAGACGCGGCAGTTTACACGAGAAGAATTGCACGTGAAGAAGGAATCTTCGTTGGGAATTCAGCAGGATCTGCCATCAAAGGATTGTTGCAATTGAAAGACCAGTTGACAGCGGACGATGTGGTGGTGGTTTTATTCCACGACCATGGTAGTCGTTACATTGGAAAAATATTCAACGACGATTGGATGCGTGAACGCGGATTTTTAGAAGAAAACATTGTCACAGCTGCGGATTTAGTCGCGAAACATGCCGATAAACCATTGGTTTCCTTGTATGCAGAAGAGTTGGTTTCGCATGCCATTGCGAAAATGCGCAACTTCGGAATCTCACAAATTCCAGTCATGAAAGACGGCGTGTTTGTAGGTTCGATCGACGACAGTCACGTGTATCAATTGTTGGTGGAAGATCCAGCTTTGCGCGATGCACCGATTTCCTCCATCATGAACGCACCTTTTCCAGTGGTAAATCATACAACACATATCGAGGATATTTGTAAGTTGATCAACAAGCAAACGCCTGCGGTTTTGGTCCAATTGGAGAACGGTAAGTTTCACATTGTTTCCCGTTACGACGTTATTTCAGCGATCTCTTGATGATTGGAAGAAATTTCGTGGATCAAATGGGACGAAAAGTACATGTTCCCCTTGAACCCAAACGAATCATTTCCTTGGTTCCCTCGCAAACCGAATTGCTCCACGATCTCGGATTAGCATCCGAAGTCATTGGTATCACGAAGTTTTGTGTCCACCCGGCTTCTTGGTTTCGTGTCAAGCAACGCATTGGCGGGACAAAACAGCTGAATTTGCAATTGATCCGTTCCTTGAATCCCGATTTAATCATTGGCAACAAAGAAGAAAACACCAAAGAGGACATTGAAGCCTTGGAAAAAGAATTTCCCGTTTGGATGAGTGACATTGAAACGCTGGAAGATGCGTTTGCGATGATCCAATCCATCGGTGTCATGACTGATAAAGAAGACGAAGCCGAATTGTTGGTTGAAGAAAGCATCGAGGCATATGCGTCCATTCAGAACCTAGGACAAGGAAAATCCTTCCTCTATTTCATTTGGGACGAGCCCGCGTTTGTTGCAGGTAAAAACACCTTTATCGATTCCATGTTCATGAAAATCGGTTTTCAGAATGCCTGTGAGTTGAGCCGTTATCCTGCTTTGTCCGATGTCGCACCAGCAACGGTTGACCACATCTTTTTAAGTTCCGAACCCTTTCCTTTCAAGTCGGAACATGTGTCCAAGTACCAAGCCATCTTTCCAAACGCGCAGATTCACCTCATCGATGGCGAAATGTGTTCCTGGTATGGATCCAGAATGAAATTGGCAGCGAGTTATTTCGAGGAGTTTTTTTACTAAACCACGCGGTGCTCGTCTCAGTCGAACAAAGTAGGCATATCCGTGGACGGCGGAGCCAGCTTAGGAGCAGCAGGTTTTTTCGCTACAGGTGGAGCAATTGTTGGGGTTGGTGCTGGAGGAAAGGCAACAACAGCTTTTTCGTGTGTTGATTCCGTTGGAAGCGTCGTTTTCAATTGAATCAATCTGCTCTTAATTTGCTCCAATCGGAGGATTAAGTTGGTATGATCGGTGCTGCTTTCAGATTTGATTTCAGGGACATTTTTTGAGCGAAGCGCTTTTTTTGCACCATCCAAAGTGTATCCTTCGACCTTGACAAAGTAATAAATGCGGTTAATTTTTTCGATTTCTTTCACCGAAAATAAGCGATTTCCCTTGGCGTTTTTCTTTGAAACCTCTAGTTTAAATTCCTTCTCCCAAAATCTTAATAATGAAGCATTTACATCGAGTAAATCCGCTACTTCACCTATGGCGTAATAGAGCTTGCTAAGTTGTTGAATATCAATTAAAGGCACCTTGTTATTTGAATTTTCTCCGAAAATAGTTATAATTTTGCAATTGAATGATGAAAATGAGATTACAATTTAGAACAATTGTTTTTCTTTTTGTACTCTTCATTTCTGGTTTGGGTTACACACAAACAAATCCAGCAGCAAATGATACGAATGCAAATAAGAGCCTCCCGGTAAATCCGAAAGCGGATGCCATCATTGCCTACGCAAAAACTTTTTTAGGTGTGCCTTACCGCTATGGTGGAACAACGCCATCTGGATTCGACTGTTCGGGATTTATTAATTACATCTTTGGTAATTTTGGATTTTCCTTGGTTCGAACAAGTTATGGACTCGCGGAACTTGGTGAAACCATCAAGTTGTCTGATATTCAGCCTGGTGATTTGATGTTTTTCAAAGGAAGCAATGTAAACTCCACGTCTGTTGGACACGTTGCGCTTGTGATTGAAGTGACGCCATCAACGATTAAATTTATCCATTCGGCGAACGGAGGAGTTCGAATCGATAATTTCAAAACAGAATACTACATCCGTCGCTACGTTAAAACGAAGCGTTTAGATTACGGTGGTTAATACCAAAGAACAATCGTTCGCTTCACACGTTTCTTATGCTAAAAACAGAACCGATTGAAAGCAGAAAAATTAAATGAGAGGCGGTACTGGCTGTTCATCATCCTGGCAGGATTGTTCGTTACCAACGCAGTTACAGCCGAGCTCATCAGCAATAAATTAATTCAAATCCCCATTGAATTTACCCTTTTTGGAAGTCAATTTGGTCCTTTTGCGACCATTGTTGGAATCTTACCTTGGCCGGTCGTCTTTTTACTTACGGACTTAATGAATGAATTTTATGGGCAAAAAGCAGTTCGACGCTTGTCGTGGATTACTGCCGGACTCATTGCTTATTGTTTCATTATTGTTGGGATTTCATTGGCCATTCCCGCTTACGAGATCAAAGGTTCTGATTTGGCCGATAATGCTTCGTATTTGAAGGTTTTTGGACAATCTCAAATGATCATTGTTGGAAGCATTTGCGCCTTTCTTGTATCCCAATTATTGGATGCATTTTTGTTTGATAAAATCAAGCATAAAACAGGCAATCGATTTATTTGGCTACGAAGCACAGGAAGTACGGTAGTTTCTCAATTAATTGACTCCTACATCGTGTTATACGTAGGATTTGTTTTGCCAGGAAAAATGTCATTTGGCACCTATATGTCGGTTGCTCCTACAAATTACATCCTCAAATTAATCATTGCGGTCGGACTAACTCCGCTTATTTACCTTGGGCACTATTTTGTTCGCAGGTACTTGAATCAGTCAAAGGATTCATCGACCGAAATCACGCATTAATGCGTGCTTTTCTAACTTGAAAAATCAACAAAACCAATGCTAGTAAGGCACAAAAGGCTCCAAGCATAAATGCGTAAAAGGCACCTTTTGGGGTGTTGTCGTAGACAAATAAGGTGATGATTGATCCAGAAATGATGCCAAATTCGAGTGCTAAAAAGAGCGTTCCTGCTCCAACGCCTCTGCGGTCCTTGTGGGATAAATCCGCTGTCCAAGCGAAAAGTGTTGGACTAGAAATCCCCGTCGCAAAGCCAAATACAATGGCTGCAAAAATGTAGGTGTTTGTGGATTGAACTGTAGCTATCAAAACCATACTAACAATTAAAATACTCACTCCAATAAGCAAGGTTTGTGGTCTGCCAATGCGGTCAGAAACCGAACTGGTTAATAAGCGAATGAGGATGGTGGAAATGACGTAAAATCCAAAGAAGAAGCCTTTGTTTTCGATGTGTAACATGCCGGAAACATCGGGTGTTACGACGAAAATGATTCCAGAACAAATGGCGGTTAAATACATGACGAATGCTGCAGGAAGTACATTTGGTTCAAAAACATCGCTCCAATTGATGCGCAAATGCCGAACATTCATCTTTTCGCGATGAACTAGCGTTTCTTTCGCAATGGCGATCATCACAAAAGAAATACCGGTGATGATTGCTGCCGACATAAAGAGTGCATCAAATCCAAACAGTTGGTAAATCCAAGAGCCCAGTGATTGACCAACACCGATCCCAAGTGAAATAAATGTCCCCCAAATTCCCATAGCGTTTCCACGAGCATTATCCGGAATGACATCTGTTAACAATGCAGTGGCACCTGTCGGGGCAAATCCAGCACTAAAACCATGTATGAATCGCAGTAATAGAAAGAATGTGATGGAATCAACAAAGGAATAACTTAAGCATACAATGAACGAACAGATGACTCCTGCGTACATCACCCACTTTCGTCCAACGATGTCTGCAATTTTTCCTGAAAAGGGACGAGAAAGTCCAGCGGAAATGGAAAAAAGTAAGATGATCAATCCTTTGTGATTTTCCCCACCTAGATTCGTAATAAAGTGATTGAGTTCAGGCATAATGAGGTTAAAGCCTGTCATGAAAAAGAACATCGCAAAACAAACGATCCAAAAATTGCGACTATACCTTGATTTCATGGCGCAAAAGTACGCTTTTATCTAGTTCGAACTTTTTTTCGAATGCTTTGTTTTATGAATATGAAATTTACATGGATTTTTTCGCTTTTCTTTTTAGTGAATGCTTGTGCACAGTCAACCGAAAATCAACCGACATCAGATCAGAAGGAAATTGGCAAAAGCAACTGGAACGGAAGAGCCTTGCCTGAAAATGTTTGCGCAGTCATTCGAGATGGAGCAACCGAAGCGCCATTTACGGGAGAATTTTGGGATCACCATGAAAAAGGAACCTACACTTGTGTGGGATGTGGGTATGCGTTGTTTTCGAGTGAAACGAAGTATGAGTCGGGAAGCGGTTGGCCAAGCTTTTACGATGTACTAACCAAAGGAAAAGTTAAGCAAGTGCGAGACTTAAGCGATGGCATGGACCGCATTGAAATTCGCTGTGCTCAATGCGATGCACACCTCGGACATTTGTTTGATGACGGACCAAATCCAACAGGTAAAAGGTATTGCCTGAATTCACTTGCAATGGACTTTGAGCCATTTGCCTATATTTACAAAAACAAAAAAGGTATGAAAAAAGCGACATTTGGAGCGGGATGTTTTTGGTGCATCGAAGCTTGTTTTAAAGACGTGAAAGGCGTGCTGTCTGTTGTGCCTGGTTATGCAGGAGGAAAGACACTGAATCCAACATATGAGCAAGTGTGTTCTGGAAGTACAGGTCACGCAGAGGTAGCACAAATTGAGTATGATCCATCCCTTATTTCGTACGATGAATTACTCGAGATATTTTGGTTTGTTCACGATCCAACCCAATTGAATCGCCAAGGAAACGACGTTGGTACGCAATACCGCTCGGTGGTATTTTACCATGATTTGGAACAGAAGGAATTGGCGATGGCTTACAAAGCGAAACTGACCAAGGAAAAAGTTTGGGATCTTCCGATCGTTACCGAAATTGAAGCAATTAGCAATTATTCAGAAGCGGAACAATACCATCATGATTACTACGAGAACAATCCGCAAAATATGTATTGTCAGGCAGTTGTTCGACCAAAAGTGGAGAAATTCAGAAAAGTCTTTAAGGAGAAACTAAACCACTAGTCGGTTTATGCTTCTGGGGCTAAGCGTAAAACGATGCCGTGGATGTCTTCACTCAAATGAATTTGACAACCAAGTCGACTGTTGCTTTTAACGTAAAATGCCTGATCTAGCATGTCCAATTCAGCGTCGCTTTGCTCTGGAAGAGGTGTTTCTGATTCCAGGTAGCATTGGCAAGTTGCACACATGGCCATTCCGCCACATTCCCCAAGAACGGGAAGTTCGTATGCTTTGCATAACTCCATGATGTTCATGTTCATATCTGTTGGACCAACCAACTCATGTGCTTCACCTTCTCGGTCGATGATGGTTACGGTAATCTCGTTCATATGTTTAATTGTATATTCTAACTAGGTTGCTTCCGTTGAATTGAACAGCATATTGCCTTAATCCAAAGGCGCTATTTGAAACAGGGGATCCATCATACATGGAAAAAGACGCGTTGTTGCAAGTGTCCTTTAAAAGCAAAAAGTTTTCGGAATCGGGAAACAATGGAAAATCGCAAATGCCGTCTGGATCTACTGGTGAATGTCGGTCAAAAGCCACAAATTCATCGATTCCTTTTCGGTAAACAATGATCCCCCGAGAACCACCGTTCACATAACTCCATCCGCCAACCCCTTGTAATTGATTGTAACTTGGTAGTTGAATGTCGATGGTGATGTCGAATGGCACGTAAGGGATAGGATTCTGTTTTCCTTTGTCGCATTTGCTGGACGACAATAGAATCAAACAAGAAAGGAATAGGAGTGCTCTCATATAGCAAATATACTGAAAATCCTTTCTTACAATTCACTCATTTTAAGCTCCCAATCTTCCATTAATGCCGTTAATGTTTGTTTTGTGGACTCATATTCTTGAAGGACATCCGTGTGAGCATTGTTTTCGTCGAATACCAACGATGCAATGTGGGCTTCCATTTCTGCTATTTGTTTTTCAGAAGCTTCAATTTTGCGTTCGATTTGCTGCACTTCTTTCTCCAATTTCACATTGCTTGGTTTCTTGTCTTGAATGACTTTTTCAATTTTAACTGGTTTTTCCTTTTCTAATTTTGTGACTTGTTCCGAAGGCAAATCCTTTCGTGTCATCTTGTATTCAAGGTATTCATTCAGTGTGAAATGGTGTATTTTTAAGTTTCGGTTTTCGATGTCCCAAATCCGATTACATAATCCATCAAGGAATTCGCGGTCGTGAGAAACCACGATGAATGTCCCCTCATAAGATTGTAGTGCGCGTTTCAAAACGTCTTTACTCTGTAAATCAAGGTGATTCGTCGGCTCATCCAGAATTAAGAAATTGGATGGACTTAATAACAATACGCAAAGTGCAAGACGTGTTCGTTCTCCACCGGATAAAACACTTACTTTCTTTTCAACTACTTCCCCTGTAAACAGGAAGGTGCCAAGAATGGAGCGAAGGTCTTTGCGGATCTCACCGACAGCGATGTCGTCAACGGTTTCGTAGATTGTTTTTGATGGGTCTAATTTTTCTGCTTGATCCTGTGCAAAGTATGCCACATTGACATTGTGTCCATACAATACGTCTCCCTCAAAATCGATTTCTTTCGTGATCGATTTGAGTAAAGTGGATTTACCCACGCCATTTGGACCCAATAACGCAATTTTCTCCCCGCGTCCAACGGTTATGTTGACCGATTCAAATAAGGTTCGATCACCGTAGGTTTTACTAAGGTCATTCATTTCTAAGACCCATTTTCCTGGATGAACACTCAGAGGGAAAGTCAACTTGATTTTCGAAACAACATCTTTTTCAACCTCGATGCGTTCCGTTTTCTCCAGTTTTTTCATTAAAGATTGCGCAAAGGAAGCTTTGCTGCTTTTTGCCCGAAACTTTTCAATCAATTGTTCCGTTTGTTTGATTTGCTTGTCCTGCTGCTTTTTAGATTGTTCCATGCGTTCCATTTCTTCGGCACGCATTAATTTGTATTTCGAATAAGCAAAGGGAAAGTCTAGTGCACGTCCTTGGCTAATTTCTAAGGTTCGTTTAGTTACATTATCTAGGAATAAACGGTCGTGCGAAATCAAAATGACGGCGCCGTCGAAGCGTTGCAAATAATTTTCTAGCCAACTGATGGAAATAATGTCGAGGTGATTGGTTGGCTCATCCAAAAGCAAGATGTCTGGATTGTTTACGAGAATACGAGCAAGCTCTGCGCGCATTTTCCATCCACCGGAACAAGCTTGAATCAATTTTTGTTGGTCCAAATCTGAAAATCCCAAACCATCTAATGTTGATTTAATTTTTTCCTCCCATTGAAATCCTTCCAATACTTGAAATTCATGATTTAATTCACTTAATTCATCGAGTATACCGAGGTAATAATCGGATTCATAATCGGTACGACTAACTAATTCATGATTTATAAAGTCTAATCGCTCGCGGATACGGTTTAAATTCTCATTGGATAAAAACAGGTAATTATAGACAGTTTCATTCGATTTGATAACGATGTCTTGAGTTAAATATCCATATTTCAATCCTTTAGGTTGATGAATGGCTCCCTCACTTGGAGTGATGTGTCCCGATAGTAATTTGAGCATGGTTGATTTGCCGGCACCATTTTTACCGACTAAACCAATCTTATCACCACGGTTGATTTGTAAGCTAACTTGTTCAAATAAATAGCCTTGAGGCAAGAAATATCCTAGTTTTTCGAGTTGAATCATGCCGCAAAGTTACTCTAAAGCTTTGGTAATGGAATAATAAGGCATGGTTTTTGACATAATTTTACAATAGTTACAACAATAATTCAAAAAAAGTTGTTATATTTATTAAGAATTAATATAAAGAGATAATGGGAAGACCGCCAACAAAACCAGCGCGATTGAGAAATGGATTTTATATAGAAGTTAAATCTCAGGGTTCAAGTGCAATTTTAATCCGTCGAGACACGAAAGAACAAATGCTTATCGCTGCTGAGGATTACTCCAGAACAAAGGATGTGACCATCAAAGGTGAAATGTTAAATGACAAATGGATTGTCGAAAAATAATGAAGTATTAAAATTCTTATGAATTCGAATCATAATCGTTTAAGTTACCGTTTCCCTTTTTGGTTAACGGTAATTTTTTTGCTGCTAATTGTCATACCTATTTCGATTTTAACGAATCAATTGATATTAGCGAAGTTCTCAGGTATTCTTTGTTTGCTTATTGTTGTCTTTGCCATGCGCTATTGGTTTCGGGTAGCGAAGCAAAATGCTGGTAGGCGCGACCGGGTAATATTGAACAACAACGATTGGTTCGATTTACAACGAACATACCCATCAGTTACAAATTGGAGTAAAGGAGATGTCACTGTTTTAAAGGATCGAATCGGACTCCTTTTAGCGAATGTTGAATTTCGAAAAAATAAAAGCGAATTAAGCAGTAGAGAAGAAGCCATACAACAAGC
>JANRBR010000006.1:78222-105383 GCA_030727405.1 Crocinitomicaceae bacterium | reverse complement strand
CTTGCAATGTTGCTGGTGAAGAAGATTACGCCAATCTATCAAACGATATGTGTGATTGCATGAATCAAAGTACAACACAAGTTTCTGCCACCACTAAAGAAGCCATTATTGATGCCATGAATACCGGAAAATCGATGGATGATGCCATGATGGAATTGGCTGAGAAAGATCCGATGCAAACCATGGCAGATGGTCAACATTTAATTGAGGCTGGACCAAAATTTGAGAAATGCTTCGCTTCCATGGAGAAAAAATACGATGATTTATATACCACAGCAGAGGAATCTGAAATCATGAATCGTCTTTTGGAAACATTGAAAAAGAATGAATCTTGTGAGTGGACCTCTGCACTCGTTCAAATGGGTATACAGGCGGAGAAAAAGTAGGATTCAATCCGAAATCCTTTAATCTATCAAAATAATCGAGTACGATTTCAGGGTAAAAGAATAAATAAAAGGCGGTTTATTACAAATCGCCTTTTTTTTTCGTATCTTCAAATTAATGAAACCCAACTTGACTCCAACGAAGCTCTCTCCAGCCGATTTTACTGAACAATTTATCAATCAAACGAACCAATCTGTTTTCTTGACGGGAAAGGCGGGTACAGGGAAAACCACCCTGTTGCGCAAAATCATCGAATCCACGCATAAAAATGCGGTCATCGTTGCTCCAACAGGCATTGCTGCTTTAAATGCGGGTGGTGTGACGATTCATTCCTTTTTTCAATTGCCTTTCTCCGGATTTATTCCAGAATTTGGAATCAAGCCATCCTTTACTGAATCCGTTAAATTTGAAACGAAGGATACCCTCATGCGCCACTTCGCGATGAATAAAACGCGTCAAAAAATCATTAGAAACGTTGAATTATTGATTATTGACGAGGTCAGTATGTTACGAGCTGATTTATTAGATGCCATGGATTGGACACTTCGCAACGTTCGACGCATTCATGAGCCATTCGGTGGGGTACAAGTGCTATTTATTGGCGATTTACTGCAGCTTCCTCCGGTGGTCAAACAGGAAGAATGGCAAGTGCTGCGCTCCTATTACGACGGCGTATTTTTTTTCCATGCGAAAGTATTAAAGGAAATCCAACCGCTTTACATCGAATTAACCACCATTTACCGGCAACAAGATCAGGATTTCATTCAAGTCTTAAATCATTTAAGGAACAATCAAATCACCGCTTATGATTTGGAGGTACTGAATAAATACGTTCGTGAAGATTTTGATTCCTCTCAACATGAAGGATTCATTACATTAACCACGCATAACGCGAAAGCGGATGAGATCAATGCTAAGGCTTTGTTGGCCTTGAAAGAAAAAAAGTGTAACTACGATGCGGAAATAACTGGTGAATATCCCAAGCACCTTTTTCCCATAGAGGAAAGATTGGAACTGAAAGTAGGGGCTCAAGTCATGTTTGTGAAGAATGACCTTTCCTTTGATAAACATTATTTCAATGGCAAAATGGGTAAAGTCAAATCCTTGAGTGATCACGAGATTACCGTTGAATTTCCAGAGGAGAAAAAATCAATCGTCGTTGAGAAATTTGAATGGAACAACATTCGTTATGCCCTGAACGATTCTACTGGTGAAATTAAAGAGGAAGTTTTAGGAACTTTTGTCCATTATCCCTTAAAATTGGCTTGGGCAATAACGGTTCACAAAAGCCAAGGATTAACGTTTGATAAAGCCGTTTTGGACGTGTCGGATGTTTTTGCTCCAGGACAAGCCTATGTAGCATTGTCACGTTTGCGTTCTTTAGATGGATTGGTTTTACTGAAACCGATGCGCATGAACGGCCTATCGAATGACCAACAAGTTGTTGCGTTTAGTCAAAATAAAGCGGAAGAGGAATTGTTGCCCGTTTACCTGGAACAAAGCACGAAGAATTACCTCATTGGAATGCTGAAACAAGCTTTTGATTGGTATGACTTAGGTTCGAAGTGGGGTAGCCATGAGTCCTCTTACCACTTGGTAGGATTAAAAAGTGAAAAAGGTAAAAATAAGAGTTGGATTGCGATGCAAAACCAAGTGATACAGTCCACAATGGATCCTTCACGTAAATTTTGCCGTCAATTAGACCAAATGTTGCATGCGCCAAAATTAGATTTTTCCTTTCTGAATGAACGAGTAAAAGCCGCTTATCACTACTTTTTTAAATCATTAGATGATGTGTTGTCCTCGAACCTTAGGAAAATAGGTGAATTGAGTCGTGTTCGAAAAACCAAGCAATATGCGGAGGAATTGGAGGAATTGGATGAAGTTTTGACCGAAACAATTATCCGCTTGAAAAAAGCTAGGTTGCTAATGGAAGCCTTGGCTACGGGTAAAGAAATCACCAAAACAGTTGTATGGAACTCGGAAATCGCTCAATACAAACTAGGTAAAATTTCAGCGGTGAAACAGGAATTGAAACAGGTTCCTTCTTTGTTGGATGATCCCGATGAAGTGGATGATGTCATTTTTACGAAATCAAGTAAAAAAGAAAGTGCTGCTAAAAAGGAGAAAAAGTCTACCTATGAAGTAACTTTAGAATTGCTCGAGCAAGGAAAGGATGTGGAAGAGATTTCACGCATTCGACAATTATCTAATCAAACCATTTCGAATCATTTTGCCTACTTAATTCGAAGTGAAAAAATCGAATTAAGTGATGTGATGTCCCCAAAACGCATTCAAGAATTGGCAAGTATGTTTGATGGTTACGAAGGAACATCGCTGTCTCCCTTGAAAGAAAAATTAGGGAATAAGGTGACCTGGGAAGAACTAAAGCTCTATCAAGCTGCTTCCATGGTTTAATTCGGTAGAAACAGGATTTGTCCCTTCTTTTTGAATTTAAAATCAGTTTCTTTCCTTAGCTTTGCTGAAAAATTAATTCCATGACTTTTCGCGATTTAAATTTAAAGAAACCACTTTGGAATGCATTGGATGATTTAGGATACGAAACGCCTACAACCATCCAAGCAGCTAGTTTCAATGTGATGATGTCCGGAAAGGATACGATTGGAATCGCACAAACAGGTACGGGTAAAACATTGGCTTACTTGCTTCCGAGTTTGTGCATGTGGAAATTTTCAAAAGAACCCCATCCTCAAATTTTAATCATTGTTCCAACGAGAGAACTTGTTGCTCAGGTGGTCAGTGAGGTGGAGAAGTTAAGTACCTACATGAACTTAGCCGTTGGCGGTGTGTACGGTGGGACAAACATGAATACCCAAGCAGCTATGGTTCTACTCGGATTAGATGTCCTCGTTGGAACACCCGGTCGGATTTTGGATTTGGCGGCAAATGGTTCCTTGCAGCTAAAGCATGCGAAAAAAGTCATCATTGATGAAGTGGACGAAACCTTAAGTCTTGGATTTAGGCCACAATTGTTGCGTATTTTTGAATACCTACCAGCGAAAAGACAAAACATGGTTTTTTCTGCGACTTTATCGGAAGAAGTATCTTTATTTTTAGATGATTACTTGACTACGCCAGTTAGGGTAGAAGCGGCAAGAGCGGGATCTTCACTTGATAAAATTGATCAAGCTGCTTTTCGTGTGCCTAATTTCTTATCAAAGGTTTCCTTGCTCCATCATTTGCTTGAAAACGAAGCAGAAAATTCAAAAGTTTTGGTTTTTGTTTCCTCTCGTACGTTAGCTGATACATTATTTGAGGAAATGGAACAGACTTTAGGTGATTCGGTCGGAGTCATACATTCCAATAAAGCACAAAATTTCCGTTTTAATACGGTGCAAAATTTCCAAACAGGGGATATTAATGTGTTGATCGCAACCGATTTGATTGCAAGGGGAATTGACGTGACTGATGTTTCACATGTCATTAACTTTGACATTCCTGAAAGTCCTGAAAACTACATTCACCGCATTGGTCGAACGGGTAGGGCGGATAAGAATGGAGTGGCAACGACTTTTGTTACGGAAAAAGATGAAACGGCTTTAATTGCCATCGAGGCGCTCATGCAAAAAAAGCTTTCTTTTACAGATGTTCCAAGCGAAGTGGATTTTACCGAAGAATTATTGGAATTTGAGAAGGCGAAAGTAGTGATACCTGGGAAATTGATTAAATTACCCAAACGTGAAAACGCAGGCGCTTCGTTTCATGAAAAGAAAGCTAAAAACAAAAAAGTCAATGTGCGGTACGATCACAAAAAAGCCATGATGGATAAATATGGTAAACCAAAGAGAAAGAGAAGTTAACATAGATTTCTAGGATAAATGCAAATTATGAATTCGGATTTTCCACTGAATTTGGTACATTTGAATAAATTCTTGATTTCTATGAGTTTAATTTGTGAAAATGAATAAAATCTACTTTACTTTTACAAGTATTATAAATTTCGTTTTGTTTGAAATGCACTACCTATTTTATTTAGCACTGTTTGGCAAAACAATCTTATATTGAAATAAAACAGGTATGCGAAGAAAAAGGGTCTCATTATGTTTTGGTGACATCATCAAAAAAAAAGACGGAATTTTTAAAGTCAATGTGTTTTAAAAAATAAGTTTTGTATGAATCATCGATCCACAATGTTCAATCGAACACTTTCGTTTTTCATGGTAATTTTACTTTTTTCATGTAGTAATGTGAAAAAAGAAGCTGGTAAGTCTGTGCAAAAAAAGACACTTCCAAACAATGTATTTAATCTGTCTATTGAAAGCCCTGCGGAGTTTAGTGCCCAATTGTTTACCCAAAATAAAAAAGGAGAGGCAATTGAAGTTAAGCAGCTTTTAAGCTTCGACACCCTAGACACTATTGGAAGAGCATGGAAATTGAAAATAAGTGTCCCAGGTAAGTTTGAATTGGATACTTTATTGGAAGTAAAAAGCAGCAAACAATTTAAATCCATGCTGGCTAATTGCTTTACCTTAATTCCTTTTCAACGACCGAAAAATGCCACGTTTCAATATGTGAATGGTGCATTTAAACCAAACGAAGCCATCGAAGGAAATCAATTGGATACAGCTAAATTGACGTTAGCAATCTTACAATCCATTAAAGCAAATAAAAATGAGTTAACGCTTGAGCGAGATAATTTTTATAAAAAACCTAGTTACCATCTATCAGATGTGAAAACCCAACAAGGACTAAGTGCTTTAAGGAAATGTCTATCTGCAAAAATCACTCTTGAATTCAAGTCAAAGGATGTGGTGATTGATAAAAGCACCTTTGGTTCTTGGTTAACACTCGATTCCATGATGCGGGTGAATTTTATTTCCACGAAATCGGTTTCATTTGTTCAGGATTTAGCGGCAAAGTACGATGAAATCATACCAAGTGTTAGCATCACTAGTTCAAAAGGTGAACCAAAGACAATTAGGGGTGGTGACATTGGTACGCGTCTGAGTGTTTTTAAGGAATTGTCTAAAATCCTTGAAAACGTACGAAATGCAGAAGTCGTTAGTCGAGAACCAAATTACGCCATGAAAGGCCTGCCTGCAGGCGTTTTTGACTCCAATAAAACATATGTTGAAATCAGTATTTCGGACCAAAAATTATGGTACTATAAGAATGGATCCCTCGTCATTGAGAGTTCAGTTGTTACAGGTTGTCCTAAACAAGGACATTCAACCCCAGGTGGAGCATATTATGTGAAATACATGCAGACGAATGCTACATTGGAAGGTCCTGGCTACAGTGCTCACGTGCGCTATTGGATGCCGTTTAATAATGGCATCGGGCTGCACGATGCCCAATGGCGAAATAAGTTTGGAGAAGCCATTTACCTGGCAGATGGTTCACATGGTTGCATTAATCTTCCATTTAGTACTGCCCAAACAATTTATCAAACCATTTCACCAGGAACAATCGTATTGTTATATTAAAAAAAAAAAGGACCTAAGCAGGTCCTTTTTTTATGATTTGGAGGTTGATTAATAATCTCCGTACTCCAATGCTTCTAGGTCGTGAAGGTCTAACCATCCCGCAGTTAATTTATCTCTATTCGCGTTGTAGAACTCAACATAACCAAATCCATTTTTTGTTTTAATGACCGTTGTTTGGTCACCATTCACTAAGAATTTTTTCTGGTTAATGGATTCATCCGTTGGTGTGGAATGAAAATAACTTCGCTGTGTCACAATGACAACATCCGTGTAATCAGGGAAATTACGCTCCAATTTCGCTCGTTCAACGGTTTTTTCACGTTCAATTCTTTCCTCTTCGGCTTTTAATTCTTCTTCTTTTCTAACACGTTCCAATTCATCAATACTGTCTTGGTAAGCTTGCATTTTTGCCTCTTCTTTTTGACGAACCATGTCAGCTTCAGATGGGGCACTGTTGTTATTTCCTCCACAAGAAGCCAATCCCATCAAAGAACCTGCCATCAATACAATTAGTAGATTTTTTTTCATAATTCAGTTTTTTTTCGAAAATTAATAATAATTGTGTAATTTCTAAAAAAAACTTACAATCGTTACAAAAAGGTAATCTTTAATACGATGTAGAAATGGAACTTATCTGTTTTAATAATGGCAATGTATAAGCGAATTTATTCTGTGAAAACTTGCCAACGCCATGCTTGCTTGCTAATTGAACGAGTTCCAACCAATTGGTTTTTCCCTTTTGATTTCCTTGACGAACATAATATCCTTTGCTTTCGAGAATAAGTGTTCTTGAGGATTTTAACGTGTATAATCCATTAAAGTGAACATCGATTGGTTCTGAACCTTCTTTGGAAACCATGTATGATGCATCGTTTTTCAAAAGAGCGCCTAAACTAGAAGTAGCTCCACTCACATCACTAGGTGAGAGGTGTTGGATTTCAATCGACGCTGGTTTAGAAAAGTCCATCGCCACATAATCCAAATGCCATAAATTAAATCCGCTTTCTACTCGTATTTCGATGGATGGATCGGATAGAAGTTCAGGTTTTATAGGAATCACGATGGATTGGTCATTCGCATTTCCGATGGCAAGTACTTGTTCAAGTTCGATCCATTTGTTGTTTTTCTTGATGTATACGACAAGCGGAATTCCGGCTCTACTTAAAGCCTCCATTTGTTCTTTTTGTGACTTTTTTTGGTTTCGCGCTAGCCAACGTTCGTGTCTAGTCCCCATTGATTCAATAAATTGTTGGTGTATGAATCCAGCCCATTCTGTGTTTTTGACATTCAAGATCAATTTCGCATGATCCAGTTCCTGAGGTTTGTCGAATTGCATATTTGCAGACACAAGTCCATTTTTCGTTGGACGATCAAAAGAAAAATACGAGTGATCATCTTTGATTAATTCATTTTTCAGATTGGTTCCATCATGAGCGGAGTAATTTTTGGCTTGCTTTGTATCTTGTATCGTATGTAAATTGCCTTGTAAATCTGGAATTACTTGTACGGATGGATCGTGGTATGCGACCGCCAAGCCGAGGTAATTTGTCCACTGAGTTTCTTGGTTTTCATTTCGGATCTGTAGGTGAATGTCCGAATTGTTTGGATGAAAATCAGGCAAGGTCTTAAAATCAAATCGCTCTAACGGACCACTTACTGAGCCGGTAAACAAGGTATTAGTAAACTCCAGCTTATCCCCATTGTCCATGTATACATGTGGACAATTGCAGGCAATAGCTAAGGCGATGATGGTAAAAATGAGTGATCCAAATACAGAAATAATCAGCACCAATCCTGGATCTAATGTTTTCTGAAAAATTTGCATCATGTACATGTCAGAAACCTTCACTGTAAGTTCTTGTCCAGATTTAGTGAAGTTGCCTGTATGAATGTGAACTTGATGTATTTCATCTGAGACCTTCATTTCTAAGGAATCAATACGCATGTTTTCAGCATGGTATTTCCCCCTGGCTTCTTTAACAGATTTTGGCGAAAACCGCTTTTTCTTTGTGAACGATTTCGTCATTTGATAGTAGAATGAAAGTTCAGATGAATTGGAAGGGGTGATTTCTCCGGTAATAACATTCGACTCAATTCTGGGTGTGGTGATTTGATAAAGTTCATTTTTCGAATGGACAAAATAAATCGATGTACCCTTCATCATCTCCCGTTCTATTTTGCGTTCGAAATCATGGTTTAAATGATTGAGTTTATAATAGGATCCGCAACTGGACAAAATGCCCATCAACCAAATCATACTAATCAATTTTAACGTTGCTTTTTTTCTAATGAATTTCATGGTATATATAAATTAAGCTAAGTTTTCAACTAGTTCACAACCTTCTGTTCTTAATTCAGCGATCGATTTTTCGTGCTGAACATCCAGGATGTGTGTTTTTTTATTTCGACAAAATGGGCAAGCATTGATGTATCCATCCGTGTCAATGTAGAGGTATTTTGATCCTGCTCCAACACAACCAATGCTTCTTTGCTGGTATCCAGGGTAGACTAAAATGGGTAATTGACGATGTGATTCCATTGTATTTACCTCGAGGAAAAACGCGTCTAGGATATCTAGTTCGTGCGTTCGAAGCAGCACGTCTTTTCCTTCAAAATTCCCAATAGAACGAGGCTCCAGGAATTGAACGAATGCAGCACCGTTTTCATTCGCGAAATGCATGTAGTTAAGTAAATGTTCTCGTGTGCAAAATTCGCGTGTCACACAAACCACAAATGTCAGTACCAATTTTGCATCAATGGCACTTTTTGCGGCTTCCATAGCCCAAGAAAAAGCCTTATCATTTCTTCTAAACGCATTGTGCTGTTCGGCTTGGTAATGATCAATACTCAATAAAATGGATGTCAAACCAGCATTCTTTAAAGCAAGTGCGTTTTCTCGATTTAGTTTGTATCCGGATGTGTAAATGACAAAGTCCGACGTTTTTTTTGCACCTTTTAACAAGGTCAATAAATCAGCGAGTCTGTTCATTGGTTCCCCGCCTCCAAATTGAATCATGGGAACACCAGAAGCTTGTAGTTTGGCAATGATTTCTTGGTGGTCGTTTAACGTTAAAGACTCTTTTTGATTTAAAACCGCACCTTCAAAGCAATGTTCACAGTTCAAGGGGCATTTTTTTGTCAACGCAATTTGAACAACGGATTGTTGCTCAAGAAGGGTATTGGGTAACTCGAGTGATTTTCGCGCTTCCATTTCCATCGGAGTGAAAAAATACGCGTTTGGAAATCCACTAACGTTGCAATTCATTTAAACTTTCCCATCGATCATCGCCAGTTTAGGTATTGATTTTTCAATGGTGAAGCGAGATTTAAATGCTGCAACACCTTTTAAAACCTTGAAGTAGGTGATTGGGTTTTTATAGCGAACAAAAAGAAAGGATAGCAAGCCTAATTTGATGCGCCATTCAAAGTAGAACTTCTTGAAACCATGAATGAGGTGTGGGTTTTTATTGGAATTAGGCATGAATTAAATTGGTCTGCTTTGTTATTTTATAAATAGTTACACAAAAATATGGGTAGAATTTAAAACAGTAAAATTGAATTTAGAAAAGGAAAAAAGTAGACTTGCGAAAAACGCAAATGAGTCGAATGAAATCTGTTTTTTCATGCCCAAATGAAATTTCTTTTTTTGTTTTCAAGCATCCTTTGTAAATTTGTAGCGTCTTAAAAAGGCATTAATTTAAAAAAAGTAAAACAATATGAAACTAACATTATCCTTTATTCTTGCAACTTTTGCAGGTGTGGTATTTGGTCAATCAGTTAAATCAGAGGACATTACATACACATATGTGAAGTTGCCAACCAATCCAATTCAACCAAAAGTTGACAATTATTATTCCACTTTAACTTCGTCTTCTGCTGAGGAGAATGCGAAAATGATGGTGGATTTTGAAGCTGAAAAAGCAAGAGCTGAAGCAGATTATCAAAGAGAATTGGCTGATTTTCCAGCGAAACAAAAAGCAGCTGACGATAAATACGACAAAGAAATGGAAGCGTATAATTCGAAGTCGACTGCAGCAAAAGTGATTGAGCGTCAACTATTAAATGAGAACTCAAAACCAGTAAAAGATTACGTTCCTCAACCCTACAGAAGAACGGTTAATCCTCCTGTTTTAAAATCGAACTATGATTTGCCTTCTTTGGCTTCCACGTACCTCAATTTAGATGGTTATACAAAAGCTCAAGTGAATGCTTTGTCTTATACCGTGAATATTCAGGGATTTGAAAATTCAAAGCCCATGATGAAAACAGAGGTGAAAGATGAAGTTTCTGTAGCGAATGGTGTGAGAACGACTAAAAAGGTGACTTATTACTATATTGAATTCACGTACCGAATGCCTATGTCTGTTCGCATTGCAGGATTAAACAATCAAGAAATTTTCTTTGTTGCGCCAGCTGAACTTTCCACGTTTAAAACATACAAATCAACTTCATCAAAGACTGCGCCATCTTCAGATTTCACGATGTTATTGAAGTCAAAAGAAGAAGCACTGTTGAAAGAGAATTTAACGTTTATCAACCATCTTGTTAACGATCGTATTGGTTTTGAGCGTACGACGAGATCAACTTCTTTGGACTACGTGAAATCTAAAAATGATGCACATAGTGATGTCATGGAAGCATACAACAACGCAACGGTAGGATTGAAAGCATTGACAACAAACGAAGATTTTGCTCAACAAAAGTTGACTGCAGCAATTACCGCGTTTAAAAGCATTTTAACGGAATCAGATGTAAACAATAAAAAAGCAAGGATTGACAAAGACATTACCACAGCAATTTACTTTGACTTGTTGGAATGTTATTTCGCGACACGCAATGTAGCTGAGGCTGATGCAGTGTTTAAAGAACTAGGTAAATTAGATTTATCAAACCGCGATAAAAAACAAAAAGAAAAAATGGAAGAATTATTCTTTGATTTGAATAACCGTAAGGCAGTGAATGGATTGTAAGGAATCCCCATACATTCTTTAAAATAAGGCTTGCAATCGCAAGCCTTATTTTTTTGTCCAATTAAATATTAAACAAGCGTTTAATATTTAATGCTTTTTAAACAATTGTTTAAAATAAGTGTTTAAATTTGCAGCGCGATAAAAAGATGAAAAAAGACTTAAGTACGGAACAAAAAATCAAAGATGCAGCTCGCAAGGTTTTCATGACCAAGGGTTTTTCTGGTTGTACGACGCGTGAAATAGCCAAGTCTGTTGGAATCAATGTGGCATTGTTGAATTATTATTTTCGTTCAAAGGGCAAATTGTTTGAGTTAATTCTCGAAGCTGCTCTTTCCGATTTCATTGAAGCAATGGTCGAAGTTTTCAGCATGGATTTAAGCCTGGAAGATAAAACCCGAATGCTCATTGACAAAGAGTTTGAATTCCTTCGTAAACATCCCGAATTACCGCTTTTCATCCACGCCGGATTAAATCAAGAATCAGACAACGACTTCGATCAATCCAATTTTCTTGGTCGACTTCATCAAACAGGAATTTTTGAGCAATGCGAAAAAGCACAAGAGGAAGGTAAGATGCGTAAGGTGAACATGATCAATGTGACCTTGCTTTTTATGTCCAACTGCCATTTTCCCATCATGAGCAAAAAATTAATTTGTGGAATTTACCAGATGAATGAGAGCCAACATGAAGAACGTCTGAACGAACACCAAGAAATTGTCAAAGAAATGTTAATCAATTATTTATTTCCAAATACCTTTAAAAATGCGTAAATCACTTTTATACGCAGGTCTATTTTTAGTACTTGTCCACCAGAACTCTTCTCGTGCGCAAGTGCTGGATTTACAATCCTGTCTCCGCATGGCTGATACAGCCAATTTGCAAATTCGAAATGCCAATTTAGATGTTTTAATTAACGAAAGACAAAGAGAAGCATACTTGGCTGCTCGAATGCCTCAATTAAATTTCAATGCAGATTATAAATACAATGCGATCATTCCTGGACAAGTAATTCCTGCCTCTGCATTTGGTGGTCCAGCAGGTGTTTACAATACGGTGAAGTTCGGTGTGCCCTTTATTTTATCCAATAACTTACAATTGACCCAGATTTTATTTAATTCGCAAGTCAATTACGGCTTGGCGGCGTTAAAAATAAACTCAGAAATTGTCGGTACGCAGCGTGATATCGCCATTCAAGAAGTGCGTTATCAAGTATCCAATACCTTTTTTGTGTTGCAAGGAATTTACCAACAACTGCGTTTCATTGACTCCAATATAGTGAATACCAGAAGCATCTTGAAGAACATGGAAGCAACACTTGCTCAGGGCTTGATCATTCCTACAGAAGTAGATAAGATTAAAATCAATGAGTTGAGTTTGATGAATGCGAAATCAAATTTGCTTGCTACAAAGGATCAAATGGAATATTTGTTGAAAATCTTAATTGGCATTCCAAGTAATTCATCCATTCAACTTGCCGCCGATGCCATGGTGCAAAAAACCATTTTAAAAGAAACTAACACACCCGTTTTGTTGCCATTGAATTTGTTGGAATCTCAGCGAAAAATGAACGAAGAGGAAGGGAAAGGCATTCGAATGAGTTATTTGCCGAATTTAAATTTTTATGGCATTTACAATTACAACATCAATTTAAAACCAGAAGATGACTTTCGAACAGGAATTTCTGGAGCTTTCATCGGTTTGCGCTTAGATTGGAACATTTTTTCAGGAATGGAACGTGTCAACAAGGCGAAAATCAACCAATTAACTTTGCAAAAGATTGACAACCAATATGAGTTGTTGAATCAGCAATTGGACTATGCCATGAACGCTAGCAAGCGCCAAATTACGGTTAAGGCAGAATCTTTGGAGGTTTCAAAAGAGCAACTGCGACTAGCAGAGAATGTTCATTCCAATGCACAAATGAAATACAAAGAGGGCATGATCAGTTCAAATGACCTTATCATGGCAGAAAGTGGACTTGAACAAGCTCAATCAAATGTTGTTTCGGCATACATCCAGTTGCGTCAAGCGGAATTAGAATACTTAAAATCAATCGGAAACATAAAATAAGAAAAATGAAACGAATTATCTCCATCGCTGTAGTTGCCATCGTTATTGTGGCATTAGTTGTAATGAAACTGTTTTCAAACAAGAAGGCAGCACAAGAAAAAATCTTTGTTTACGATGCAAAGCAATCCATTTTAGTGGAAGCAGAAACTCCTTTGACTCACACATTTGAGCACTCAATGAGTTTCTTGGGTACTTATGAAGCCAATCATCAAAACAATGTGGCTTCTGATGCCTCAGGGAAATTAATCGAGTTAAATGTCAAAGAAGGTGACGTGGTATCGAAAGGTCAAGTTTTAGCTCGATTGGACAACGAAATGATCCAATTGCAAATCGAGAATGCCAAACTGAATATTGCCCAACTAACAAACGACAACACTCGTTTTTCAACTTTGCGCAAGGATCAAGTGATTTCGGCTGTTGAAGCCGAAAAAATGGAATTGGCATTGAAATCAGCGGAAGTACAACTGAAGCAATTGCAAAAACAATTGAAAAGCACATCCATTTTAGCTCCATATAGTGGTGTGGTAACAAAGAGACTTGTTGATTTAGGTTCTATGGTGATGCCGGGAACACCGATTGTTGAATTAACGGATATTTCCACCTTGAAGTTGACCATTTCTGTTCCTGAACGTGATGTGATGAAATTCCAGAAAGGACAACTTGTAGTAGCGAATGCAGATATCTATGGTTCCGAACAATTTAAAGGTTCCGTATCCATGGTAGCGGTTCAAGCAGATGCTGCACACAACTTCAAAATTCAAACGACTATTCAAAACAGTGCGCAAAATAAGATCATGGCAGGAATGTATGGTTCTGTTTCACTAGAGAATTCAACAAGTGTAACCACACTTGCTATTTCCAGAAAAGCATTGGTTGGATCTTCGAAAAATCCTCAAGTATATGTGGTTAAAAACGGTAAAGCGGTTTTGACTCCATTTACAGCTGGAACATCTGACGGTGAATACATCGAAGTGGTGTCTGGTTTGACCAAAAATGATGTGGTGGTCATCAAAGGACAAGTGAATTTGCAAAACAACTCAAACGTTAAATTAGCTAAATAAGCAACAATGACACTGACAGAACTCTCCATAAAACGTCCATCCTTTATCATCGTTGTTTTTACGATTTTAATTGGTGGTGGACTTTTGAGCTATAATCAGCTCTCTTATGAATTACTACCAGACTTTTCTCCACCTTTATTAACGGTTACGACGACGTATCCGGGCGCATCACCAGCCACGGTAGAGACACAGGTTTCAAAACCCCTAGAGGATGCCCTTAGTGGTTTGGAAAACATCAATGAAGTGACCGCATTTTCACTGGATAATGCTTCTTTGATGCTTTTGGAATTTAAAGCTTCGGCAGACATTGATAAATCCCTCGAGGATGCTCAGCGAAAAATCAATAATGTCCTGAATAGCCTTCCTGAAGGAGCACAAACGCCAATGGTGGCTAAAATTGAACCTAATGCTTCTCCAGTATTGCAAGTTAGCGCCGTAGCATCGAATATGGATGATCGTGCCTTGATGGAATTGATGGACGATCAAATTTTGCCTCAAATTAAACAAACGAAAGGTGTTGCAGAAGTTCAAGTCATCGGTGGAGAACGCCGCGCATTCCGCATCAACGTAGATAAGGATAAATTGAAACGCTATGGTCTTACCTTGACAAATGTGAATCAAGCGATTGCTTCTTCTAATGTTGAATTTCCTACCGGTAAAGTGAAAAGTGCAGATGAACAAATGACGGTTCGTTTAGCAGGAAAATACAAGAAAATCGAGGACATTGAAAACCTCATTTTGTTCTCGAAAGGCACTTCTTTGGTGAAGTTAAAGGATGTGGCTGAAATTGTCGATGCCAGCGAAGATCAATTAGCGGTTTCGCGATTGAATGGGACAAATGGAATTGGTTTACGCATCAAAAAACAAAGCGATGCAAATGCGGTTGATATGTCCGTCGCAACAAAGGAGCGTTTCAAAATCCTGGAGGAAAAATACAAAAAAGAAGGACTTAAATTCACCGTTGCAACAGATACATCTCGTCCAACAGTGGAATCAGTAGATGCCGTTATTCATGACTTGGAATTGGCCGTGCTTTTGGTGGCTGCCGTGATGTTGTTATTCTTGCACAGCATGCGAAATGCTTTTATCGTATTGGTCTCTATTCCAGCTTCCTTGATTTCTACGTTTATAGCCATGTATTTATTAGGCTATACCTTGAACTTGATGACCTTATTGGCAATGTCACTTGTTATTGGGATTTTGGTGGATGACTCCATTGTGGTTTTGGAAAACATTTACCGCCACCTTCAAATGGGTAAAAAACGTCGACAAGCGGCGCTTGATGGACGAAACGAAATTGGATTTACGGCTTTGGCGATTACCTTAGTGGATGTCGTGGTTTTCTCTCCTGTTGTTTTTATCGAAGGAACAATCTCCGATATTTTACATCAATTCTCTATTGTGGTCGTTGTTTCCACCCTGATGTCGCTATTTGTGTGTTTTACACTGACTCCTTGGTTGGCTTCTCGCTTTGCAAAAGAGGTTGTCTTAAATCCTAAAAAACCTTTGCAAGCGGTATTGCTTTGGTTTGAACGACGCGTAACCATTTTCACCGTGCAATATGTGAAATTAGTGGGATGGTCTTTGCGTCATAAATTAATCACGGCTGGTGTCATTTTGGGACTATTCGTTGCAAGTTTTGCCACGATGGGACTTGGGATTGTTGGACAAGAATTTGTTGCTCAAGGAGATCAAGGGAAATTCATGATTAAATTGAAGTACGATAAGAGTACGACCTTCGAGGAAAACAATGCGCTTACCTTGGAAATAGAGCAATTCTTATTGTCACAAAAGGATGTTATTGAAACCGTATTTGCGAATGTTGGTGGACCAAGTTCTGGTATGGGAGCAACTTCATTTGGTGCAGAAAATAGATCTGAGATTACCGTGAAGATGAAACCTGGTATGCAGAAAAAGTACCCTACAATGAAATACATGGATGAAATAAGTCAACGCATTAAATCGAAACATGCCGGAATCGAAGTGAAAGCATTGAACATCGGTATGGTGGAGTCTGAAGAAGCACCAATAGAAATGTTTTTATCGTCAGACGACAATGACTTGATGATTCAGGAAGCACGTCGACTGAAAGCAAAACTATTGACGATTAAAGGAGCAAAAGATCCAGTGATTTCAACGGATGACATTACTCCGGAAGTGCGTATTGAGTTGAACCGTGAAAAAATGGGGCAGCTAGGACTTCCAATTGCGGTGGTTGGAATGCAACTTCAAAATGCATTGACAGGTAATGACGATAGTCAATTCGACGAAAAAGGACATGAATACGACATTCGTGTGATGGTGGATGCTTTTGACCGTCAAAATGTTGAGGACATTAAAAGCATGACCTTCAATACTTCGGATGGCAAACAAGTTGAATTGGGCGAGTTTGCAGAAGTATCCGTTGAGAATGGGAATGGAACATTGGAGCGTAAAAACCGCATCTCAAATACCACCTTGCGTTGTTGGGTACTCGGAACTGCCGCAGGAAATGTTTCTAAAGAAATCGAAACGTATTTGGAGAAGAATCCATTAGATAAAAACGTACGTTTGACTTGGGGTGGTGAAATTAAACGCCAAAAAGAATCCATGGGAGCATTAGGAACAGCGATGGGAATAGGTTTGATCTTAGTATACCTGATCATGGTTGCGCTTTACGATAATTACGTTTATCCTTTTGTTGTTTTGTTCTCGATTTTAGTGTCACTCATAGGTGCTATTTTAGCCCTTGCATTAAGTTCATCAAACATGGGGATCTTTACCATGTTAGGAATGCTGATGCTATTAGGACTCGTCGCCAAGAATGCCATTTTAATTGTCGACTTTACGAATCACTTAAAAGAAAAAGGCATGTCTACGTATAGTGCCTTATTGGAAGCAGTTCAAGAACGTATGCGTCCAATTTTAATGACGACAATTGCGATGGTGGTCGGTATGATTCCAATCGCTACGGCTACTGGTTCTGGTGCAGAATGGAAAAATGGATTGGCTTGGATTCTAATTGGAGGATTAACAAGCTCCATGTTTTTAACGATTATCGTTGTGCCGATGATGTATTATGTTGTCGATCGCATACAGGCGAAATTTAAAAAGATAGCTCCACCCGAAATAGCGGTTGAAGAATAATTGGAAATGGTCAAGCTAAAACTTGACCATTTTTTTTTGATTTTTTATTCCTCTTTTGTTGAGTTCGATGATGTACGAACCATTTGATAAGGATTGAATGTCGATGATGGTATCTAGGTCATTTAACACTTCCTTTTTAAGTAAACGTCCACTTAAATCAACTACACTGACTTCTGCTCCAATCAAATAATCCTCAATTTGAATGTGAATTTCGTTTGTTGCTGGATTCGGGTAACATTTCCAGGACATTATTTCCTGATTCGAAAGGGAGACATTCAATGGGAAAACAGCGGTTTCATACAAACATCCAAAGAAATCCGTCAGAACAACGTGGTAACTTCCGCCGGAGGATATTTGTAAAGTGTCATTTTCCTCGTTTGGAATTTCAATGCCATTGTGGTACCATTGAATGTTGGAATCAAACGGATAGTTCATTACCGTGAGTTCATGAGAACTGGTCAATTGAATCGTCGGATGAACAAGTGGATTGCAAAATACAGCGTTCAAGGTATCTGAAAGCGTTGCACAACCAGATGAATTGATCGCTAGGACTTGGTAAATGCCACTCTGAATCACAAGGTGACTTTGATTTGTAGAACCGCTAATCGGACTTCCATTAAAATACCATTGATAAGCATTGCCAGAGTTTGAAGTGCTAAGAGTATGATTTAGAGAATCATAAGCAATGATAGGGGTGTATGGAAAGCCATACACATGAACGGTATCTTGTGAAAGTATTTGGACTTGTGGATAAATGATTTGATGGTTGATGGTGTAATTGAAATTGGATGTTCCGGCAGCGCAACTATTACATCCATTTAGACTGATCGTATGACTCCCCATGTAATCATCCCCGCCAAAAAGGACCTCTCCAATACCATCGTCGGCCTCCCAAATCTCGATAACATAAGTAGAAGATGGATTTAAATTAATGCTTGTTGACCATTGCACGGGTGGATTCTGGTCACCAATGATGGATGATTGAAATACCAGTGTTCCATTCTGAAGCAATTTAAAATAGGTGTCTGCATTGTCGAAGGATGGAAAGGAATTGCCATAATTACTCATGGAATTGATCTGAACGTTACTCAAGGTATACACATGTGTCGTGTCTTGGTTGCCATATGCTGCATACTGAACAATGTATTCACCTGGATTGACAAATACTTGGGGAGCGGGTTGTTCGCTGTAGGAGATGTTGCCATTTCCAAAATCCCAAATATAGTTTGCAAATCCAGGGTTGTTATTCGTGAAATTCACCGTGATAGGAGCACAGCCACTTGAGTAAATCATGTCAAAACCATTGTTTGAAACGCTGCTCGTATTTGGAAGTACTTCCATGAAAAGTTGAAAGGTAAAGGGATAACCTTGTATAATGGAAAGGTCTGCAAGGACGGTTACATCAATGCTGTATTGACCCGCAAGTAGAGGTGTTCCGCTGATGTGAACACAACCATGTTGACTCACTTGAGGGTTGTAGTCACAATTAGAACTAGCATTATTGCATTGCCAAGATAAACCAACGGGAAGAGCAACGGATAAAATGTGGAAATTGCTAAAATCATATCCCAAGGTATCTAAGGGCATGACAAATGTCACATCTGCTGAATAGGTCTGACCAACGGTTGCTGGTAACAGCGTGTCGGGATAAATGCCTGTAGTGGATTGATTGTAATCAATGGAACATATTTGAGCATGTGAAAGAATGCAGTTAAGACATAAAAAGCAAAACGAGACGAAATTTTTCATGAGTAGCAGTTTTGAGTTTTTTTTGTAGAAAAACATAAAACGCCGATCAGAAAAGATTAGTGAAATAGAAATGAATTTAAACGGATATAGTCGTTGAAATACTGATGAATTTACACCCTAGGTCCTAATTCAATCAATTCCAAATCATGAATGCGATCCTTGGTTATGCAAAAACGCAGGATGGTTTTTACCTTATGAAACCCTTTGAATCCACATGCTCCTGGATTCATCCATAACATGTTGAATTTTTGATCCATTTGGACCAAGGTAATGTGGGAGTGGCCACAAATAAACAATTTTGGGCTGCCATTTTTTAGTAGTTCTTCCAAGGCTGGTTTGGCGTATTTACCTGGTCTTCCGGCGATATGTGTCATTAAAACAGAAACATCTTCTATAGTAAACCGAAGAAATTCTTTGGTGTCTTTGCGGATCTCGTGGTCATCGATGTTCCCAAAAACGGCTCGTGTAGGTTTAAAGGCGCGTAACTCATCCAATACATCAAGGCTTCCTATATCCCCCGCATGCCAAATTTCATCTACTTCCGCAAAGTAATCATAGATTTTCGGGTCAATAAAACTATGTGTATCAGATAGTAAACCAATTTTTTTCAAGGATTCCTTCTTTTTTGAGCAAAAATACAAATGTTTACTCGTTTAATTCTTTTGCTGATTCAAATTTACCGAGGAAAGGTTCGTGCTTAAAACGAAATTTTCGAGCGTGATTTCATAAATACGGATGGATCCTACACTTGCCTTATTTTTGAAATATAGTTTTCCTTACATTTACACCATGAAGTTTTTCGGATTATTTCTTTTTTTACATATTTCGCTTTCTTTAATTGGTCAATCTATTTTTCCTCTGCATCGACTTGTTGATTGGAAAATTGCAGGTACAGAACAATGGGACGAATCGACTCACGTGCTCATTCAAATGCAAGATTACCAAATAGATCCAAGTGGTGTTCAGTCAACAAGTATCCTATTGGATTCCTTACTTGATGCAAATTCAGGACAAAAAATCCGGATCCATTTCCCAATAGGTACGTTCTTGTTTGATCAAACCATCCAACTTGGAAGTGATGTCATTTTAGAAGGGGAGGGGGCGAACCTCACCCATTTTGTGTTTAACCTTTCGGGTACGGGAAATGCCATTCAATCTGCAGGACAACTACTGAGCTCTTCCACATCCTTTTTACAATTAGAAGGTGTGAAGAATCAATCGCTTATCGTAGTTGGGTCGAATCACGGATTCACTGCGGGGGATTGGCTCAAGTTATCTCAAAATGATCTTGATTTGGTTTATTCTTCGTGGGCGGTTGGTTCAGTTGGACAAATCATTCAAGTGGATTCAGTTCAAGGAGATACCTTGTTTCTACATTCTCCCTTGCGCATGAATTATGAGTCGGCACGTCAACCTAAAGCAACAAAATTGAATCCTGTAAGTCACGTGGCGGTTCGATGCATTTCTCTAGAACGAATGGATGATACTGCGCCTGAACAAGCTAGTACCATTTCCTTTACAAACACTGTTCATTCTTATGTGGATGGAGTTTCTTCCGTCAAATGTACCTTTGCTCATGTGGAATTAACAAGTTGTTCCAATGTGGATGTTCGAAAATCCTATTTCAAAGATGCCTTTGATTATGGAGGTGGAGGAAGGGCCTATGGAGTTGTCATGCATTTTACAAGTAATGAATGCCGCATTGAAGACAATATTTTCGATCACTTGCGTCATGCTATATTGTTGCAAGCGGGTGCCAATGGAAATGTGTCCGCATTTAACTTTGCGGTCAATCCAAATTGGACCAATTCAAATCCACTATTGACCGCTAATTCAGCAGGGGAATTAGTGCTTCATGGAAATTATGTTTATTCCAATTTATTCGAGCAAAACAAAGTTGGAAACATTGTGATTGATAACTCTCATGGGGCGAATGGACCAGATAACGTATTTTACCGCAATTTAGCGACCTTGTATGGTGTGTTTTTCAGCGATGCTACATCACCTAAACAGTTGATTATTGGTAATGAAATAAGCAATACCAGTTTTCCCTATAGTTTTGTCAATTATTCCGTGAATGGAACGGGACATTTTTTATATGGAAACAACAATAAAGGAACGATAACACCAATTGGTACGGCAGATGTTCCGGATACCTCTTTCGCATATGTCAGTTGTCCGAGTTTTGTCCCAACTTCCATGTGGATGAAAATAGGAAGCGGGATTCCATTAGGGTCAGCAAACATCCCTGCTGCTTATCGATTTGCCATGAATAATTATTTTGCAAATGCTTGTGGTAACTCCGATTCAGGACAAATAGAATTTCAAAAACCAAACATCAAGGTTTTTCCTAATCCAACGAACGGAATCATTGAAATCACTTCAGATTTCAATTTAAATGATGAGTTTCAAGTAATTGACAGTCAGGGAAGAATTTTGATTAATTCAAGCATGAACACCTCTGGATTAAAAATCGATATAGCCTTTTTGAATTCGGGTATTTATTTCCTGAAATTTAGTCGAACCAATCAAGCATTTCCCATCGTTAAACAATAATCAGTCTGGAAGAATCGTTAAGTTGGCGAATCGGAGAAGGACGGTTTTGCTGCCATGATGAGGAAAGAAAATGGTTGCTTTTTTATCTGGTCCAGATCCTTCCATTTTGGTCACTTTTCCTTTTCCAAATCGATCGTGTTCAACATTGTAACCGACTTTTATGTCTAGTTCACCGGATTTATTCGTTGGATTGGTTTGAGAAACTTCCTTTAAAGACCGCAAGCCAGGATTCCCGGCTGGCATGGATTTATTTAGTCCACCTGTAAATGGTCTTTCGGTAAATCCACCACCCATTAAGGATCTTCCTCCGGCTGGACGGTTACGTTGTTCAAATTGCAAGTAATTTGCATCAATTTCATCGATGAATCGACTTGGTTCGCAAACTACAGGTTGTCCCCAAGTAAATCGTGAGCTTGCATAGGAAAGCATGCAGGTCTCCATTCCACGTGTGAGCGCAACATAGAACAAACGTCGTTCCTCTTCTAATTCTGATCTGGAATTCAAAGCCATTTGTGAAGGGAAAAGGTTTTCTTCTAGTCCAACAATGAAAATGTGAGGGAATTCTAGTCCTTTACTCGAGTGAATGGTCATGAGGGAAACGTGGTTGCGTTCTTCCCCTTTATCTTCGTCCGCGTCCGTAAGAAGTGCCACTTCAATCATGAAATCAGCAAGTGATTTAAAATCATCATCCTCACCTGATTTTGTGAATTCTTGTATACCGGCTAAAAGTTCCTCGATATTTTGCAGGCGTTCTACCTCTTCCGGGCCTTTTTCTTTTTCGCTCAACAATTCACGCATGATTCCCGAAGATTTCGCGATGCGGTCCGCAAGGTCAAAGGCATTTAATTTATTGAGTTCTGCATTGAAACTCTGCACCATGGTTACAAATTCGTAAATCTTAGATTTTGTTCCTTGGTTGACGTCGGTAGGATAGGAGTTGAAGTCATTCATGACGTCCCACATCGTTACATTGTAGCGGTTTGCCGAAATGATGATGTTTTCCAAACTGGTTTTTCCAATGCCGCGTTTTGGATAATTAATGACGCGTTTCAACGCTTCTTCGTCTTTAGGATTGGCAGTTAAGCGAAAATAGGCAAGTAAATCCTTGATTTCTTTCCGTTGGTAAAACGACAATCCTCCGTAAATTCGATAAGGAACATTCAATTTTCTCAAAGCCTCCTCAAACGCACGGGATTGTTTGTTGGTGCGGTATAGAATAGCAAAATCATTAAAAGTCGAACTTTGGCTTTGTTTTAAGTCGAAAATGGCATTTGCAATGGATCGACCTTCTTCGTTGTCCGTTAAGGAGCGTAGTACCTTTATTTTTCCACCGTCTTGGTTGTCGGTCCAGACATTTTTAAAAATTTGATCCTTGTTTTTCTTGATGACACTGTTTGCCGCTTCAACAATGGTTTTGGTACTGCGGTAGTTCTGTTCTAGTTTATACAAGGTAAAATCCGGGTAGTCTTTTCGGAAATTCAAGATGTTTTGAATGTTTGCTCCTCGAAAGGAGTAGATGCTCTGGGCGTCATCACCTACCACGCAAATGTTTTGGTAAGCAGCGGCTAATTTTTTGACAATCAAATATTGCGCATAATTCGTATCCTGGTACTCATCCACCAATATATATTGAAACTTTTGTTGGTAGTAATGCAGCACATCAGGGAAGTCTCTCAGTAAGACATTCGTGAAATACAATAAATCATCAAAATCCATGGCGCCAGCTTTTTGACAGCGGTTGGCGTATGATTGGTAAATCCGTCCGATTTCTGGTCGACGAGATTGCTTGTCTTCGAGTTGAATTTCTTCATTACCTTGATAAGCCTCTGGAGAAACTAAATTGTTTTTTGCCGCTGAAATCCTACCAAAAACCTGGTTAGCCTTGTATGTTTTATCATCTAGGCTAAACTCCTTGATGATGTCTTTGATTAAACTTTTGGAGTCTTGCGTGTCGTAAATGGTGAAATTGTTTGGGAAGCCAATTCGATCAGCGTTGAATCGAAGGATTTTCGAAAAAACGGAGTGAAACGTACCCATGGCGATGTTTTTTGCTTCACCACCACCCACAATTTTACCAATTCGATCGGTCATTTCTCGGGCGGCCTTATTGGTGAACGTCAGTGCAAGAATGTTGAATGGGTCAATTCCCTGCTCCATCATGTGAGCAATGCGGTAGGTGAGGACCCTGGTTTTTCCAGAGCCAGCGCCCGCTATAACCATGGTTGCACCATAGATGTGTTCAACTGCTACGCGTTGACTATCGTTCAGTTCGTCGAGGTAAGACATGTAAAAATGATTTTCTGTCTCAAAATTAGAAATTCGATGCAACATAGGCTTTGTCTAAAGAGTCATTTTCCATGAAGTTTTAAACAGCACGTGATTTTCCTTCCATCTTTTAGGATTTGATGTAATTTTGCAACACAATTGATGAACGATGAAAATTTACCACAATCCTTCTTGCTCCAAAAGCCGTATTTGTTTGGAAGTATTGAATGAACAAAAGCTTGAATTTGAGGTAGTAACATACATTAAGTCGCCTCTAACCAAAGCTCAATTAGAGGACTTATTGCTTAAGTTGCAATTGAAACCATCTGAGCTCGTTCGGAAGAATGAAAGCGTTTTCAAAGAGGTAGCTAAATTAAAAGCACTGACGGAACAGGAAATTCTTCAATTAATGGTCGAAAATCCGAAACTTATTGAGCGTCCAATCGTAGAAGTGGACGGCAAAGCGATCGTAGCTAGACCTATTGAGCGCTTAAAACCATTTTTAGCAACAATTGATTAGAATCCAGAATAGATGAGAACGAAATACATTGATTTAATTGACCAAACGTTTGATTTCCCACAAAATGAATTCAACTTGCGAGAAGATCGTTTGTTTTTTCATGGAATTGATTTAATGCGTTTGATTAATGAATATGGTACACCATTGAAGTTCAATTATTTACCTCAGGTTTCTAATAACATTCAACGCGCAAAAGGATGGTTTCGAGAGGCAATCATGAACCTCGGATATACCGGCAAGTACCATTATTCCTATTGTACAAAAAGCAACCACTTCTCCTTTGTATTGGATGAAGTTTTGAAAAATGATGTACACATAGAAACGTCATCTGCATTTGATATCGATATCGTTCGGAATTTAGTGGATAAAGGTAAATTGGAGAAAGGTCGTTACGTGATTTGTAATGGATATAAACCAGCATTGTATCTAAATAACATTGCTCGATTAATTGAGGAAGATTATTTGAAAGTGATTCCGGTTGTGGATAACATTGATGAATTAAAACAGTTAATTGCAATCACTACGAAAGAGTTAAATATCGGGATTCGCATTGCCTCGGAAGAGGAGCCTAAGTTTGAGTTTTATACCTCGCGTTTAGGGATAAGGTACCGTGAAATTGTCCCTTTCTACAAAGCGATTTTAAAAGAGAATCCTAGGGTGCAAGTGAAAATGCTGCATTTCTTTATCAATACGGGAATTAACGATACGGCGTATTACTGGAACGAGTTAACAAAATGTTTGCGTGTTTATTCCGATTTGAAAAAACTTTGTCCAGAATTGGATTCACTGAACATTGGCGGTGGATTTCCGATAAAAAAATCATTAGCCTTCGATTTTGATTACGCATACATGGTTCGTGAGATATTAACACAAGTGAAACGCGTGTGTACGGATAATGAGATTCCAGAACCGAATATATTTACGGAGTTCGGGTCTTTTACGGTTGGTGAAAGTGGTGGTGCGATTTTCAGTGTACTCCATCAAAAACAACAAAATGACCGGGAGAAATGGAACATGATCGACTCATCTTTTATGACCAATTTACCAGATACATGGGCGATCAATCAACGTTTTATTATGTTGCCAATCAACCGATGGAACGAAGATTATGAGCGTGTATTATTGGGTGGTTTGACCTGTGATAGTGATGATTACTACAACTCCGAACAGCATTCTAATGCCATTTATTTGCCAAAATTCGACAAAAATAATGTGCTATACATCGGGTTCTTTAACACTGGGGCATATCAAGAAACCATTGGTGGATTTGGTGGCCTAAAACATTGCTTGATTCCAGAACCGAAACACATTCTCATTCGACGGGATGAAAACGGTTCCATTCAGACGGAAGTATTCAGTGAGGAGCAAACCGCACAAGATTATTTGAAAATTTTAGGGTATTAGATTTCTGCGAAAGCTTTTAAGTGCTATATTTGCGGACAATTGTGAAAGGGAATGAAAGTAGAGACTATCTTTTTATTAACAGGAAATCAATTTTCGAATGCGATTTCTACATGGGCTTCTGTTCGCGCAGAGGAAGTCGTGCAGGTTTCGGATAAACTTTCGGATTTTTTCGACCGAACAGATAGTTTGTTGATTTTCAATAAGAATCAAGAAATTAACTCTGAAATTCAAGAAATTAAAACAGTTTACGACAAGCAACAAAAGCCTGTGCACAAAATTGACATCAACGGTACGCTTATGGTTGGGATTGCGAACCTGGACTTATGGGTGGAAACAAACAAATGTCGTAGAATCTTAGTTTTAGGAGCTGAGGAGTTAGCCTCTAATCCTAATTTAGAGCGATACACGTAAAAAATACAAGGAATCATATTTTAAAAAAAAGCTCATTTAACAAATGAGCTTTTTTTATGCGTTAATTTCTAAGGACGGCGCCACATTCTTTTTCTAAATTGATTTGAATCTTTTGCATACATGCATCAATTTCTTGATCTGTCAAAGTTCTATCTCCGTCTTGAAGAATAAAGGATAGTGCGTAAGATTTCTTTCCTGATTCGAGGTTCTTTCCTTCGTAAACATCAAATAATCCAACAGATTTCAAAAGTTTTCGTTCTGTTTGCATCGCGGTTTGACGAAGGCTTGAAAAGTTTACCTTTTGATCGAGTAACAAGGATAGGTCTCTTCGTGTCGCAAAGGATTTTGGTAATTCTGAAAAGTCAATTTTTACACGGTTCAATAATTCCATGAGAACATCCCATTGTATTACAGCGAAGAAAACAGGGTTCTTTATGCCAAATGCATTCACTTGCTCCGTTGTTGCCCATCCACATTCTGCAACGGTTTTTTTATGGAGCTCAATGGTTTGTCCATCGGCGAATAGTGCGTTCTTTACTTCTTTCTCTACGTACTGGCCAGCAAATCCAAGTCGATCTAATATTCCGAACACCATTCCTTTTAAATGGTAATAAGATACAAGGGTTTCTTTTCCTTTTTCAGGTGTTAGCCAGTTGTCAGAATTTAATTGACCGGTCATACACAAAATCAACTGTTGGGATTCGAAATATCCACTCGTATATTTTGCGTAGGTCTTTCCGAATTCGAATAAGCGAAGGTTTGGTGATTGACGGTTTTGATTGCGTTCTATGTTCTCTAATAGTCCAAATAACAAGGTTTGACGCATGCTATCTAAGTCTTGACTGAGCGGATTGAGCATACGAACGGAATGTTCGTCCTTTAATTCGCCCATTCCAAGTGCTGACACATAGGAACTTTTCGTCAATGAATTATTCATTACTTCGGAGAATCCCTTTCCAACCAACGATTCAGAAATGCTTCGTTGCAAATGATCCTTATTGATTTTAGGAGAAATAGGCAGGGATAAATTCCATTTTTCAGGAATAGGAACTGAGTTGAATCCAAAAATCCGAAGGATTTCTTCGGTCACATCTGCTTCTCTTGTAACATCTACTCGATATGCAGGAATTTCAATGTTTATTAGGTCGCCGTTTTCCTCTAAAATAAGGATGTCTAAATCAGATAATATAGAAAAAAC
>JANRBR010000006.1:0-78122 GCA_030727405.1 Crocinitomicaceae bacterium | reverse complement strand
AAGTCCGCCTAAAACACCGGCAATGCAAAGTGATTCTTTGTCGTTGCAAATCATCAATTCCGTGCCGTTTAATTTTCGATTCACTTGATCAAGTGTTTCAATGGTTTCGTTTGCTTTTGCTGAACGCACCACAATTTTACCATTCAATGCTTTCGCGTCGAAAATGTGCAAAGGTGTACCTAGTTCTCTCATGACGAAATTGCTAATGTCCACAATGTTATTGATTGGATTTAATCCAACTGAGCGCAATGCTTTCTGAAGCCATTCAGGTGATGGTCCAACCTGAATATTTTCCATGCTAACACCGCAATAGCGTAAGCAATCTTCTTGGTTTTCAATTTGAATAGAAATGGGCGTATTTCCGATGTTCTGCAAAGGTTTCACCTCTGGCCATTTCAAAGAAATATTTGCTTTCTGATGAAAATTCAACGCGGCCTTCAAGTCTCTTGCAACACCAATGTGTCCCATTGCATCTGCTCGATTTGGTGTCAAGCCAATTTCAATTTGATAGTCGTCCGATAGGTCAAAGTATGCGCTCGCGGGCATTCCAAGCTCTGTATTTTCGGGAAGCACCATGATCCCGTCGTGTGAATTCCCAATCCCTAATTCATCTTCTGCGCAAAGCATCCCAAAGGATTCAACTCCACGAATTTTCGCTTTTTTGATGTGAAATGGTTCTCCTGGAGTTGGGTACAAGGTTGTTCCAACGGTTGCTACTACCACTTTTTGTCCGACAGCTACATTTGGAGCGCCACAAACAATTTGTAGTTCTTCCGTTCCTGTGTTGACTGTTGTCACATTTAATTTATCAGCATCAGGATGTCTTTCGCATGTCATCACGTGTCCTATCACGACGCCTTGCAATCCGCCTTCAATGGCTTCAATTTTTTCAATGCTTTCTACTTCAAGTCCAGTATCCGTCAAGATTTTCCCGATTTCCTCCGGGCTTAACTCTGTTTGGATGTATTTTTTTAACCAGTTGTATGAAACTTTCATGTCTTTTTTCTGCCTTGATTTACAATATATTTACCTCGCGTTCTAAGCTTACACCGAACTTGGATGCAACATCAGCAATGATTTGCGAAGATAACTCATAGATTTGACTACCTGTACTCCCGCCGTAATTTACCAAAACCAAGGCTTGGAGTTTGTGAACACCAAACGTATCAATGGTTTTTCCTTTCCATCCTGCTTGTTCGATCAGCCATCCTGCGGCTAATTTACAGTGATTTGCATCCACAGGGTAATGTGGGACTTCTGGATGCTTCGTTTGAATTTCTGATAATACTTCGATCCTAACAATGGGGTTTTTAAAGAAACTACCTGCGTTTCCAATTTGTTTTGGATCAGGTAATTTAGATTGACGGATGGCAATCA
Organism: Crocinitomicaceae bacterium; assembly: GCA_030727405.1. Classification (GTDB taxonomy): domain Bacteria; phylum Bacteroidota; class Bacteroidia; order Flavobacteriales_D; family Crocinitomicaceae; genus UBA952. The sequence goes on along the minus strand of JANRBR010000006.1, from coordinate 76,745 downwards.
CGGCATTGCTGACGTCGCGTATGCTTGGATTTGAAATTCCGTTTTTCGCTAATTCCGCTGAGATAGCTCCGTAAGATGTGTTGACAATGGCGTTTTTCTTCAAGCGAAAGGACACCGTACAAATGACGTATTGACCTTTATATTCATGTTTGAATACACTTTCGCGGTAACCAAATGCACACGAAGCATTATCGAATGTGTGTAATTCACCACTTTCAATGTGATATGCGGTAAGAGATTCGAAGCAATCTTTAATTTCAACGCCATAAGCACCGATGTTTTGCATCGGGCTTGCACCAACGCTTCCTGGAATTAAGCTAAGGTTTTCCATTCCGCTTAAATTCAGGTCGATGCATCGCATCACAAATTCATGCCAAACTTCACCAGCTCCTGATTCAACAATCGCCCATTCATCTGTTTCAGAAACAAACCGAAAACCATGTATTTCATTTTTTAATACAAGTCCATCGAAATCTTTAGTCAAAAGCAAATTGCTTCCGCCACCTAGGATTAAAAGGGACTCTTGCTGTTTTCTTTGTTGAAGGATCGTTTGAAGTTCTTCGATGGATGAAAAAGCAGCAAAACGATTGGCATTTGCTGAAATACCAAAGGTATTGAATGGTTTGAGGTCGAAATTGGTTTGAATCATTGGCCTCAAAGTTAAGAATTTTCAGCAATTGGACACCTGAAGGAATGCTGTATTTTCGTTCAAAATATGGCTTTTATGGTGTCATCATTGACCCAGTTGAAAATAACCGCGATCACCCAATTTTATTTCATGAAACCATTGATAGTAAAAGAGGTGGTGGCTTTTGATGAAGCCTTTTTGTTTTTTTGGCCAATTGCTTGGGATATAGATTCTCCCTCCTTTTGTTGTAGGCAATTGATCTATTCCTGGCACTGCAACTTGTGCTGCGATTCCATCTTGGTAGCAAATAGGGTCTGATTCCTTATCGTCCGCGCGTGCTCCGTATTGCCAAACTTCCTCAAAATAACTCCAATCGCGTCCTTGTGCGCTGGCATTCTCCGGGGAAAGAATGAGTAGTTTTCCGAAGCTTACCTTTGATTTTAAGGCGTCAAACATTCCCAAGGCGTATGCATAACCCATGCTGTGGCAAACGATGTCAATTTTCACTTGATCCAAGGGAATCCCATTCGTGGTAAAATAATGAATTAAATTCTCCCCTGCGATATGGCCATGGTCTACGCGCAATTGAAATCCTTCTGGATTTGGGCGTTTATTTAAAACCCAGCGACTTCGTTTAGAAATAAAACAAAATCGAGACAGAAGATATGATTTTGCAAAGTTGACGTTCGTTCGGTGTTGTGAACTCGATATAGAATGGTGTCCGTCAAAATACAAGGGCTTTACACCAGGAAACCGCTGAATAATCGTGTCGTCGATTTGATACCAGTAACCGGTTGGATCCTTTTCATGTAAGCGGTTGTCGGTTGTTTCGTGATTGGCTTTTGGTCCACGATTTCCATTGATGAAGATCAAGTAACGATTGGACGGTTTAGTTGGATTCATTTGTCCCAAAAGTGATAAATGACAAGTAAGGAAAAGTAGAATGATTCGGCATTTATTTCCCATATTGATAAAATATACCACCGGCAAATGGAGTCCATAAACAGGCGCGTTTGTGGCAAGCCTTCAAGCCTCGATTGATCCAGGAATTGCAGGTTAGAATCATGCTGTATCGGTTATGTGCGGCATAAAAAGCGTCGTTGCCACTGACCACCTTTTTGTTTTTTGCAGGAAGGTAAACAGTCTTTCCTTTTTTGTCCTTCACCAATTGATCTTGTATGTAGCTCACTAATTCCTTGTATTGCTTTTTAGATAGAAACAACTTGATAACAGGGCGATCACTTAAAATTTCATAGTGATAGGTCGCGTGAATGGCTGAGTTTCCCATGCCAGTCATAGCAGAAAGTGCTGTTTTTAAGGTTAAGTCTCCCCATTCGGGTGTATTCATGTAGAAATTCTTGTCTCCCCAGCCAATGGCAATGAGTTTGGTGGTGGTATCCTTAAATCCAGTGTTCTCTCTTGGAAAAGATTTCGTCCAGTCAATGACATCCGTTTTGATGGGGAGGACAAAATCTGTATGAACTCCTGATTTCATTAAGTAAATTTTGATATCCGATTTGGCTTCATTTTTTCCTTCGACAGTAATCCTAGATAGCACAAATGCGAGAAAGAAATAACAGCATAAAAAGCTAAAGAGTAGAATGGAAAACCATTTGGAGAATGTACTCAGCGCTCGTCCAGATTTTCGGAGAACTATTTTCTGTTTTACGTACTTTTCCTTTTTCATCTCAAAAAAAAATGTTTTAAACAAAGTTAATCTTTCTGTTCATTCATTCAAGGGAGTTACTATTTTTGTTTTTCTCTTTCAAAACGAAAACCCATGAAAAAAATATTCTTCTTGATTCTAGTTAGTTTTCCAATTCTTGTTATCGGTCAATTTGATCCGTCGGAACGCAGTACTTCTCAAAAGTTTGATGAAGTGATGGATAATATTTTGCGTTTTTACGTTGACCCAGTGAATGGAAAGGATTTGACAGAAGAGGCCATTATTGCCATGCTTGAGAAACTTGATCCACACTCCACTTACATACCAGCGGAAGAACTAAATGAAGCGCAATCTTCCATCAACGGGAGTTTCGTTGGGATCGGAATCCGTTTTCAAATCATGAAGGATACCCTGCATGTTGTTGCAACGATTCCTGGTGGACCTTCTGAGAAATTAGGCATTCTACCTGGTGATCAAATCATTGCCGTTGATGCTGCAAATATTGCTGGAATCGGATTGAAAAATCAAGATGTTCGAACAAAACTAATGGGGGATTTAGGAACCAAAGTAAAAATCACGGTCCGAAGAAAAGGTAATAAAATAGTAGAATACACCATTACGCGTGATAAAATTCCCGTTTATTCGGTAGATGCTTCGTACATGATTGATAAAGAAACCGGTTACATCAAACTGAATAGTTTCTCAAGAACGACCATGGAAGAAGTGCAAAAAGCCATGGTTGACCTGAAATCAAAAGGAATGAAAAACCTCATTTTTGACTTACAAGGCAACGGAGGTGGATTATTAGATGCAGCGCATAAACTGGCCGATGAATTCCTTTCAGGGGATAAATTGGTGGTTTATTCGGAGGGTAGAGCTCAGCCAAGAAGCAATTTGCGCGCAGGTAAAAAAGGATTGTTTGAGGAAGGGAAATTGATCTTGTTGACGGATGAATATAGTGCAAGCGCCAGCGAAATTCTTTCGGGTTCTATTCAAGATTGGGATCGAGGATTAATTGTTGGACGCAGAACATATGGAAAAGGATTGGTTCAACGCCCAATGCCCTTGTCCGATGGTTCTGAAATCCGCTTGACCATCGCTCGTTATTACACTCCAACAGGTCGTTTCATTCAAAAGCCATACGATGATACAGAAAGTTACCGTAAGGACATTACACAGCGTTTTTTAAACGGTGAATTCATTCATGCTGACTCCATTAAAATGCCGGATTCATTGAAATTTGAGACCCTTAAAACACATAGAACGGTTTACGGTGGTGGTGGAATCATGCCTGATTTCTTTGTTCCATTGGATACCACTGAAAATTCAAGCTATTTTGGTGAGTTGGTTCAAGGGGGGATGATCAATAATTTTTCGTTCAATTACGTGAATGATAAAAGAGCTCAATTAAAATCTCAATTCTCAAATTTTGAAGCGTTTAAGTCTAATTTTCAATGCGATCAAGCATTCATGGATGCTTTCTTTGCTTTTGTGCAAAAGGAGGATTCAAGCTTGGTTTTTGATGAAGTTGGGTATAAGACCAGCGAGCATTTAATCAAACTTCGTTTAAAATCCAACATCGCATCCGATATGTTTGGAACAAATGAAATGTATCAAATCTATAACGATTCGAATGAGATTTTGCAACGTGCAATCCAAGTGCTCAATTCGAAAGAATACGATAAAGTGAAACTGGATTAAATTAGTACCGAAAAGCACATTCATTATTCAATATCAATAAATATAAGTCATGTCAGACGATAAGAAAATCATTTTCTCAATGGTAGGAGTTTCCAAAACAACTCCACTAGGTAAACAAATCATTAAAAACATCTATTTGTCCTTCTATTATGGTGCGAAAATTGGCATCATCGGTTTGAATGGATCAGGGAAATCGACGGTAATGAAAATCATTGCTGGACTCGATCCATCCTTTCAAGGAGATGTTGTTTTTTCACCAGGATATTCTGTTGGATATTTAGCTCAAGAACCAGATTTGGATTTAACCAAAACCGTGAAAGAAGTTGTGATGGAAGGAGCGCAAGAAACAGTTGATGCCTTGAAAGAATACGAAGAAATCAATGCAGCTTTCATGGATGAAGAAATCCTGAATGACCCGGATAAAATGGATAAGTTAATTGCTCGACAAGGGCAAGTTTCTGATAAAATTGATGCCTTGGATGCATGGGAATTGGATACGAAACTCGATCGTGCTATGGATGCATTGCGTTGTCCACCTGATGATCAATTAATTGGAACTTTGTCTGGTGGAGAGAAACGCCGCGTGGCTCTTTGTCGCTTGTTGTTGCAAAATCCAGACATCCTTTTACTAGATGAGCCAACCAACCACTTGGATGCAGAGTCCATCGATTGGTTAGAACAACATTTGCAACAGTACAAAGGAACGGTCATTGCTGTAACCCACGACCGTTATTTCTTGGATAATGTTGCCGGGTGGATTCTTGAATTGGATCGTGGAGAAGGAATTCCATGGAAAGGAAATTATTCTTCCTGGTTGGAACAAAAAGGAAATCGTTTGAAAGAGGAGGAAAAATCTGAATCCAAACGTCAAAAAATGTTGGCAAGAGAGTTGGAGTGGGTACGCATGAATCCCAAAGCGCGTCAAGCCAAAAGCAAAGCAAGGTTGCAGAATTACGATAAAATGCTCTCCGAAGACGCTCGTGAAAAAGAAGCAATACTTGAAATTCCTATTCCAAACGGACCACGACTAGGGAACAATGTGATAGATGCGATTCACGTCGGAAAGTCTTTTGGGGATAAATTGCTTTACGATGATTTGAATTTTAAATTACCTCCTGCAGGAATTGTTGGAATCATTGGGCCAAATGGTGCTGGTAAGACTACCATTTTTAAAATGATTATGGATGAACTTCAGGCGGACAAAGGAGAATTTACCGTTGGAGAAACGGTGAAAATCGGCTATGTAGATCAAACACATAAGGACATTCATCCAGATAAAACGGTATTTGACGTCGTTTCGAATGGACTTGAGTACGTTGAAATTGGAAACCAGAAAATTAATTCGAGGGCGTACCTCGGGAAATTTAATTTCATTGGAGCCGATCAAAATAAGAAAGTTGGAATCCTTTCTGGTGGAGAGCGAAACCGTCTTCACCTTGCCATGACGCTGAAAACGGAGGCAAATGTGCTTTTGTTGGATGAGCCAACCAATGACATCGATGTCAATACCTTACGTGCTTTAGAAGAAGGAATTGAAAACTTTGCAGGTTGCGCGGTGGTGATTTCTCACGACCGTTGGTTCTTGGATCGTATTTGCACCCATATCTTGGCCTTTGAAGGAGATTCCCAAGTGTACTGGTTTGAAGGAAGTTATTCAGAATACGAAGAAAATAGAAGAAAACGACTAGGGGATGCAGGACCTAAACGCATCCGTTACCGTAGCTTGAATTAACAGCGTTCATCACTTCTTTTTATATTGATGGTTCACTGAACGATGGAAGGAATCATCTGTACGTTTTGAGTGCTTATTCACAAATGCGTCCAAAATGTTTGTCGTTGTGAAAATGCTGATCCAATTCTGCAAATTCCTTGAGCAATTCGGCGGTTGGTGGTATGGCTTGTAATTTTGTTAGATCTGGCTGACCAGCATCGACCCAAGCAGTATACCAGATGCAGCCCACAGCAAGTATGGCGGCTTTTAAGCGTCTTTCAACCATTCCATTGAGTCGTCGATGGTATTCTTGACAAAATTCTTTCGAATAAACGGATACAGTTGTATTTCCTCGCTGTTCAAAAGAGTATTTTCGGTCCGATGGAAAGGTTTTGGTCAGTTCTTTTTCCATTCGCAATACCGAGTCTAAAGCAAGGTGGGACATTCGAACAGCATTCCAGGCATAATCTTGCACATTCGATATGTATTTTACTTTTTCTACGAAATAATCGTAATCTTCTGAGTTAATTTCCACCAAGCGACTTTCCCAAAGTCCGTGAATTCCCCGTTGACCTGTAAGTTGTCCATTGTAATTTTCAGTGGTGTGCAATGGCACATGTGCATCTCCGATGTAGTGACCGATGTCAGCTGAATACTTTAGGATTAAATCGACGTTTTTTGCTTCAAATGCTTTTTGTAATTTGTATTTCATTTGAACGATGTGCCATGGTACAATCCCATATGCTTGGAGGGTGTCCTCAGAGAATTTTTCTACAGCATCTTTCCATTTTCTCGGAATCAGTTCAAAAGGATTCTCACCCGTTTTGTAGTAGTGATCTAAGTCGATGTAATGGCACTGCGCTTCACCCTCTACCGCATAGCGGCGTTTATCAGGATCCACCGCGTGGTCCGTTAAAAATTCAATGTGTTCCTTGTAGAAGCCAAACATCGGGGATGGTAAGGTGAAAACAGCAATGCGATTGATGCGTTTGTGTCCAAAAAATCCCCAAGTTAACTTTTCTGATTTTGAGGTACCACTTTGAAGCAGTCCACCAATAAGTAGAATGAAAAATCCTGTTTTATAATTGAACCAATTTACCATCCTTTAAAATGGGAATAACATTCGTTTGATTAGGTGTAAGGCAGTATTTTATGTCTTCGTTTAAGTTCAGGTTTTTTAATCGGCGGCGATGTGAACTTGATTTTAAAAAACCTAAATAATTGTCCTTTGCAGATAAATATAAATATTTTGCGGCAATGGATGAATCTTCTTCAGAGGTGAAATTTCCGGAGGAAATTAAATAGTCTGAAATGGCACCAGCGCAAATGGTATCTTCTAAATTAAATTTATCTTGCCATCCTGAGCACAAACAAAGGATGTTTTTGTCTTGTTTAACGAGCCATTCATTTAAAAATTGCAGATTCAAAAAAGAACCAACAACAACCGTTTCGGCATCTTTTGCCACATCGAGTGATTTCGTACCATTTGTTGTTGTTAGTACCACTTCTTTTCCTTTGAAATCTTCCCTCATATAGGAAAATGGTGAATTTCCGAAATCAAAACCCTCAACAATCTGACCTTTTCGCTCTGCTCCAGCAAGGTATCCTTTTTTCTTGTACTCCCATGCTTCCTCTACGGTTGGAACAGGAATGATGGATTTTATGCCGTTGTCAAATGCAGCACAGATAGCAGATGTAGCCCGAAGCACATCAATGACAACAATGATTTCATAGTCTCCTTTGAAATATTCATATTCTCCTGGGGTGAAGCAAACTTCAACGCGTTTTCTTTCATTCATACAGCAAAGTTAAGAATTGAATCTTATTAGGCATAAAAAAAGGGGACCGAAGTCCCCTTTGATGATATTGTAAGTTTATTAAAATCTCCAACCAATACGAATGGATCCATGAGCCGCTCCAATGTTTGTATATGACATCGTGCTTCCAAGGGAGGTAGAACTAATGTTTCCTCCTGGAATTGTTGCATCAAATGACGCGTCATTGTAAGTGACTTTCGTTGTAGTAAGGTTCATTTCCAATCCTAAATAAAGGTTGTCTGCAACATAATAATCAAAACCAGCACCGATTCCGAATCCAAGCGATTTAAATCCGCCTGATGCTGTTGCTGAAAACCCATTAGCGTATGCCAAGTCAGTTGAAGGATCTTGCGGGTCAGAATAGAAAACATCTGTCCACGTTTGTTTTTCTGAACCATTACCAAATCCAATGTTTGCCGTAAAATACGGCGACATTTTGTCCGTACCCTTTAAGTGGTATTCAGCACCTAATTTAACGTCCATTGAACCTCTGTCGATGACTACTGTTCCGTTTGCATCTGTAGCAACTGTTGCTGCGTAATTGTGTGTTTCTTTACTTGGAATTCCTGAATTAGAAGTCCCGTCACCACCGAATCCAAATTGAAGTCGAGCGGTAAAGTTGTCATTTATAAAGTAACGCATGCGAATAGAAGGCGCTGTCCAAGTCATACCATCAGAGGTATTTAAATTGGCTAATCCTTCTAACGAAAAATGAGCATCACTACTCGTAGGTTTTTGTGCAAACATTGTACCTGACAACGTCAATGCACTTACAAAAATCATAAACTTTTTCATAGTTGTTTGTTTTAAAGTTTCAACTAACTTACGAGATTATTTTGTTAAATGTTTCAAAAACAAACAAACAAATGCATGTTGATAAGTAAAATTAAAGTGTTGATTATCAGTCTTTATCTTGATTCAACTGCTGTTCATGCATTTCGAAATAACAGCCTTTTAGGTTAAGTAATTCTTCGTGTGTTCCGCTTTCAATGCGTTCACCGTTTTGAATGACAATGATTTTGGTGGCGTTTCTAATGGTAGAAATTCGGTGACTGATCAAAATGGTTGTCCGATCATTTTTGCCCTTCTCTAAGTTTCTTAAAATGATTTCTTCGGTTTCGGTATCCACCGCTGAAAGGCAATCGTCTAAGATCAATAAGCTTGGGTTTTTTAAAAGCGCTCTAGCAATACCAATCCGCTGTTTTTGTCCACCACTTAAATTGACACCTCGTTCGCCGAGAATGGTGTCAAATTGATCCGGGAAATCTTGTATGTTATGGTAAACATGGGTCAATTTACACACCTCGATAAGGTCCTCTTCGTTGATTTCATTTTCATTTACTCCGAAGCGTAGGTTTTCTCGAATGCTTTCAGAAAACAAGAATACTTCCTGTGGGACAACCCCTGTTTGGTCCCGAAAAGCTGGTAAGTTGATGGATTGAATTGGTTTTCCGTCGATTAAGATGCTTCCAGACTGTACATCATATTGCCGCATCAACAAAGAAGAAATGGTCGATTTTCCGCTGCCGGTTGAACCTACAATCGCGAGTGTTTCTCCCTTGCTGACATCAAATGAGATGTCTGAGATTGCGTTTATATCCGAATTGGGATATTGGAAGCTAACGTGTTGAAATGAAATTTTACCCTGAAAATCTAGGGCTTCATCGTTCGTGTTAACAATATTAGATTTCGTTTCAAGGAATTCATTAATGCGTTTTTGCGAGGCGGAAGCACGCTGAACAATGCTTGAAACCCATCCAAGACTTGCAAAAGGCCAGGTTAAGTTGTTTACAAACATGATAAAGGCAACAATGCTTCCAATGGAAATTTTCTCGCTTGCATTGCCACTGAAGGACAATATTCCTCCGTAGTAAATGGCAATTAAGACACTGATGCCAATCAAAAACATGATGGTCGGTATGAAAAAGGCATTCACCAGAACCAATCGCATGCTTTGATTTTTGTAGTTCTCAGCTCGTTGATTCATTTTTTGCTCTGTTTCTTTTTCTCGACTGTATGCTTTGATGATGCGGATACCTGAAAATGTTTCTTGAGCGATTGTAGAAAGCATGGATTGTTCTTTCTGAACAAGGGCGCTCATGGCATTCATGCGAGATGATACGCGGTAAATTAAGATGGACATGATCGGCAAAGGAATCAGCACAGTAAAGGTCAAAGATGGACTGATTTGGAACATTTGAGTGACAATCATGGTGAATGCAACAATCAAATTGATGACGTACATAATTCCTGGTCCAAGGTACATGCGCACCAGGCCAACGTCTTCCGAAATTCGATTCATCAAATCACCCGTGGCATTTCGTTTGAAAAATCCTTGATCTAAGGTTTGGTAATGGGTGTATATTTCATTTTTCAAATCGAACTCAATGTAACGCGACATCACAATGATGGTTTGACGCATTAAAAACAAAAAGAATCCTTTTGCGATGGAAAGCATCATGTAGAATCCACCTAGTTTAATAGCTAGCCATAAGAAATCGGTTGATTCGGCATGGTCGATGTTGGATTGAAAAGAATCGATTGCCTCCTTGAAATAAGTCGGCATTTGAACACCATAATAGTTGCTGATGATGGTAAATAAAATTCCCAACAGCAGTCGCCATTTATATTTTAGGAAATATTTATTTAAGTATTGAAGGGACTTCATAGATTATTTTCTAATTTTGCCAGCGTTGAATAGCGTTACAAAAGTAACCATTCATCTGATTAGTTAACGAACTCAAGTAAAAACATGTCTGATTTGACAGTTACTTCCTTAACAGATTTGAATTCAAATCCAGTTATCCATCAGATGTCCTTGATGGGACATGAACAAATCCTATTTTGTAACGATCATGCTACAGGTCTAAAAGCCATCATTGCTGTACATAACACCGTTTTGGGACCAGCTTTAGGCGGTACGCGCATGTGGATGTATGACAATGAAATGGAAGCATTGAATGACGTGTTGCGTCTTTCTAGAGGGATGACCTACAAAAATGCCATTTCAGGTTTGAAGCTTGGTGGTGGAAAAGCAGTGATTATTGGTGATTCTAAAACCCAAAAGTCGGAAGCGTTGTTTCGTCGTTTTGGTCAATTCGTAAATGGTTTAGCCGGAAAATACATTACAGCAGAAGACGTGGGGATTTCTCCATCGGACATGCAATGGGTAAGCGAAGAAACAAATTACGTTGTCGGTTTACCAGGAAAAAGTGGTGATCCATCTCCAGTTACAGCTTTTGGTGTGTATATGGGAATGAAAGCTGCTGCGAAAATGCAATATGGTAGCGATGATTTAAGTGGTAAAACCATCGCGGTTCAAGGTGTTGGACACGTGGGCGAATACCTCGTTTCTCACCTTGCAAGCGAAAATGCAAAGGTTTTTGTTACAGACATCAATCAAGAAGCATTGAAACGTGTTTCTGAGAAATACGGCGCGACAATTGTCAGTCCTGATGAAATTTATGACGTGAAAATGGACATTTATGCTCCATGTGCATTGGGTGCAACGGTCAATGATGAAACGTTAGCGCGTTTGTCTTGCTCCGTGATTGCAGGTGCAGCCAACAATCAGCTAAAAGATGAAAAAATACACGGATTAGAAGTGATGAAGCGTGGAATTATTTACGCTCCAGATTTTGCGATCAATGCCGGTGGTGTAATCAACTGCTTCTCTGAAGTGGAAGGTTTAACGCTGGAATGGGCGCATCAAAAAGCAGAAGAAATTTACGGTACGATCTATAACATCGTGAAACGTTCACAGGACGAAGGCGTACCTACCTACCAGATTGCGAATAAAATGGCTGAAGAACGTGTTCAGTCCAAAGGAAGTTTGAATCTGTAAAAATTTAAAATGCTCAATAGAAGACACTTACGAATAAAAGTATTGCAAATTCTTTATGCTTTTTTTCAAAGCGAAGAAGAAAACATTCTCAAGGCGGAAAAAGAATTGCTTTCTGCGGTTGAACGCATGTACGACATGTACCTTTTTATGATTTTAACCTTGCCAGAGTTAAAACGTGCAGGTCTAAATCGCATGGAGGAGCACAAAAAGAAAATGCGTCCATCTGAAGAAGATTTGAATCCAAACATGAAATTTGTTCAGAATGTCTTGGTTGATGCCATTGAGGGTTCGAATGAATTAACAAAGTTGTGCGAGAGCCGAAAAGTAAATTGGTTAGGAGCGGAAAGTCAAGAAATCTTCCGAAAGCTTTATTTGTCCATTTTGGAGTCAGAAGTGTATTTCGAACACATTAACAATGATGCCGTTGGCTTGGAAGAAGACATGCAATTTGCATTGCAATTGTTTAAATCTGAAATTGCTAATTCTGAGTTGATTCAATATTTTTTCGAGGAAAAGAGCATTTATTGGGCGGATGATTTAGATTTATGCTGTTCGATGGCAATGAAAACAATGAAAACCTGGACTTCCGGAAAATCATTCGAAGTGATGCCGCTTTACAAAGAAAACGATGACGAGAAAGAATTCATTGTCAATTTGTTGCGTAAAACCATTCAAATGAATGAAGAAAATGAATCCCTCATAACAGAGTTAACGCAAAACTGGGAATTGGACCGAATCGCCAAAATGGACATCATTTTGTTGAAAATGGGATTGACTGAGCTTCAAACATGTAGCAGCATCCCAACAAAGGTAACGTTGAATGAATACATTGAAATTTCTAAATTTTATAGTACGCCAAAAAGTAATTTATTCATTAATGGAGTGCTAGATAAAGCGATTATTCAATTAACGAAGGATAAAAAAATTGTAAAAATAGGGAGGGGATTAATTTCTTAAAATATACAGATGAAAAAGTTAGTTTTATTTATTGGAATTGGGTTGTTGTTTGCGTGTGGTGAAAAAGAAGAGCTGCAAGTTGGACAAAAAACAACAATGAAAGTTCAAACCGTTTTCAATGCAGGAACAGTAGTAAAAGGGGAGGTAATCAATGCCAAATTCAAAGTAACAAATACAGGAGAATATCCCTTAGTAATTGGCAGTGTAACTCCTTCTTGTTCATGCACCGTTGCAGAAGAACCAAAAGAACCCATCCAGCCAGGTGAATCGAGCGAAATCATTGCACAAGTAAACACAGATAATTTATCGGCTAAGAAGATCCAGAAAATGATTACAATAATGGCCAATACCGATCCATCGGTAACCGTTTTAGAGATTAAAGGTAGAATACGATAATAAATAACAAACAAAAACAGAAAAAATGATAAACACACAAATTTTAGCCGGAGGCGGTCAAGGAATGCAAAGCATTTTAATGCTTGGTTTAATGGTCATCGTATTTTATTTCTTTATGATTCGACCACAAATGAAAAAACAGAAAGACTTGAAAAAATTCCGTGAAGGATTAAAAGTGGGAGATAAAGTTGTTTCCATCGGTGGAATTCATGGAAAGATTCTTGAAGTTACAGATACAACCGTATTGATTCAATCGGAAGGAACGAAATTGCGTTTGGAGAAATCAGCTGTTTCTCAAGCAATGGAAGATACCCTTCAAGCGAAATAAAAAGACATAGAATATATTGGAAGGAGGGCGCTTGTCCTCCTTTTTTTTGATTTTATTTTTTCGGCAGTTTGAGCTTAATAATCTTACCGCCCATGCAGGAAACGTATAAGCATCGTTTGTCCGTTGTCATCGAAAGTGCATTCTCTTTCAATAACGATTTCCAATTGGCTCCATGGTCGCTGGAGTAATCAATGCCGTTGGTTCCGCATGCAAAGTACATTCCGTTTGCAAAAATCACGCAGGAACGATATCCCAATGGTGGATTTTTTGACGCTAACCAATTTCGACCACCATCCAAAGAATAAAAACAAGTATTTCTAGATTCGTTCGGTCTGGTGTAATCTCCACCAACAGCTACCAATTCTTTGCGGTTTTTGAATGCGAGGGAATACGCCCCGCACGTTTTGCAGGATTCGAACGGAATTTTTTCCGTCAGCCATGATACTCCCAAATCTGAACTCCAGATAAATCGTGAGGTTTCACCTCCGCTAACAAAAACAAAATCGCCTTCAATGATGTGATTCGTTGTGCCACTTGCAGCGTAAGCCGCTTCATTAGCTTGACCAAATACCTTTCCAGGACATGCTTCCCAAGATTCTCCGAAGTTCTTTGTTCGAAATAAAGCAAAGTCACCATCCACAGGATCGCCAACAAGAAATCCAAGGCTATCGTGCAGTGCAATTCCATCCAAGAAGACGGGTTTCCCGTGGTGTGAAAAATTCAGTAAACTATCTTCGTTACCAGTCCATGTTTGTCGAAGAACATGAGATTCGTCGTTACTCTGCATAAAAAACAGGTAACGTTCGTTTTTGTCCGCATCACGTATTTCCTTAATCGTATGGAACGTCGTTGGAAGGTACATGCTTACTGGTTTTGTTGAGTTTTTCGAAATAAGCACGTATTTCCCCACATTAGTACCGATTAGCAGCTCGTTTTTTGAAAAGTTTTGAATGCTCCGTGCATGAACATTCGCATTGGAATAGGTAATCATCTCAAATTTTGGTGGACGCGAAAAACAGATCATCAAGATGAGTGTAAATAGAATTTTCATAGCAGCTTAGCGGTATTTTCCTTCAAATTTCGACTTCTGTTCCATTTTTAATGCAGCTAAGTCTGAGGGGATTTCGCGTTTCCAACGCTTGTGCGACCAGAGCCAATTGCACGGTTGTTCCATGATGCTTTCTTCTAAAAGCTTTACATGTTTTTCTGTTAAGGCTCCGTAAGGAAGGTTTTTTGGTTCATCCGTTAGGATGTTGAATTCTACCGAATATGCACCGCGTTTAATTTTCTTCATGGTAAAATATACCACAGACAAATCAAATTCATTGGCCATTTGCTCCACGCCAAATAGAATAGGGGTGGATTGATGCAGGAAGTTCATCCAATAACTTTTTCGAGCATCCGCTGGAGCTTGATCACTTAAAACCAATGCGGAAATTGGTTCATTCTGTCTGAACATGGATTTGTAATTCTGAGAATTGACCACGGTTAAGCCAAAACGCTGTCTTCGCTCTGTTAGTTTTTTATCCCAAAATCCATTGCTTAATGGCATGCCAATTCCGAAGGATTTAAATGGTACAATGGCCGCTTGTCCGGTAATAAACCATTCCCAATTATTGAAATGTCCGGAAACGAATAAAATGGATTTATTTTTTTTCTCAAGGCTTTTTAATACTTCAGGATTGATGATCTTGATTCGTTGAAGTAATTCTTCCTTTGAAATACTTAGGTTTTTTATGCTTTCGATGAGTAAATCGGAAAAGTGACGGTAAAATCCGCGCACAAGCGCCGCATGCTCCTTTTTACTTAAATCAGGAAAAGACTTTTCGATGTTGCTTTGAATTACTTTCTTCCGGTATGGTAAAACAGATGTGAAAAGTATAAACAAAAAGTCGCTGATTCGGTACAGCATCCATAAGGGAAGCAAGGACAATGGATAAACCACGCAATAATAAAGGATGGCTGACATCATCGTTCGTATTTATCTTTCCATAAATGGGCGATGGTTTGAGCCACTTCTTGTTCCTTTGAGCTACTTCCTGCTTGAAAAAAATTGGTTCCAGTTATTTCACTGGGTAAAAATTCTTGTGCAGCGAAATTCCCTGGAAAATCATGGCTGTATAAGTAGTTTTCACCATAACCTAATTGTTTCATCAGCGCGGTTGGAGCATTTCGCAAAGGTAAGGGCACGCCTAAATTTCCCGTTTGTTGAACCAATTGTTGCGCTTTGTTGATGGCCATATATGCCGCGTTTCCTTTTGGTGACGAAGCCAAATAGATCGTACATTCAGCCAAAATAATGCGTGATTCAGGCCAACCGACACTTTCCACGGCTTGAAAACATGCGTTCGCTAAAAGCAAGGCATTCGGATTTGCCAAGCCAATGTCTTCCGTTGCAGAAATCAATAACCTGCGAGCAATGAATTTTGGATCTTCTCCGCCTTCGACCATGCGAGCGAGCCAATAAATGGCTGCGTTGGGATCACTGCCACGAATCGATTTGATAAAGGCAGATATTATGTCGTAATGTTGCTCTCCGTCCTTGTCGTATCGAGCCAAACTTTGTTGTGCGTTTTGAAGCACAATGTCATCGGTGATTTCAATGTCGGTTTGACCTTGAAAAGTGCCAATGATGATTTCGAAAACATTCAATAGTTTGCGGGCATCTCCACCGGAAATGGCTAACAAGCTATTTGTTTCACTTAAGGTAATTTTTTTTGTACTTAGTACCGAATCTTGATTGATAGCTCGGTCTAAAAGATGCAGCAAGTCTTCTTTCGTGTGTTCTTTTAAAACATACGTTTGACAGCGAGATAAAAGTGCTGAAATGACTTCAAATGATGGGTTCTCAGTGGTTGCGCCAATCAGGGTGATGACGCCTTTTTCCACAGCTCCCAATAAAGAGTCCTGTTGTGCTTTACTAAAGCGGTGAATTTCATCAATGAACAAAATTGTTCCCTTCGCTTGAAACATTCCGCCGTTTTCAACCCTTGAAATCACTTCCCTAACATCTTTCACTCCAGAAGAAATAGCGGAAAGTGTATGAATGGGACGATCCAAATGCTTAGCAATTAATTGAGCTAATGTCGTTTTTCCCACTCCTGGTGGTCCCCAAAAAATCATGGAGGGAATCACCCCAGCATCTAGTGCGCGTCGAAGTGCTGCACCTTCTGCTAATAAATGTGCTTGTCCAATATACTCATCGAGCGATTTTGGACGCATTCGTTCTGCAAGTGGTGCGTTGATCATCATTCAAAGTTAAGGTTTTATTGCTAATTATTCTAGTGCATGAACGGAAAGAAAGTGAACAATGTAAAGCGTTAGGTGAAACAATTCTTTTAACTTTGTTGCATGTTAAACGGAAAGAAAATCTGTATCGTTCTTCCTGCATACAATGCTGCGGAGACACTGGAAATGACGTATGCTGAAATTCCATTCGATATCGTAGATGAAGTGGTCTTGGTGGATGATGCCAGTAAAGACAATACGAGTGAAGTTGGGAAAAAATTAGGCATTCAACACATCGTTCGTCATGAACAAAACCGCGGTTACGGAGGCAATCAGAAATCTTGTTACCAAAAAGCACTTAGTTTAGGTGCGGACATCATCATCATGTTACACCCGGATTATCAATATACACCAAAGTTAATTCACGCCATTTCAGGAGTGATCGCCTACGATGTATATCCGGTTGTTTTAGGCTCTAGAATTCTAGGAAAAGGAGCATTGAAAGGTGGAATGCCTAAATATAAATACGTTGCCAATCGCTTTTTAACTTTGTTTCAAAACATTTTGATGTCCCAGAAGTTGTCTGAATACCATTCTGGATATCGGGCTTTTTCGAAGGAGGTTTTCACGAAAATACACATTGAGGAAAATTCAGATGATTTCATTTTTGACAATCAAATGTTGGCTCAGATTTTTTATGCTGGATATGAAATTGGAGAGGTGACTTGTCCAACAAAGTATTTCGAAGAAGCTTCCTCTATCAACTTTGCAAGGTCGACGACCTACGGGCTCGGGGTTCTTTGGACATCCGTGAAATACCGTTTGGCGAAATGGAAAATCTACGTCTCAAAAGAATTTGCAGAAAAGTAAAGCAGACTTCAGTTTGATAAGAATTTATATCTTTGATTAAAATAAATAATATGGGATTACTAGCGAATAAAATTGTCTTAATTACAGGTGCTTCTCGTGGAATCGGAAAAGCAATTGCAGAAGAATGTGTACGTCAAGGTGCGACTGTTGCGTTTACGTATTTGTCGTCTGAAGAAAAAGCACGTGCTTTGGAAGCGGAATTGACAGCGAACGGTGGAAAAGCAAAAGGATTTCGCTCGGATGCTTCCAACTTTGATCAAGCACAACAATTAGTTGACGACGTCGTAGCAGAATTTGGCACAGTTGATGTATTGGTAAATAACGCTGGAATCACACGTGATACCTTGTTAATGCGTATGACCGAAGAACAGTGGGACGAAGTTATAAATACGAATCTAAAATCAGCCTTTAATTTAACCAAAGCCGTTCAAAAACCGATGTTAAAGGCTCGCAGTGGTTCAATTATCAACATGTCATCGGTTGTTGGTGTGAAAGGAAATGCAGGACAAGCAAATTATGCTGCCTCAAAAGCTGGTTTGATCGGATTCACAAAATCAATCGCTGCAGAGTTAGGTTCTCGTAACATCCGTTGTAACGCGATTGCTCCAGGGTTCATCGAAACGGAAATGACAGATGCTTTGAATCCAGAAGTGGTTCAAGGTTGGAGAAATGGCATTCCGTTAAAGCGAGGTGGACAACCCATTGATGTAGCTAATGCAACCGTTTTCCTTGCTTCTGACATGTCTGCTTATATTACTGGTCAAACACTGCACGTTTGTGGTGGTATGTTAATGTAATCGTATGAATATTCGCCCAAGACGCAACCGAAAAAGTAGTGCCATCCGCCACATGGTGGAAGAAACGAAATTAGGTGTCGAAAATTTAATTTACCCCATCTTTCTAAAAGATGGAAAGAATATAAAAGAAGAGGTTTCTTCTTTGCCTAACAATTTCCGCTGGTCCATTGATAAACTATTGCCAGAGATTGAGGAATGCATGAATTTAGGGATTCATACCTTCGATATTTTTCCTGCTGTAGAAGAATCGTTAAAAGATCAGGTGGCAAGTTACAGTTATGCAAGTGATAATTTCTATCTGGAAGCCATTCGTCAAATCAAAGCAAGGTTCCCTGAGTCGGTTGTCATGAGCGACGTGGCGATGGATCCATATTCTTCGGATGGTCATGATGGCTTAGTCATTGATGGGAAAATAGTCAACGATGAAACATTGCCGATTTTAGCCAAAATGTCTATTGCGCAAGCACAGGCTGGAGTGGACATTATTGGTCCTTCAGATATGATGGATGGACGCGTATCCGTGATTCGTGAAGCATTAGATGGTGCGGGATTTTCCGATGTGAGCATCATGTCTTACACAGCGAAATACGCCAGTGCATTCTACGGTCCATTCCGCGATGCATTGAATTCTGCTCCAAAATCAGGGGACAAGAAAACGTATCAAATGAATCCTGCCAATCGCAGAGAAGCATTGTTGGAAGCACAATTGGATTTCGAAGAAGGTGCTGATATGTTGATGGTGAAACCAGCGTTGTGCTACTTGGACATTATTCATGTGTTAAAAGAACAATTTCCCATTCCAATCACAGCCTATAATGTTAGTGGTGAATGCGCCATGGTTCATGCAGCGGCTCAAAATGGTTGGTTGAATTATGACCTCGCCGTGTATGAAATGCTTTTAAGTATTCGTCGTGCTGGCGCAGATGGAATCTTGACTTATTTCGCGAAAGATTTCGCGCAAATGCTTCGAAAATAAATTGACTATGTCCCAATATACCATTCATTTGGATTACATCGAATTAACTGAATTCGAGCAGATTATTAATGACAACTTAAAGTTAAGCTTGTCGTCGGATTCGGCAAATATCGTATTGGCATGTCGTGCTTATTTGGATCAGAAAATGCAGGATTCGGATAAGTTGATTTATGGAATCAATACTGGATTTGGCTCTTTGTGTGATACCGCTATTTCTTCAAATGATTTAGAGGCTTTACAACGAAATTTAGTTCTTTCTCATGCCTGTGGAACAGGTGAGGAAGTTCCTGAAGAAATCGTCAAACGAATGTTGTTTTTAAAGGTGCTCGGTTTGTCGAAAGGACATTCGGGGGTTCAATTGGAAACGATTGAGCGCTTGCTCTTTTTTTACAACGAAGGCATTTATCCAGTGGTTTATCAACAAGGAAGTCTAGGTGCTTCTGGGGATTTAGCTCCTTTAGCACATCTTTGCTTGCCTTTACTTGGTGAAGGTGAAGTTCGATACCAAGGAAATCGTTGTTCAGGTTCAGAAATCAACGCAAAATTTGGTTTGCAACCGATTGTGCTACAATCCAAAGAAGGATTGGCGCTTTTGAACGGAACACAGTTTATGTCAGCCTATGCAAGTTACGCAGTAAAAGAGGCGAAAGATTTGTGGAAAAAGTGGGTGCTTGTTGCAGGAATGTCCTTGGATGCTTATGATGGTCGTTTGAATCCTTTTCAAGCAAATGTAAATGGGATTCGCAACCAACAAGGTCAAATGGAAATGGCTGAAGCAATGCGGAATTTAATGTCGACAAGTGAGATCATTTCACAAGAAAAGAAACACGTACAGGATCCGTATTCATTCCGCTGTATGCCACAAGTTCATGGGGCGACAAAGGACACGATCGATCATTGTGCGCGCATTGTGGAGCGCGAAATGAATGCAGTAACGGATAATCCAACTGTTTTTCCTGAAACAGATGAAGTTGTTTCTGCTGGGAACTTTCATGGACAACCTTTGGCGTTGATCATGGACTTTTTAGCAATTGCCATGGCTGAAATGGGAAGTATTTCGGAAAGAAGGGTGTATAAATTGATTTCAGGAACACGCGGTTTGCCCGCTTTTTTAGTTGCAAATCCAGGCTTAAACTCGGGCATGATGATCTCACAATATACTTGTGCTTCCATTGTAAGTCAAAACAAGCAATTATGCACACCTGCATCTGTTGATACCATTGATTCGAGTAATGGACAAGAAGATCATGTGAGTATGGGTGCCAATGCAGCAACTAAATTATACCGTGTGATTCAAAATTGTCAGACCATTCTTGGAATTGAATTAATGCATGCGGCACAAGGATTGGATTTTAGACGTCCCTTGAAAAGTGCTGAAAAAATAGAAGAAATTCATCAGGATTTTAGAACGGTGGTTCCGTTCTTATCCGAAGATCGTTATTTATCACGTGACATGAAAGTTGCGCGTGAATTTGTTACCTCAAATTGGAGAAAATGGAAGAATTAAATGAATCGAATGAAGGACAATTGATGGCAAAACGTCCAAAATTTTTATTGGTGATTTCTATCCTTTCTTTTGTGAACATTGGGGTAACCATTTTGACAACTATTTTCGGAATGATTTCTGGGAAACCGAATGCGGATGAACTCGAAGCGGCAAAGCTTCAATTCGCCAGCTCGCAAGATCAATTGGCTACATTGGCTCAAAGTGAAAAAGTGGACATGTCCTATTGGTCGGATATTTTGACAAAGCTCGAAATCATGACCAATAATATGTATGCAAATTTCATCGCTTACAATGCCTTGATACTTTTGGTTTCTATTTTTGCGTTAACGGCCGTGTACCTGATGTTTACCGGTAGAAAAATAGGCTTTCATTTATACATCGCCTATTGTTTCTTGTACGTGATGCAAAGTTATTTCTTTACAGCGCCAAACGATGTACCGACATTTGTGATCATTCTGAATATTCTTTATGGTGGACTTTGGGTGTTCCTATATTCTCGAAGCCTAAAGTGGATGAAATAAGGTCATCCATTAAAAAACTTTACCTGGATTTAAAATCCCCTTAGGATCGAATACTTTTTTAATGTTTCGCATTAATTCTAAGGCAACCTTAGGAAACGCAAGGTCCATATACGGTTTTTGTACCAGTCCGATTCCATGTTCTCCAGAAATGGTTCCGCCAAGTTTGATGACTTCTGTGAATAGTTCTCGAATGGCAATCGGTAGTTCGGTGTTCCATTGTTCATTACTCAAGTTTCCTTTGATGATGTTCACATGGAGATTTCCATCGCCTGCATGTCCATAACAAACGGAATGAAAGCCATATTTTTTACCGATTTCTTTGACGTGGAAAAGAAGTTGCGGCAAGGCATAGCGCGGCACCACGGTATCTTCCTCCTTGTAAATGGACTGAGATTTTACCGCCTCGCCTGCCTTTCGACGCAAACTCCATAATGTGTTTTTTTGGGCATCTGAATCCGCAAATAAAATTTCGTCTGTTTCAAAATGTTCAAGTACGCCCAGAATTTTTTCACATTCAAGCATGAGTTGATCCGGATCAAATCCATCCACTTCGATGATTAAATGTGCCTGATGATTATCTGCAACAGGAATCGATGTTTCCCCTGTAAATTCTTGTGTCCAAATGAGTGCATCTCGTTCCATGAATTCCAAACCACTTGGTGTAATTCCTGCTTGGAAAATCGAAGCAACGGCCTCACAGGCTTTTTGCGCATCAAAAAATGGAACCAACATCAAGAGGTCGTGTGTCGGATGTGGGATTAACTTCAATACAATTTTCGTGATGATTCCTAGTGTTCCCTCAGATCCGACTATTAGTTGTGTTAAATTATAACCCGTTGCATTCTTTAATACATTGGCGCCTGTCCAGATGATTTCTCCTGTTGGAAGGACAATTTCTAAATTCAAGACGTAGTCTTTCGTTACGCCGTATTTTACCGCTTTGGGTCCACCAGAGTTTTCTGAAACGTTTCCACCGATAAAACAAGAACCTTTGCTTGCTGGATCAGGTGGATAAAATAATCCTTTTTCCTTTACTGCATCTTGCAAGACTTGTGTGATGACACCCGGTTCTGTCGTAACTTGGTGATTTTTCTCATCGATGTTCAGTATGCGGTTGAATTTCTCCATGGAAAGCAATACTCCGCCATGTATGGGAAGTGCTCCGCCACTCAGTCCAGTGCGTGCACCTGCTGGTGTTACGGGGATTCCATGTTCATGGCAATACACCATGATTTTTGAAATTTCTTCCGTGCTTTCTGGTCGAACAACCAAGCTAGGAGGGAAGGATAGGTCCTCCGTTTCGTCGTGTCCATAAGCAACTAATTGCTCTTCATTGTGGATTGCATTCGTACCCAAAAGGCTTTCGAAAAAGGCGAAATCCAAAGTGGAAAGCGAATGAAATGTATATGTAGAATCCTTCATGCAATATTGTTCTTTCCTTTTGATTGTATTGCGAACTTAGGAATAATTCGCCTTGTACTGATCGTTTTTTACTGGATTTTTAAACAGGGAATTCACAAAACAATTGATTATTCGCGTGCTGTTTTCCTGCTTTTTCGATTATCTTTGGTAAAACATTAAAATTCATGTCAAAAGAAGTATACTTGGTGGACGGGATTCGTACGCCGATCGGAAGTTTTGGAGGAAGTTTGGCGCCAGTTCGTGCGGATGATTTAGCAGCTTATGCGTTGAAAGTATTGGTGGACCGACATCCAAACTTAGATTTAACGAAAATTGAAGATGTCATTCTTGGTTGTGCCAATCAAGCTGGTGAAGATAATCGTAACGTGGCGCGTATGGCTTCGTTGTTGGCCGGACTCCCACAAGAAGTGGCGGGAGAAACAGTGAATCGCTTGTGTGCGTCTGGATTAGCAGCTGCAGTTAACGCAGGAAGAGCCATGAAAGATGGAGCAGGGGATTTGTACATTGCCGGTGGAGTAGAACACATGACACGTGGACCTTGGGTGATTTCGAAAACCAGCAGTGCTTTCGGTCGGGATGCTCAAATGTTTGATTCCTCTTTCGGATGGCGTTTCATCAATCCTAAAATGGAAGCAATTTACGGAGTTGATTCGATGGGTATGACTGCTGAGAATCTTGCAGAGAAATTCAACATTAGTCGTGAAGATCAAGATGCATTCGCGTGTTGGTCACAAGTTAAAACAGCAAAAGCAACCGCGAGTGGATATTTTGAAGGTGAAATCACACCGGTATCGATACCACAGCGCAAAGGTGAGCCGAAAGTTATTGCAACGGATGAATTTGCTCGTCCTTCAACAAGCATCGAAAGTTTAGCTGGACTTCGTCCGGCATTTAAAAAAGACGGTACGGTAACGGCAGGAAATGCCTCCGGTCTGAATGATGGCGCGGCAGCCCTACTAATGGCAAGTGACGCTGGATTGAAAGAAAATGGATTAAAGCCAATGGTTCGCATGGTTTCCGCTGCCGTAGCTGGAGTAGAACCCCGCATTATGGGAATTGGGCCGGTTTTGGCTTCGCAAAAAGCATTAAGTAGAGCGGGATTGAGCCTGGATCAGATGGATATCATTGAAATCAATGAAGCATTTGCGGCTCAAGTGTTAGCATGTACAAGAAATTTAGGTTTGTCGGACAATGATCCGCGGATTAATCCAATGGGCGGTGCGATTTCATTAGGTCATCCACTTGGTATGTCTGGTGCACGCTTGCTTTTAACAGCAGCGAGGCAATTAAATGCAACAAATAAACGTTATGCACTGGTAACCATGTGCATTGGTGTTGGTCAAGGATATGCAGCCATCATTGAACGAGTGTAATGATAAATAAAGTACTATTCTTCTGTGTTTTTCTCGCTTTTTTCTCCTGCACGAAGAAAGAAACGGCTTGGAACATTGATCTAGAAGCGCCCTTGCTTCACGACACACTTTCACTTGCAAATTGGATGAATGATTCCAGTTTGACATCATCCAATGGTGAAATACAGGTGAATTTGACGAGAACCTTATTGGACTTAGGCTTATCTGATTTGATTCAAATTCCAGATACCTCAATCGTCCAATTATTCTCGCCCATATTTACGCTCAATAACATTCCACCGGGAACAACCTTTGTGAATGCCATCGAGGAGCATTCCTTTGATCTGGAGGATGTTCAACTGAAAAACATCCGTGTTTTGGATGGAAGGGTGAAAGTGAAAGTGCTAAATCCACTTGGAACCAAGGTTCTTTTTAAGGTTCAATTGCCTGGTGTGACAAAAAACGGTGCTGTATTTGAACATAATTATAGCGTGGAAGCAGGAACAATTGCCAGTCCAAACGTTCAAGAAGAATGGTTGGATATCAGTGATTACCAAATTGATTTGAGGGGGCAAAGCGGTCTTGAATACAACGTGCTGCAAACAAAATTAACCTTGAGTACCGATCCAAATGGTCCGCAAGTTTCAATTAGTTCATCCTATGATTTTAAATTCGAAGCGAGCTTGGAATCCATTAAAGTCGATTACGCTAAAGGATATTTTGGGTCTAAAATCTTTGCAGATACAGCACTATTTCAATTGAATTTCATGAATAAAATCTTGGAAGGAAGCTTGGATTTACCCGAAACGGCGCTGCAAATAAACATCGAAAATGGAATGAAAGTTCCATTGCGTGGACAACTTCATTACCTGAAAAACACCAATCAAAATGGAAATGTGGTGCAACTAACGGCACCGACCATTGGACCCAGTGTGTACGTTTCACCTGCAACTGGATCGTGGTCTAGTTTGCAATCGAATGGTGTACAGTTAGATTTTGATGCGACGAACTCCAACCTAGAATCCTTCCTTGAAAACCTTGGCGCAAACAATGAAGTTGCATACGAGGTTCAACTCAATCCTTGGGGAAATACCTCTGCAGGTAATGACGAAGTGTTTCCAAATAGCCGCTTAAAAGTGACTGCGAGTGCGCAGTTGCCGTTAAAATTAGGATTGAATGGATTGACCTTGCGCGATACTTTTAACATCGAATTAAGTCAAAACCAATCCAGTTCTCATGTTCAATCGGGAGTGGTTTCCTTAGATGTGATCAATGGCTTTCCATTTAGCTGTGATCCAGTCTTGTATTTCATGAATGAAAATGGTCAAATCATACATTCAATCATCGGAAGCAGTCAAATCTCTTCGTGTGAAATGGCTGCCATTGATCCCATTGATGGACTTAAAAAACACCCATCGCACATCGAATTTTTATTAGATCAAGCGACTATTTCTGACTTAAAAAACATCAAGAAGGTCATTGTGGAGGCCCGTTTTGATTCACCCAATGTTTCAACCGGATTAAGTGAACCCAAACAAGTTCAGTCGAATGCATTTTTATCGTTTAAATTGCGCATGAAGTTGAACACAAAAATGGTCTTATGAAAAAGTGCATTTTCCTCGTTATAGTGACCTTCGGTTTTTCCTGTTATAGTCAGCATATGTTGCCTTTCATTCAAGATACTACAGGAAAATACAAGGCTTCCATTTTCTTTACATCGAACGGTGATTATGCCTCTAATGCATTAGGAAAGGACATCGTGAAATGTTTCTTTTATGGTGGTTACATCGACCAAGACATGAAAAATAAAAGCATCGAACGACTTCAAAACATCAATCAATTTGGATTAGATATGAATGCAGAGTTGGTCTATCGATCAAAAAGAGATGTCTCGTCGAATGAGAATAAACGCTTTTACAACTACGGTTACATTGCTCAGGCAGGGTTTCATTCGTTCTCATCCATGGTATATTCCCAAGATGCCTTTCGTTATGCATTTGAGGGAAATAGTCTGTTTTTGGGTGATACAGCTGATTTCTCTGGAACCCGTTTTCAATCCTTAGCTTATTCAAAATTAGGATTTGGAATATTCAATCGCAGCACCAACAATTCAATTGTTTTAAATGTGCTGTCCCTGAATCAGTTTGCTAATGGAAACATTTCTACAGGTACCATTTTTCAAAATCTAGGTAACGATTCCATCAATTTAGTCTACGATGGACAATTTTCCTATGCGAATCAAGCGGGATTTTCCAAAGGCTTTGGCCTTTCCGTTGATTTGGATTACCGTTTCAAAACATTTGAGAATGATCGCGCAATGACCTTTCAGTTTTTAGCGAAGAACATTGGATTTATGCTACCGAAGGAACCATTGACGCAGTATGTCTCTGATTCCAGTTTTCAGTATACTGGTTTTGACCTAGATCAATTGGTGCAACAAAATGTACTGAGTACCATTCGTTTAATGGATACTTTAGGAATTGAAAAAACGACCCAAAAAACCATGTTGATGGTACCTGGATTCATTCAATTTTCGAAATTGGTGGACATGCAATCTGCCAAGCGACTTCAAAGTTTCTATGGTGCTCGGATGTTTTTATCAAAAAACTACATTCCCTATTTCTTCATAGGTATCCATGGTCGTGTGACTAAAAAATGGTCCACAGCGATAAATGCATCCTACGGAGGATTTTCACAATTGAAGTGGGGGATGTATTCTTCTTTTCAATTAGCACGATGGAATGTCGGCGTGGCCAGTGAGAATCTATTTAGTAAAACCGGGGAATCCTTCATTATACAAGTAAAATGCGCATTTTAATTACCATTGTTTGTTTGTTGTTTGTTTCCACGAATTCGTGGTCTCAACAGTATTTTTACAAACTTTATTCAGGAAGTGGTTTTGATCGTGCGGAAGACGTCATTGAAACATCCGATACTTCCTACCTCATAACTGGGAGTTCAGGAAGCTGGGGCGAAAACGCTCAGGCTTTTCTAATGAAAATAGATTCGCTCGGAAATTACGTTTGGAGCCATGCATACGGTGGTGATGAATCGGAAGAGGCGGTAAGTGTCATGCATCGTCCTGGGATCGGTTATTACATGGCGGGAATGACCAATTCAAACAGTCAAGGAAACTTTGATGCCATGTTGATTAAAACCGATTTAAACGGAAATCAAGAGTGGATGAAAACGTATCCTAACCCTGCTTGGGATCGGATTAACGATGCGATGATGACCAAAGACACGGGCATTGTGATGGTCGGTTATCGACAACAAACCATGGGTGCTGCTTCTGATATTCTGATCATGCGTCTCACAAAAGAAGGAGATACGGTTTGGACCAAAACAATTGGGACAGTGGGAGATGATCGGGCCAATGCGCTAGTGGAATTTCAAGATTCGCTGTATTATTTAGTAGGCGACATGTTTGTTCCTGATTCCAATTTAGTGAAAGGGATATTGATTAAATTCAACGATCAAGGAGTCGTTTTATCTCAAGAAATGATTGGAAGTGCTCACGGTAATTATCATCTTTCTGATATCGAAAACGGAGAAGATAGGATTTTTATTGTTGGTAGTAGGGAAGTGACTCCAACGAATCACGATCAATTGTTTCGCATTTTAGATGGAAATGGTGTTTTTCAAAATGAACACAATGAACCGGATGATCCCACTTCCTCGATCATTGAAGATCGGAAATATACACAGGTTGCATTCTTGCCAGATCCTTATTATAAGGTTTCTATTGCGCTTCAATATGAAAATCTCACCGAGAGCTCTTATTCTAAGGATTTAAATATTGGGTTTTTTGAGGTTTCAAATGGAAATTGGCTTGCGGGACAACCTTCTACAACCATAATCAATCAGGGCGAAGATCATTGCAATCAAATGTTTACGACGCATGATGGAGGCTTTATTGCCGTGGGTTACAATAGTGTAGTAGGAGATGGACAGAATACAGTGAACGGTGGTGCTAACATTTACGCATTAAAAGTGTTTGCAAATCAATTTCAAGCACTGGTAACGGATACAGTATTTACTATAAATCAATTAGTGGAAACCATTGAATTGAATCAAGAAAGCGTCGAGTTGAAGTTGTTTCCGAATCCAACGAGTCATGATATTCATGTGACTTTGAGTCAATCGTTGAATGGGGTTTACGAAGTGGTGGATTTGAACGGAAAACAACTTGTTTCGGGAGAAATTACTTCTTCCTTTACCATTCCTTCGCAATCATTTGATGCAGGTGTGTATTTTCTAAAGATTGAAAACCACCTATTTAAATTCATTAAGAATTAACGCTGCTTACGTCGATCTAATTCTTTGATGATCAATGAAAGTTCCCTGCCGGTTTGACCAGCTACGGACGTGTTTTCATCGGCTCTTCTCAATAAATAAGGCAACACTTCCTTTACTGGTCCGAACGGGACGTACTTCGCTACATGGTACTTTGCATGCGCCACGTTGTAGGAAATGTGATTACTCATTCCCAATAACTGTGCAAAGTAAAATTGTTCGCTTTGTGGGTCAATTTGTGCCTCTTGCATCAAGTTCATCAATAATTCAGAACTGTCTTCGTTGTGTGTTCCCGCGCAAAGAGAAAACACCGAACGATTTTCCAAAATCTCTTTTAACGCAATATTGTAATCTTTGTCCGTGTCTGCTTTCGTCGCTTGAATAGGTGAGAGGTAGCCTTTTTCTATCGCTCGTGCACGTTCCTTTTCCATGTATGCTCCTCGAACCAATTTGATTCCGTATTTTACTTGATGTTTCTGGGCTAATTCCAGGCAATCACGTAAAAATGCCAATCGATCGTGACGGTACATTTGTAAGGTATTGAATACAATGCATCTTTCTTTATTGTATTTCAACATCATGTCGAAAGTCCATTGGTCAATCGCATCTTGAATCCATGATTCTTCTGCGTCAATAAACACAGAAGTCCCTGCTTCATGGGCGGCGTGACAAATGCGGTTGATGCGAGAAACGATGACGTCGATTTCGGCTTTTTCCTCTGAAGTTGGCGTATATCCATGAGTGGAAGCCTTCTCAATTAAATCATGTCGACCAATTCCGGTTACTTTAAAAACGGCAAAAGGAATGTGAGGGTCATTTGCAGCTCGGTGTATCGTTTGAATGATGATGTCCACCGTTTGATCAAAATCTTCGTCGCTTGTTTTTCCTTCTACAGAATAATCGAGGATGGTTCCGATACCAAATTTGCCTAAATCTGAAATCGTTCGGTCACATTCTGCAATGGACTCTCCTCCGCAAAATTGGCGAAAAATGGTTGCTTTTATGGGAGCAGATATCGGTAAGCGAAGTTTCAAGGCCATGTTTGTAGCTCCTTTCCCAACTTTCACAATGAAAGGGGATGCGATGATTTTAAACAGCCAATAGGCTCTTTTTAAGTCGCGATTGGATTTGCTTGAGAACGCAACTTCGGTGTTGTCAAATGATATCATATTCCAAATTTACATCGTTTTTTAGAATAGAAGTCATCTCGAAAGTTTAATTTTATCGCAAGAATGAAAAGCATGAAAATAGAAGGGAAGTATTGCCAGGTAGAAATTGGATCCATTTTAAATGGTGGATTTCAATCATTCTTGAAAGCATTTGAAAATCAGCAGATTCTGATTATTGTTGACGAAAACACACACGATTGCTGTTTGGAATACCTCATTACGAGTTTTCCAGAATTAGAGCGAGCAGAAATCATGTTGTTGCCGAATGGAGAAGAAAATAAAGTCATGGAGGTTTGCTTTCAGGTCTGGCAAGCATTTACGGAGTATAAGGTAGAACGAAAGGACTTAGTCATCAACTTAGGTGGTGGTGTGGTCACTGATATGGGCGGATTTATTGCTTCCGTTTATAAGCGCGGATTGACTTTTATTCACATTCCTACAACCCTACTTGGAATGGTTGATGCAGCCATTGGAGGTAAAAATGGCATCGATTTGAATGGATTTAAAAATCAATTGGGAACCATTACTCAACCTGCGAGGGTGTTCGTTGATGCAGGATTTTTATCCACTTTACCACCCGAAGAAATTTTCAGCGGCTACGCTGAGATGTTGAAACACGCTTTAATTGGCGATGCGAAACTTTGGGAAGAAATTCGACACATTCAATCGGAGGAAGCATTGATTCAAGAAGCTGTGATCCTTCAATCCATTCGAGTAAAAACGAACATCATTGAACAAGACCCTTTTGAAGGTGGACTGCGTAAAAAATTGAATTTTGGTCATACGGTTGGACACGCATTGGAATCTTACTTTTTTCAATCAACACCCATTTCTCACGGTCATGCGGTGGCATTAGGAATGATTGCTGAATCCTTTGTTTCAATGAAGCGTGGAATATTGTCTAAGGAAGCATATAAGGACATCGAATCCACCATCATTCGTTCGTTTCCAATGATTGAATTGAATGCAGATGACGTTTCCATTGTCATCTCTTTGATGTATCAAGATAAGAAAAATATTGCCGGACAAATACGCTCATGCTTATTGGAAGGAATTGGAACCTGTAGCTTTGATCACCATTTGACGGAAGAAGAAATAGGGGAGTCCCTGTTTCACCTCTCCTTACTAGCCAATTTGTAAAAAAAAAGCCCCTGACAGAAATGTCAGGGGCTTTTTTTAGTTGATTCGAATTAACGAATAATGGTCATTTCGTCTACAATGTGTTTCGCACCAGCGTATTTATCAATGATAAACAATACGTAACGAATATCTACATTGATTGTTTTTTGCAATTTGGTGTCAAAGATCACATCTCCAGCCATTGCTTCAATGTTTCCGTCGAAGGTCAAACCAATCAATTCTCCTTTTCCGTTTAAAACAGGTGATCCAGAGTTTCCTCCTGTGATGTCATTGTCTGTCAAGAAACAAACCGGCATATATCCAGCTTTGTCAGCGTATTCTCCAAAATCTTTCGCGTCATTCAATTCCATTAGGCGCTTAGGTAAATCAAACTCTTCATCATTTGGTTTGTATTTATTAATCGCTCCTTGTAAGGTGGTGTAATAGTTGAATTTTGCATCATTTGTTTTATCAGCTGGCAATGCGCTCACATTTCCGTAAGTTAAACGCAAGGTACTGTTTGCATCTGGGTATTGTATGGTACTTAAAGCCGATTCTCTCAAACCAGCAACTAATAATCGGTATGATTTGTTGTAGCCATCTGTTAGTTTGATTAATTCCTCGGAACGGAACATCAAGTGAGCGACAATATCAGAAGACATTTTCATTAATGGATCATTTGTCAATGCCGCTTCATTTGGTAATTCCAAGAAAGCCAACATGCGCTCTTTGGATGCTAAAACAGACATTGCAAATGCAGCATTGATTTCGTTCGCAACAGAACCATCTTTGTACATGTCTTCGACTGCAGGAACCAATTTGTATCCTGCTTTTTGAGCGTACAAGTTTAAACCGTCGATTAAAATGTCGATTTCCGCTGGAACATAAGTCAATTCGAAAAACTCATTGATGGCAGCAGTTAATCCAGCTTTCATCTCCGCACGTTTTGCAGCATCCGCTTTCGCATATGCTTGAAGTTGTCCACCTAACGCACGGCTAATTCCTGCATAATCCGAGAAACGGAAAACGATTTGCAAGTAATTGTCGTGACGTGATTTTTCGTTGGTAGCAGCGTAGAACGAATTAATGGTTTCAACAACTGTTCCATATTTCGCTTGGTTGGCCGGTTTATTTGCCCAAGTATTGAATTTTGCTTCATTTTTCGCTTTTGCCGCTGCTGTTTGAAATTGAGTCAAGGCATCAATCATTCCTTGTCTGTTTTTCCAGTAATTTGCGATGCGCGCATATTTAGAAGCATAGTTCAAACGAACGTTGTCGTCTTTGTCCATGTACTTCTTCATCGCATCCATGCTTGTTTTTGAAGCCTCTACCCATGCAGGATAAGCGAATTTCACGTTTTGATCAATTCCGCCTGCTGGCAACCAACGGTTGGTTCTTCCAGGGTAACCCAAAATCATTGCGAAATCACCATCTTGGATTCCTTTAATGTTTACTGGTAAGTGGTGTTTTGGATGTAATGGAACGTTTGCTGTTGAATAGTCAGCTGGATTCCCGCTAGCGTCTGCGTATACGCGGAACATCGAGAAGTCACCTGTATGACGCGGCCATTCCCAGTTGTCTGTGTCTCCACCGAATTTACCAATGCTATTTGGAGGCGTACCTACCAAACGAACGTCTTTAAAATCTTGGTAAACGAAGTAGTAAAATTCATTTCCTTGGAAGAAAGAACGAACACTTACCGTGTATTTTCCACCTTCGCTGTTTTCTTTTTCAATCAACGCGATTTCGTCTTTGATGGCTTTATTGCGCTCTGTTTCGGTCATTTGATCCGTTACTTTACTCAAAATGCGTTTGCTGACATCATCCATGCGAACGAAAAAGCGAACAAATAGTGATTTTGGCTTTAATTCCTCTTGGCGGTTTGCTGCCCAGAATCCATTGGTTAAATAATCTTTCTCTGGAGTCGATAATTCAGCGATGGCATCATATCCACAGTGGTGATTCGTTAAGATCAATCCATCTTTGGAAATGATTTCAGCGGTACATCCACCATTGAATTGAACAACGGCATCTTTAATCGAAGAATGGTTGATGCTGTAGATCTCTTCCGTCGTCAACTGCAATCCCAACTTCTCCATATCTCTGTGATTCAGACGTTCAATGAACATCAAAAACCACATTCCTTCGTCCGCACGAACGAAAAAGCCAAGGAACAAAGCGATGGCTAAAAAAGTACTTTTTAAACGTGTATTCATTTGTATAGTTTTTTGAAGGGCTAATTTACGGATTTCAAACCAAGGAAAAAAAAGGACTTTTCCACAATATGAGAACGTGTTTTGAATCCAAACTTGTCATTCGAAGGACTATGTCTTGTCGAAATAATGGAAAAAGGAAAGATAAGAGCTTAGGATTATTTTTTAATTACTCCCGAGGGTTTGCAATTATTTGAAAGGCGGACTTTTCAGTACAAAAGTTAAATTATAGAACGGAGTTTTCGGTTACTACAAAACTCCCAAGCGGAAACGTAATCTCACTTTTTGGGAAAGGAATTTAGCGGTAGTTTTACTTTAATTCTTCACTAAATTCGATTTTTCTTTTTGTCCATTTGTCTTCTCCAAAAAGGGTTGAATTTTGTATTGTTAATTTCCCATAGTCATCCAAACCACATATAGTAATTGTATCAGAATTTACAGTCCATTTATATGTTTTAGTTGAGTTATCATTCAAATGAGCATAGTTGTTCTCTTTTTCTTTTGGCAAACAATAGGCAGTAACTTGATAAGAAACAACTACCGAATCAGTTTTAAAATTTAAGATTCGATAAGTGTAAATCATGCACCCACCATTCGTCATTAATGCACAACTTTCCCCAACAAGGGCCTTGTAGCATTTTCCTGTCAGGTCATTTTTAATCTTTACTCCCAACATGGATTGTACAAAACCTAAAAAGATTAAAATTTTCATTGTCATGATTCTTGTTTAGTTATGAGTTGTTTGTTTTGTAACAGTTGTATTGATTTTAAATCACCGCTAAAGTTACTCAACTAGAAGACAAATGCTTCTCATTTGTAGTTATTTAGCCCGAGGTATTTAGTTGAAGTTATACACATTTTCTATAATTCTATTTAGGTTTGGATTTGCTTTTAGCATCTCCGAACTAATCTGGAAAAGCTCTAGACTTGTTTTGTTAAGATCCTCGGATGTTAAAGACTTCCATTTCGTAATATCTGCTTCAAATTCCTTACGGAATATTTTTTTAGATAGTTGGCAGATCAAATGATAGTTTGCAAAAGCGTGAGCGTTTTCTCGATTTTCATTTGATGCACCAATAATAAACTCATCAATTCTTTTGAAAATTGTCTTATCCGTGCAGTATATAAGTTCAATAAGTTTAGCTCTGTATTCTAAATCTGCAGATTCCAAATTGGGATAATTTTTTAAATCAACAAAATGAATAGCTTCGTGCTTCAAATAGGAGTTTTGAAACTTCTCAGATTTCAATTTATAGGTCCCTTTGTTGCAAAAAAGACTTGAATCCTTATTGCTCGCCCATCCTCCGATTTGAGAATAGCCGAAGGTAGCATAGTCAGAAACTCCTCGTGATACATAGCTTTCAATGAAAATTACATTCACATCTATTTTAGTTTCTGGTAAATCAACTGAATATTCTGCTTGACTTTGTTTATCCCAAATTAATAAATCCTGTATGCCATTGATCAGCATAAACTTGCAGTAAAACCCTTCACTTTTAATCACTTTGGTTAGTTCCGAGTCATCCTGAATTGTACTTGAAAGTTCTTCAAAATTTAATTTGGTGAGTTTTTTATTGACAAGATAATGAGAGAGCTTATTGTAAAGTATTGAATCACAATTAGCTGGAGTGTTTAATAATTTGATTTTCCAATAATCATGATAGAATGTACACAAATCATTGATCACAGAATTGTTACATGTTGCTTTTGATTTTTCGGTGTAACTTGAAAATCGCACTATATATTTTTTCTTTGTCTTTTGATACTTAGAATTTACCAGTGGATTTTTGAATTTAATTAAACTATCCAATCGCAACAAGGTAAGAGAAACATCTCCATTAGCTGCTGGACTTATAATTTTGTTATAAGTACGAATTTGTTCCTGCATTTTGCAAGATGTTATCGTCAAAGCAAAAATGGCAATTATTAGGAGACTTAATTTCCTGAGCATCATGTTTTAATTGTGAAAAAACGTTTTCGGGCTTGACGAAGGTAGTTATTTTCATCGCAAATTCGTCCAAGCTGCCAATTCATATTAGTATAAATCTCTGTCGCTTTGATGCTGTTGTTGTTGCGCCCAAGTAATTCTTGGAGGTATCGAGTTTCTGTTCCACTTTTCAATAAATATGTGTCTAAGATTGTTTTAACCAAGGAAAAAAAAGGACTTTTTCACAATTTTTGAAAGGTTTTCGGTTTAAATACCGTTGTTATTATTTCATTTCGTCGAACTGATCCATTCCGCAATTATCTCTTCTAATTCTGCTTTTCCATTTTCTATGTCCAGCATGCTCTTGAATGTGATAATTGCTCGGTCATTCTCTTTCCAAAGTATTCCGTGAAATTTTAGGACTTCTTTTTTACTGTAATTGGAAAGTTGTTCCAATGTAGTAATGCCATTGTTTTCTATAGCGCGTCTTGCCGGTGTTGAAAGTGTGAATAGAAAATGGTCTTTTGGTTGTTCGTCTGGTATTAATTCTAATGCGTCTATTTTCATTCCTTTAGCATCACTTCTTATACAACAACTTCTTCATTCTACTCAAGGATTCCGGTAAGATCCCCAAATAGGACGCAATTTGATGCTGTGGAACCAATTGTTCAATTCCGGGATGACGTTGGATCAATTCCAAGAAGCGCTGTTCTGCACTTGCGGAAATGGTCAAAAGGAATCTTTTTTGAAGGACAGCCAAGGTGCGTTGAGCCATGATTCTGAAAAGTCGCTCTAGTGGTGGAACTTGAATGAAAAGCCATTCCAAATCATCCTTAGTAAAGGAAAGAATTGAACTGTCTTCCATCGCTTGGATGTTCATGTTGGTCTTTTCTTGGCTGTGGAAAGAGGCAATGTCTCCTACCCACCAATCTTTGAATCCAAAATACAATACATGCTCGGAAGCTTTTTGATCGATGAAAAAAACGCGAAAGGTTCCTTCTACAATGAATCCCTGCGAATAGCATTCGTCGCCTTCCCGCAAGAAAAACTCTTTTCGCTTTAACTTCTGTAAATGAAAACGACTTTTAATTAAAGCCTCGTGTTCAGGTGTAATGCTGATTTTATCCTTGATGTAATCAATCAGTTGTTGGTGTGCAATTTCTTCTGTCATGACTAGTTTCTTGGTAAATTCATTCGGATGCGCCACTCTTTAGGGTGTGAATTGTTAAATCGATTCCCCAAATGTTTGATGATGCCAATCTGTTGTCCATCATAGCTAAGTAAGGTGTAGCCTTGTTTTCCTTCGAGTGGAAAGGTGTCTCCATGTAAATATTGCAAGGCTTCTTGTCTGCTTAATTCAATGCTCGGTAATTCTGGATGCAAGGAGAAATTCAAGGCCAATTCGATTTCTAATTGCCAGCCTTTTCGTTGTTCAATGGCGATGTGTGTTCCTCGTTTCATCCACTGTAGGACGTTACTGATTTCATCGTAATGTTGAATGCAGAAATCCGTTGTTGCGTAAATATTTTCCTCTTCCTTAAAATAGACATGCGGAAAATTCGCCTCGATTTTTAGTGGGATTTCGCTTTCACTCAATGTTTGAATTCTGCCCGATTTCCGCTTATTTTGACCTGAAAACGACCTTTTTTGAAGTAAAACAGCGTAAAACCCTTCACTTTTGGCGATTCCTGGGATAAAGTGATAGCCGTACTTGTTGACATCGGGAGTTAATCCATTGAAGGATGGAATGGGAACTATTTCCGCATCGTGTTCTTCGAGAAAAGCAGCAATGCATTCTTCGTTTTCCGCTGGATTAAAGGTACACGTTGAGTAGAGTAGGTAGCCGTCCTCTTTCAAGCTTGGCCATACAGATTCCAAGATGTCCGCTTGACGTACCGCACAATGTGCCGCGCTTTCCATGCTCCATTCCAAACGAGCGTTTGGATCCTTTCGAAACATTCCTTCGCCAGAACATGGTGCATCGACCAAAATAAAATCGAAGTAGGAGTGAAGTTTTTCAAAATCCACCGGCGCATTGTTGCTTACGAAGGTATTTGAATAACCCCATTTAGTCAGTGTTTCCGCTAGAATGTAGGCACGTGAACGGATGATTTCGTTGGAAATCAACATTCCTCGATTGTCCAAATAACTCGCTAACAAGGTGCTTTTTCCACCCGGCGCAGCACACAAGTCTAATAAAATTGGATTTTCTGGAAGTTCAATGCTACGAACAATCGCATCAATGTACATGGATCCTGCTTCCTGTGGATAATACGTTCCTGCATGAAAAAGCGGGTCCAAGGTAAAGGAAGGTCTTTCTTTTAAATAACGTCCATCTGGACACCATGAAACAACTTCTTCTGTTTCAAATTGAACTGATTTCTTTCTGGGATTCAAGCGTATCGAAATGGGTGATTCGCTGTCTAGTGAAGCGAGTAAGGGTGTTTGCCCAAGTGGACCTGCTTCAATGCGAGCAACAAAATCTTTCGGCAATGGAATCATGGCTTAAAATTACCGATTATTGTTGAATATCGATGCGAATAACCAGCTTCGTTTCGTGGTCGGCAATGCACCTTCGGTCAATGCGGTGTCCAATGCAGCAAATAATTTTTTCATCGTCACACAGGACAAAACAATTGCTTTTTTTACTAGTAGGAACATGGTCATCCTTGAGGATGTCTGAAATTAATTTGGATCCTTTAAGTCCGATTGGGTACATGCGATCTCCTTCTTGCCATTTCCGTATATAGAGGTTTCCTTGAATCTTTGAATGATCTAAATACAACGAATTTTTATCAAACGTACGCGGGATTTCTCGAATGAATTCACTGTCAAACGAAGGTGTAACCGATGATTCTGAATCGTTAGGAATAAAGCGAATGCCATCTCGTTCCTTCATCATGGACTGAAAAGGCGCATTCAAATCAGCTTGCCAACTGTATTGCTTGCCTACTTCACCCTCGATAAGAATGGTCATTTTCTTGGTGAAAACAGCTGGTATTTGTAACTTTTTAAATACTTCAACTAACAGGTAATCAGGTATATTTGTTAATTCATTTAAAGTGATAATGTCATCATTTTTAATTCGTTCACTTAAGGCCTGAATTTCGTTTTCACGTTCTTTCAATGCCTCTTGAAAAACACGTTGTACGGTTTGGATCGACTCTCTCAGGGAAGGAATTTTTGCTTCTAATTCTGGAAGTAATTTCAATCGAAAAAGGTTTCGAAGGTATTTGGTGCTTGCATTGCTCGAATCTTCTCTCCATTTTAGGTTCGCTTTTTGTGAAATTTGAGCGAGTTGCGTTCGCGAAAAGGGCAATAATGGACGTAAAATGCGTCCATTTTTTTTAAGCATTCCTTGCAATCCTGACATTCCGGCACCTCGAAACAATTGCAGCCAAAACGTTTCCAATTGATCGTCTTGGTGCTGTGCCACCATTAAACAGGAATTCGTAACTTGATTTAAATGCGATTCAAAAAAGTCGTAACGCTCTTTTCTGGCCAATTGTTGAAGGTTTCCTCCGGAAGTCAATTTTTCTTGAAGATCGATGCGTTTCACCTTTAAAGGAAGGGCATGCGTTTGGCAATATTGTTCAATAAATGTTTGATCGTCATCGCTTTCTTCTCCTCGTAGCTGGTAATTAACATGGAGTACTGTTATAGGAATCGCACAAATCCGGCAAGTGTCCAACAACAACATGGAGTCATGTCCACCACTCACTGCAATGAAAAAGTGCTCAGCTGGATTTTTTTCGATGAAAGAAGAAAGGTATGTCTGGAACTTATTCAGCATACATGCCTGTTAGGATTTTTTGAATTTTGGTTTGACATTCTTCGAACTCTTTTTCTGGATTAGACAGAATGGTGATGGCTCCTCCGACAGCGCATGAAAGGTATTTTTTTTCACGGTTGTAAATCAAGCTTCGAATGACCACATTGAAGTCGAAATCACCACTTGGACTAATGTATCCAATTGATCCTGAATAAAGACCGCGTTTAAAATCTTCGGTTTCATCAATGATTTTCATCGCTTCCACTTTTGGTGCACCCGTCATACTTCCCATGGGGAAACTAGCATTCAAAATTGCTGAAAATTGAACTTTTTCATCCACTTCGCATTCAATGGTAGAGATCATCTGATGAACGGTTTCAAAAGTATGAATCCCACACAATTCGGTCACCTCAACACTGCCTTTTTTAGCGATGCGGGATAAATCGTTTCGAACAAGGTCGACAATCATGATGTTTTCGGATCGCTCTTTTGGATCGTTTTTCAATTGCGCTTTTAAAGCCTCATCTAATAACGTATTTTCACCTCTTGGCGCAGTTCCTTTGATGGGCTGAGATAAAAGTCGTGTTCCCGTTTTTTTCATATACCTTTCTGGACTACCGCAGAATACAACGTGGTCTTCGGTCTGTAAAAAACTGGAGAAAGGAGCTTTGGTAATCTGATTCAATTTGAAATAAGTATCTAAAGGATAGTCCAATTCGACATTCTCTGAATAAAATTCTTGGCAATAATTCACCTCGTAAATATCCCCACGTTGAATGTGAGACTTCAATTTTTCTA
The DNA here is from genome assembly GCA_030727405.1 of Crocinitomicaceae bacterium. Taxonomy (GTDB): domain Bacteria; phylum Bacteroidota; class Bacteroidia; order Flavobacteriales_D; family Crocinitomicaceae; genus UBA952. Next base: position 37,730 of record JANRBR010000006.1, on the reverse strand, counting down.
CTTGAGAAATATAGCGATCCTTTGAGGTTCTAGCTTGAAATCGATAGGGGAAGGAATGAAAATTATGGTCGATTTCTTCCTCCATGAAATAATCTAAAAATTGGAAAGAGTCCTCGTCTTGTTCGCCTTGTAGGTATTTGTACTTTTCTTTTTCAAGGTGAATGACAAACTTTGGGACCCAAAAATGAGCTAAAGGGTATTCGGTGTAATCGATTTGTTCCGATTTCAATTGTTCAAATAAGTCTTTGAGATCATAGGACAAAGATCCCATAATGAAGGCCCCTTTATTCTCATCAATGTAACGTTGTAATCCTTCGATTGAATTTCCTTTCTTGAGTTTGAATTCGTTCTGAATGCCAAAAGACAACAATCCTGTTCCATCATTGCTATTCAAAAAACAAATATTTCTCCAATTCTTCATGCTGCAAAATTACAAGGAAATGTCTTTGATGTTGGTGAAAGAAGAGAAACTTCAAACACTTTTGTTTTTAAGTTGTTACTTTTGTAGGCAATTGATGTAACCTATGCTTCTTCAAGACGTCAAATTAGTACAAATCCCAAAGTGGAATATGAAAATACTGCTCTCTTTTCTCCTTCTTTTTATCAGCTCAATCTCTTTTTCTCAAACGAAGGTAACCCTGAGTGGTTACATCACCGATTCGAAAGATGGGGAGGCAATGATGGATGTTAAAGTATACATCCCATCCTTGAAGCTTGGTGCAATGTCCAATAATTACGGATTTTATTCCTTAACGGTGGCTCCGGGAAAATACCAAGTTGAGTTTCGTTCCGTCACCTACGGAGCAGAAATCAAAGAACTTGATTTAACTAAAAGTCAAGTTTTTTCAATCGAATTAGGATCAAAAACCACCGATGTCAATGAAGTGGTGGTAAATTTGAAGAAAACGGAAAATGTGACCTCAACGAAGATGGGGCAGATTGAACTTCAAATGGACCAAGTTAAAACCTTGCCAGCCTTTATGGGTGAAGTAGACATCATTAAAACCATTCAACTTTTACCGGGTGTTTCCTCTGTTTCTGAAGGTGGACAAGGATTTTATGTTCGTGGTGGAGGACCTGATCAGAATTTGGTTTTATTGGACGAAGGCGTTGTTTACAACGCGGCACACTTGTTTGGTTTCTTTTCGGTTTTTAACGCAGATGCCGTAAAATCAGTGAACCTGATCAAAGGAGGGATGCCAGCTAATTTCGGAGGAAGAATGTCCTCCGTTTTGGAGGTCAACATGAACGAAGGAAACATGAAGAAATTGAAAGTGACTGGAGGAATAGGTGCTATATCATCTCGCTTAACCTTGGAAGGACCGCTTAAAAAAGATAAAGGGTCTTTCATTGTTTCTGGACGAAGAACATATATAGATATTCTTCTAAAGGCAGCCATTTCAGATACCTCACCATTTGCAGGTTCATCATACTTTTTTTACGACTTTAATGCAAAATTGAATTATAAATTGTCTGCTAAAGACCGCATTTTTCTTAGTGGATACTATGGTAAGGATGTATTTAATTTTTCAGATAATCAAGGTGGCTTCGGTGCTAATATGCCTTGGGGAAATGGCATTGCTGCATTGCGATGGAACCACTTGTTTTCGGATAAATTATTCATGAATCTAACCACTACTTTCTCCGATTACATGTTTAAATTTGGTTCGCAACAAGACGAATTCCGTTTTGAGTTGGCATCAGGCATCAGGGATGTTGGCGCAAAAGTTGATTTTTCCTATTTTCCAAATCCCGCACATCGGATTAAATGGGGAGCGGATTATAAATACCATACCTTCACACCAACAAGCGTGACTGCGCAAAACGATACGACTGTTTTTGATACTGGAGCGGCCCAAAAGTTGTTTTCACACGAGGCAGCTGCCTATGTCTTGGACGAATTCGATTTGAATGATCAATTGCGCTTGAATGTTGGACTTCGTTACAGTGCGTTCGCTCATGTTGGTCCATTTACTCGCTATGTCAAAGGGGATGGAATTAGTACACAAGACACAACGATTCAATACAACCGTGGAGATTTAATTAAATTTTACCATGGACTTGAACCAAGGGTGTCCTTAAGATGGTTGTTGCCCGATAACAGTTCCATTAAAGCCGGATATGCATACAATTACCAGTACGTTCATTTAACTTCTTTAAGTGCCGTTTCTTTGCCAACAGATATCTGGTTTCCTACCACCGATATCGCAAAACCCGAAAAAGGCTGGCAGGGTTCTGTTGGTTACTTCCGAAACTTTTTCAACGATAAATTTGAGAGTTCAGTCGAGGTGTATTACAAAGGAATTAAAAACTTAATTGAATTTAAAGAAGGTGCTTTACCTGGCGATAATGTGAGTGACAACACCGATAATTTATTGGTTTTTGGAGAAGGTTGGGCCTATGGAATCGAATTCTATTTCAAAAAATCCGTTGGACGTTTCACCGGATGGGTTGGTTACACCTGGGCCAAGACAGAGCGTAGGTTTCCAGACATCAACGAAGGAAACATTTACCCTGCAAAATACGATCGTAGACATGATTTGAGTGTTGTTGGAACGTATAAATTAAATGAACGATGGACCTTTAGCGCAAGTTTTATCTATGCCACTGGAAATACCTTAACGCTTCCAAGTTCATGGTATGTTCAAGAACAAAACCTATTATTCAACTACGGCGCAAGGAATTCAACACGCATGTCTCCATACCACCGTTTAGATTTATCAGCAACTTTATATAGCAAAGCTTACAAGACGAAAACCGATCCTGCAACGGGTAAAGAAATCGAGGTGAAAAAGAAATACCGAAGCAATTGGTCTTTCTCGATTTACAATGTTTACAACCGCATGAATCCATTCTTTTTGTACGTGGACAACGATGGAGATTTCCTCGCTGGAAATTTCAAATTGACCGTTAAACAAGTATCCTTATTTCCCATAATACCAAGCGCAACATGGAATTTCGAATTTTAATCCGCCTCTTTACCCTTTCTTTTTTAGCATGGAATGTCGTTTCTTGTACCAAGGAAGTGCAAATTGACATTCCCGGTTATAAAGATCAAATGGTCATTGATGGAAGCATAGAAACGGGTCAACCAGCCATTGTATTTTTAAGTAAATCGAATAATGTCTATTCGGAAACCAATTTTCAAGCCTATTTGGACGGATTCATCTCCGGTGCAACGGTGATTATTTCCAATGGAACAGAAACGGATACTTTAAGCGAAATATGTTCAGACAACTTGCCGCCAGGAACAGAGGAAGTTGCAGCGGCATTCTTTGGAATTCCCGTGGATCAATTGGTTAATTTACATTTGTGCGCGTATGTTTCCTTTGGAATGCTTGGTGAAGTAGGTAAAACTTACACCTTGAAAGTCATTCACAATGGCAAGGAATACAACTCAACGACACAAATAGCTCAAGCAACGCCACTGGATTCCCTCTATTGGAAACCAGAAGGAAGTTTTACAGATCGTGGTTTTTCATGGGCTAAATTAAGCGATCCTTTGTCGAACAACGATGCTTATTGTTGGCAAGTTAAATACATTGGAATGCCGAATTTTAAGAAAACGTTTAATCCTTTTTTCAATGATAAATTCTTCAATGGAAAAACTTTTGATTTTGCGTATGAAAACCCCATGAGTTTCGACGATCCGAATGGTGATCCAAATTACCGGGGTTATTATAAGGCTGGAGATACGATTGTGGTGAAGTTGTCTAAAATAGGGAAAGCAGAATACAACTTTTTCGAAAAGAAGTACAACCAAATCTATTCCGGTGGAAATCCTTTTTCAACTCCAACCAATGTACCTACGAATATTCAAGGTGGTGCGCTCGGTGTCTGGGTGGGTTATTCGCCATGGTTTGACACTTTGGTCTGTCAGTAAGCGTAAAAAAAAATCACTTTACAAGATCGGTGGAAAGCCAGTTCCCATTGTCCCGACGTGCAGTGGATAAAAGCACTCCTTCGCTGCGCTCAGGCGGTCCTTTTTTCATTTCCGTCCTTTTTTTTGAGTAAACTCAAAACGTCCTGAAACGAAAAAAGCACCATCTTGCGATAGTGCTTTTTTCTCTGTGGGAGTTGAGGGATTCGAACCCCCGACCCTCTGCTTGTAAGGCAGATGCTCTAAACCAACTGAGCTAAACTCCCCTTTGATTTACAGGTGCAAAGATAGGCATACTTTTTAATTCTGCAAGACTTTTTTGAAAAAATTATTGATTCGATTTCAATTCATCTATTTTTGCTAAAACATCATCTAAGCCTTCTCGGAACTTCTCGAAGTCCTCTTTATACAGGAAAATCTTGTGCTTCTGATAGTTACCCTCGCCTTCCTCGCCGAAGGTCTTTTTACTCTCGGTCAAGGTAATGTATAAATCATTTCCTTTCGTAGACTTGATGTCAAAAAAATACGTCCGTTTACCAGCGCGTACTACCTTTGAATAGATCTCGTTTTGTTCGTTGCTCATACTCAATCATTTGAATGTCAAATATCTATTAAATTTTGAAATAAAGCAAATGAAAAATTTAGTTGTAACTTTAACTTAATTCTTTCGTATAGAATAACTTATAAAATTTAGCTTATGCGAATATTTTGGACATTTTTCGTTTTGATTTTTTTGTTGATTTCTTGTCAGGAAAAAAAAGTCATTCGCGAGAAAAAAATTGACTTGAAGGAAATTAGAAAGAAAGGGAAATTGACTGTCCTAATGGAAAATAGCTCCTTGTCTTACTTTGAATACCGAGGGAAAAAATTAGGTTTTGAATACGAATTTATGGATACCTTCTGTAAGTCGATCGGTATAAAATTGGAGGTGAAAATCGTGTCGGAATCAGCAGATTTCAAAAAGGACCTCGTCAGTGGAGAAGGCGATGTGATTGCTTCCAACTTAGTGATTCCCTTTAAAGGGGACAAAAACCTTTCTTACTCAGAACCCTTTTATCGAACACATCAAGTGTTGGTTCAACTTTCAAACGATACTATGATTCGTGAGGCTTCTGAATTAGCTGGAAAAAGTGTTTTCGTTCGCCATGGTTCTGCTTTCGCTGAAAGGCTGAAGTACCTGCAATATGAAATTGGTGCGAAAATCAATGTGAAATACAAAAAAGGAGACCCAATTGCAGAGGATTTAATCGAAATGGTTGCGAACAACGAGTTGCCCTTTACCATCGCACACGAAAACCTGGCTCGAATCAGTCAAGAATTACATCCTAACCTGAATATTGGCACGAAAATTTCCTTCATGCAAAACATTGGTTTTGGACTGCGGAACAATAGCACAGACCTTAAGAAAAAATTGGATGCTTTCATTAAAACGTATTGCGCCTCTCCTGCCTATGCAGAATTGAAGAAAAGGTATTTTGATTATTTAAAAAATGAACCAACGGAATTCTACATTCAGAAGAAAGGTCAAATTTCTCCATACGATGCGGTATTTCAATCTGAGGCTAAAAAATACGGTTGGGATTGGAAAATTGTCGCAGCGGTAGCCTTTAAGGAATCACGTTTTAATCCTAATGCGCGTGGATTTGGTGGGGCTTATGGAATGATGCAGTTCATGCCTAATACAGGTCCAAGTTTTGGTGTTTTCCCTGGTTCGCCTGCTGAAGTTCAAATCGCTGGTGGAATGAAATACCTGAATCGCACGTACGTCATGTGGAAAGCTGTTCCAGATCCGGATCAACGCATGAAATTTACCTTAGCTTCCTATAACGCAGGTCCTGGACACATCATCGATGCGCAAAACCTCGCAAAAGCAGCAGGATTAAATCCGCATGTTTGGGATGGTAACGTAGAAGTGATGGTGGGGAACCTAGATGATCCAACGTATTATCGATCGGAACACGTGAGATGCGGCGCCTATCGTGGACACGCTGTTTCGTATGTTAAACACGTCTTTGGTATTTATAACGGCTGGAGGTAACATGCGTGTTGGAGAGGGGAAGGTTTTTGTCGTTCAAGGACCTACAGCGTCGGGGAAAACTTCTTTAGCAATTTCACTTGCCAAATCATTAGGCACTGAAATCATTTCAGCTGATTCTCGTCAGTTTTATCGTGAGATGACCATTGGTACCGCGAAACCAACAGCGGATGAATTGCGCCAAGTGAAACATCATTTTGTTCACAGTCATTCCATACAAACGGAAGTGACCGCCAGTCAATATGCAAAGGAAGCAAAACCTATTTTAGATGCATTGTTAAGCAAAAATGGATCAGCCGTAATTGTTGGTGGCTCAGGAATGTTCATCGATGCCTTGACATTCGGATTGGATGAAATCCCACACGATAAATTAACGCAATTAAAGTACACCGATTTGTTTGAGAAAGTCGGATTGGAAGTACTTCAAGAACAATTGAAAAACCTGGATCCTGTTTATTACGACCGTGTAGACCTGCACAATCCTGTTCGTTTAATTCGAGCCTTGGAAGTCATTGAACTGACAGGGAAACCTTATTCGGAATTACGCAAAGGTTCCGTAAAACATACTTACCATATGGCGCGCTTTGGCATCGAATGGAAACGAGATGATCTTTATAGGCGAATTGATTCACGTGTGGATCAAATGTTAAAGGAAGGGTTGTTGGACGAGGCTAAATTGCTTTTTCCTCAGCGTAATTTGAAGTCCTTAAATACCGTCGGATACCGCGAATTGTTTTCCTATTGGGAACATGAATATTCCTATGAAATAGCGCTTGAAAAAATCAAACAACACACGCGCAATTATGCAAAACGTCAATTGACCTGGTTGAAGCGTTACGACGATCTAGTTAAGCTTGATCCATACCTCGAGATTTCTCTCGAAAATCAAGTTTTTGCTGCATTGATTTAATTTTAAACAAAAGGCATCCTTTTTTGGATTCTCGCGTCTCAAATCGTGAACATGGACATTATAAATGGCTTTTGATTCAACGTTTTCCTTTGGTTAAAGAAATGTTAAAAAAATAACAAGGAGCCAAATAAAAAGCATATTCGTAACATAAAACATACTGTATCCTATGAAAAACATATTGACATTTATATTTATTGCTTGTGCATCAATGACTTATGCGCAAAAAATCCGATTGAAGGTCGAAGGTCAAAAGGACACTACGGTCTTCTTGATTAAGTATTTTGGGTCTCGATTGAACTATGCGGACACGGCGCAAATGAAAAATGGTGTGGTGTTTTTTGATGGTAAAAAACAAAAGCCAGGAATAGTTGGACTCCTTTTACCTGGACAAAAATATTTTGAGTTCGTATACAACAATGAGGATGTGCAGTTAGAGACGGAAGGTCCTGATTTTATGGCAAACATGAACATCATAAAATCCGAAGAAAACAAAATCTTTATTCCTTATGTGAAATACATCAGTGGAAAGAAAGGTGAGGCAAACAAATTGGCGGAACAGCGTGCAAAATTAAAGGATTCTGACCCTGAATACACCAGACTTAGCAAAGAAATTGATGCCTTAAATAAAGAAGTGGATGACTACCAAAAAGCATTGATTGCAAAAAATCCAAACATGTTAGTAGGTAAAATTGTGAAGATGTCTTTGGATGTGGAGGTGCCAGAAGCTCCGAAAAACGAAAATGGCGCGATCATCGATTCAAACTTTCGCTATAAATACTACTTCGAACATTACTGGGACAATGTTGATTTAACCGCAGATGCCTTGGTGAATAATCCCATTTTTCACAACAAATTGGAGTTTTACTTTGGGAAAAACATGATGATCCAGCATTGGGACACCATCATCAAATATGCATTTAAATTTTGTGATGGTCTCGATAAAAAATCCAAAATGTTTGAATACAGTGTTGGGTGGATTGCAACCAATTTCGGAAAAAGTCAAATCATGGGGATGGATAAAGTCTATTTGTACATGTTGAACCGTTACTTCTGCACGACTGATCCAGAAACAGGGAAATCTCCTGCAACTTGGGTAGCAGAGGATAAATTTGAAGACCTGTGCAAGGACTTGAAATGGAAATTAAACCTCGTTGTAGGGGCGAAGCCGTATAACCTCATTCTGCGCGATACATCGGATACGAAATGGTTGGATTTCTATTCCTTGAAATCTGAATACACGGTCTTGTACTTCTGGGATCCAGAATGTGGACATTGTAAAAAAGTGACACCAAAATTAGTGACACTGTATAACGAGAAGTTCAAAGAAAGAAACATTGAAGTTTTTGCTGTTGGAAAAGGGATTGGTAAGGACTTTGAAGCTTGGAAAAAGTACATCCGCGAAAACAACTTGAATTTCATCAATGTTGCGGTGACAAATAGCATTTATGAAATAGCAAAAGCAACTCCTGAAAAATTGGTTCCAGTGTTCGTTGGGGAGAAAGGGAAGCCAACAACCTTGGAATCACTTAATTTCCAGACAACGTATGACCTTTATTCTACACCGAGAATTTTTGTATTGGACAAAGACAAAAAAATCATCGCAAAGAATTTATCCATTTCTCAGTTAGAAGATTTAATGGATAACCTACAAGGGAAGAAGGATTTACCGAAATTATTTCAAGAAGATAAAGAAGAAGCTGAACACATGCAGCAGAACAATTAACTTTGCTGCATGATAAATGCTCTTCGCTTACAAATTGAACAAAGCCAAAAGGTTTTAATTACAACACATAAATCTCCCGATGGTGATGCCATTGGGAGTGTTGTTTCATGGTATTTCTTTCTCAAAAATCTAGGCAAAGAAGCACATGTGATCATTCCCGATCGTCCAGCGGATTTTTTGAAACCATTCCTGAAAGGTGTGGAATATTCCATTTTTGACCAAGGAATGGATTTGGATGTTTCGAGTTTCGATGTACTTTACTGCTTAGATTACAATGGTTCAAATAGAGTAGGGAAGGACATGGAGTCTTTTGTACTCGATTTTCCAGCTTCGAAAGTAATGATTGACCATCACCCGCATCCGCAGGACTTTTGTCAGATTACGGTATCTCGTCCTGAGGTGTGTTCAACCGCTCAATTGATTTTTGAATGCATCGAAGAAATGGGACTTCTTTCGATGATCGATGTGTCCGTAGGGAAAGGAATTTACTTAGGCATGTTAACAGACACTGGTTCCTTTCGTTTTCCATCCGTTCAAGCAAAAACACACGAGGTTTTGGCGCATTTGCTCAAAATTGGAGTGAATCATGTTGAAATTCATGAAGCCATTTATGACGTAAATACGGTTTCACGCTTGCAACTAAGAGGCTATGCCATTGCTGAAAAATTAGAACTTTTTCCTGGCTTGCCCATAGGAATGATCAGTTTGACCTTAGAGGAATTGCATCGCTTTCACTACCAGAAAGGCGACACGGAAGGATTGGTAAACGTTATTTTATCCATTGAAGGAATTTCAGTAGCGGCGTTCTTTGTGGAACATGAGGATGGAATTAAAATTTCCTTCCGCTCTAAAGGCGCTTACTTCGTAAATGAATTTTCAGCGAAACACTTTATGGGAGGTGGACATCAATATGCTGCAGGTGGATTTTCAAATGATTCACTGAATGTAACAATTGATCGCTTTCGTTCGTTATTAGGTGAGTTAACGCAAGTGAAATGATTCGACTGATAAGCTTTTTTCTACTTTTTGCATTGATCTCTTGTCGAGCTGAAAAACCGAAGGAGAAATCAGCAAAAAAATGGGGAACAGCTCATTCGGTTGATTTCAATCAAGAGTTAAATGAGCGTGAAGAGATTAAAATCAAGCTTTTTCTTGCCCATCATAGAGAAATCAAGTTGGATTCCGTTGTCAGTCAATCTGGCTTACGTTTTTGGAAATATTGCCAAGGAGCAGGTGAACTTAATGGAAAAGTGGGACAAGAAGCGGTGATCCGTGTGCGAATTGAATTGTTGGATGGACGCATCTGTTATGAAACACCAATGGACGAAATTGAACGAGTTGTTATTGCTAAAAGTGAAAAAGAAACAGGTATTCACGAAGCGTTACAGTTGATGCGAAAAGGGGATAAGGCAAAACTAATTCTACCAAGTTATTTAGGACATGGTCTACTAGGTGACCGAGTAAAAATCCCGCCGCAAAGCGTATTGTATATTGATCTTCAATTAATTGAATTAAACTAATGACTAGAATCCTCCTTTGTATATTCGTTCTTTCCTTGACGGCATGCCATTCTACGGGTGGTAAAAAAACATTGAAAACATCGAATGAAGTAAAAAAACCTTCTAAAAATCCCGGTAAGGTGGACGATGAATTTCAGGGGACAAAAGATAACCTGAAATCCTTTGAAAAGGGCAAAGTCACCGATGTGAAAACCATGGCGAATGGACTGGTGATCAAATGGATCATAAAGGGAGAGGGACGAAAATTGAAGAAAGGTGAGATGGCCTTAATTGATTACCGTTTGGCCTTGCCAGATGGAAAAATTGTGGACGGAAACAACCGCATCAACATGCCTTTTATTCCCTTCGTGATTGGTTACAACATGCAAACACCTGGTTGGGATTTAGCATTTCTTGAGTTGACTCCCGGTGATTTTGTGAAAATTGAAATTCCAGCAGAACTAGCACTTGGATCGAAAGAAATCAAAGGCATCATACCTGCAAATTCTCCACATTGGCTTTATGTGAAAGTGATGGCACTCGTGACTCCAAGCATTCATGAAAATGGAATTACCTCTTGGAAAATAAAACAAGGTGCAGGTTCTTCGCTTGAGCAGAAGCCGGGTGCGGAACTTTCCTTTCATGCAATGGTTTCCACCGAAACGAAAGCTTCGGTGATGAATACTAGGTTAGGAAATTACCCCTTGAAATATACTCCTGGACAGAAAACAATAGTTCCTGGACTTCGCAAAATCATGAAAACGGCAAAAAAAGGAGAACGGTATTTCGTGATACTTGATGCTCCACAAGCTTATGGAGCGAGGGGTTATGGTAATTTGGTGAAGCCGAATGAACAAGTGTTTTATAACATTGAAATCATGGATGTCCGGACCATGTAAAAGGAATTGACTATATTTGGATTCCTTATTTTGAAAAATTGACCCGTTATTTTTTACATATCTTTTTTGTCATCTGTTGCATCGGATCGCATTCAATCGCTCAGCGAGCATTGGATACCGTAGATACTCAAATGGGAAAAATCATCGTTTATTCAAACAAAACGTGGGCTTTGTACAATCCATTCAAGTTTGATGGAATCATGAATGCTCGGATTCATAAAATAATGACCGAGGAACAGGATTTTCCGTATTCGTTGACATGGAATAATGACGTTTGTTTCGGGACAAAAAACGATTTGTCCAAATTAAAAGACACCATTTGGCTCTGTGTAAATGATGAGAAATACCAGGATTTTCACATGCCTCGAAAAGGAATTGTCACTTCTCGTTACAAATTTCGTGACGGACGCAACCACAATGGCATTGATATTGGATTGAACATTGGAGATACGGTTTATGCGACATGGTCAGGAAAAGTTCGTTATGCCAAGTTTAACAATGGTGGATTTGGGAATTTAATCATTCTCCGACATTTTAATGGTTTGGAGACCTATCATGCACACTTAAGCAAGATTTTGGTTTATCCAGATCAGGATGTTAAATCGGGTGACCCAATTGGGCTTGGAGGAAATACCGGACATTCATTTGGTCCGCATTTGCATTTTGAAGTCCGTTTTTATGATCAACCGATGAATCCAGAGGAAATCATTGATTTTGATAAAAAAGTATTGAAAGATGAAAACCTATATGTTCATGCAGGACTTTTTCGTCCAGGGGCAAAACCAACGGATTACTATGAAAACAAGCCTGATGGCACAACAACCGCAACAAAACCACCTGTGGTAAAAGTGAAAACGGTTCAAAAAAAATATTACCAAGTGAAATCTGGCGATACTTTGACAGAAATTGCTTCTCGCAATCAAACAACCGTTTCGAAATTGTGTGAATTGAATGGAATAAAACCATCTAGTGTATTGCAAGCTGGTAAAAGTTTAAGAATTAAATAATGAATAAAATACTCATTTTACTATTTTCAATAAGCTTCCTTGTTACTGCTTGTTCCAATTACAATCAAGTGGTTAAAGCCGATGATTTTACGGCAAAGTACAATTTGGCCAATGAACTATACGATCAAAAACAGTATGAAAAAGCAATCATATTGTTTGAGCAAATTTACCAGCATGCACCAAAAAGTGCTGAAGGGGAATTGTCTTATTACCGCTTAGCAAAAAGTTATTTCGAGATCGAAGATTATTACATGGCACAATATTATTACAGTGCTTACATGCAACGTTTTCCATACAGTGTTAAAAACGAAGAAGTCCTTTTCATGGTGGCCCTGTGTAGCGTGAAAAATTCTCCGGAATACACACTGGATCAAACAGAAACTGAATTAGCCATTAACAACGTTCAACAATTCATTGATCGCTATCCACAGTCTTACCTAATTGATTCGTGTAATGCCATCATTGATCAATTGGAATTTAAACTCGAAACAAAGGAATACGACCAAGTGAAACTCTATGATCGAACAGAGAATTTTAGGGCTGCAGTAACAGCAGGTGAGTTGTTCCTTGAAGGACATGGACAGTCTGTTTTTTCAGAGGAAATCAATCAAGTGGTGGTGAAAAATTCCTATTATTTGACCATCAATAGCATTGAAAGTAAAAAAAGCGAACGAATGGAACAAACTAAGGAAAGATTCCGTACCTTTGCGCTTCGCTATCCTCAGTCAAAATACACAAAAGAATTAAGTGCCTTGATTGATAAGTTAAGTGAGAACACAACTGAAAAGTGAATTATGAGTTATAAAAACACACCAGCAGAAAAATCAACCATTACGCGTGATACCATTCGTATGGAAGAAAAAACAGGAAACATCTACCAATCATTGGTGGCGATTTCAAAGCGCGCGAATCAGATTTCTTCTGAAGTGAAAGAAGAATTGACGCAAAAATTACAAGAGTTCGCTTCCTCTACGGATAACTTAGAAGAGATTTTTGAAAACCGTGAGCAAATCGAGATATCAAAGCATTACGAAAAAATGCCAAAACCAACGGCAATTGCAACACAAGAGCTTTTGGAAGACAAAATCTACATGCGCCAACCAGAAGAAAAACAGTAATGCAAGGAAAGCGCATCCTTCTCGGAATTTCAGGAGGTATTGCAGCTTATAAAATTGCTTACCTCATACGAATATTAAAGAAACAAGGGGCAGAAGTCAGAGCAATCATGACTCCTGCCTCTTCTGATTTTATCAGTCCCCTCGTGGTTTCTACCTTGTCTGAAAATCCTGTTCACATCGAGTTTTGGAACAAAGAAACTGGAGCATGGACCAATCACGTTGAATTAGCGCTTTGGGCAGATGTCTTATTAATCGCTCCAACAACAGCAAATACCTTAGCGAAGATGGCCAGTGGCATCTGCGATAACTTATTGCTTGCCAGCTATTTCTCCATGAAAGGAAAAACCATTATCGCACCTGCGATGGATCTTGATATGTACCAGCATCCAACCGTGAAACGTAACATGGAAACCTTGCTTTCCGACGGTGTTTCAATCATTCCCGCTACAGAAGGCGCGTTAGCCAGTGGTTTGGAAGGACAGGGACGAATGGAAGAACCAGAAAACATTGCCGCGTATTTGAATGATTTCTTTTTAAGCGAACGAACACTTCAATCCAAACGCATTTTAATTACCGCTGGACCAACGTACGAAGCCATTGATCCTGTTCGTTTCATTGGAAACCATTCCAGTGGGAAAATGGGTTATGAAATTGCTACTTCGTGTTTGTCCATGGGGCATCAAGTCATACTCGTTAGTGGTCCAACACACTTATCACTTACGCACCCCAATTTGCAACTCATTCAAGTTCGCTCTGCACAAGAAATGCTGGAGGCAGTTCAAGAACATTGGAAAACATGTTATTTGGGCATTTTTAGTGCGGCAGTGGCGGATTATCGTCCAGCGCAAGTCGAATCACAAAAAATAAAGAAGCAAGCAGATGAATTCAGTTTGAATTTGCTTAAAAATCCAGATATCTTAAGTTGGGCCTCTGCAAACCGCAGCAAGGAACAAAAAGTAGTTGGATTTGCTTTGGAAACAAATAATGCGAAAGAATTTGCGTTAGATAAATTAGTGCGTAAAAATTTGGACTTCATCGTGTTAAACGAGTATGTAAAAGATGTCAGTGGTTTTCAAGCAGAAACAAATAAAATTACTATTTTCGATAAGGATAAAACAACTTTTGAATTCTCGCTTAAATCCAAAAAAGAAGTGGCAAAAGACATCTTATCCATCGTTTTAAAAGATTATAAATGAAAGGATTAATCATTTTACTGATCGCGGTCACTGGAATTTCAGTTTCCTACAGCCAAGAATTAAATTGTCAGGTTTCCGTACTTGTGGATGCAAAAGTGGAGGTATCATCAACAGAAAAAGAAATCATTAGTCAAATGGAACAAAGTATTTTCGATTTGATGAACAACACGCAATGGACCAAGGATAAGTTTAAGACGGAGGAGCGCATTAAATGCAACATTCAAATTCAAATTCGTGAAATCCCAAACACAGGAACGTACAAAGGATATATTCAGGTTCAATCCACACGTCCTTCTTTCAATTCAAGCTATAACACCCTTTTATTGAATTTTGAAGATGAAAATTTTGCGGTGTCGTTTTCTCGAAATGCGGTACTTGTTTACGCTCAAAACCAATACCGAGATAACTTAACCTCTATCCTTGCTTTTTATGCATATTACATGATTGGTTTGGATTATGATTCCTTTTCGTTAAAGGGTGGCACACCTTATTTTATTGAAGCACAAGCCATTGTTAACAATGCACAAGTTGGTGGTGCACCAGGATGGAAATCATCTGAATCTGGAAAACGAAACCGCTTCTATTTGGTGGATAATATGTTACAGCCTGTTTACGATCCGATGCGCGAATGCTTGTATTTGTATCATCGAAAAGGGATTGATAAATTGTACGAGGATAAAACGGCCGGAAAAAAAGCCATTTACGATGCCTTGAATAAATTAACACCACTCGCGGCAACTCGTCCGAATTCATTGAACTTATTGAGTTTCTTGTTTTGTAAGATTCCGGAATTTAAGAATGTTTTTTCTGATTCGGAATTAAAAGAAAAACAAGATTTGGTCACCTTGTTGAAAAGGTTAGATTCTGCAAACTCTGCACGTTACCAGGAAATTCTCGAATAATGCTACGCTCACTTCGCATTTCAAATTTTGCCTTGATTGACGAAGTTGAATTAAGTTTTCAATCGGGCTTTACGGTATTAACCGGTGAAACAGGATCCGGAAAATCCATTCTCTTAAATGCCTTGCAATTGATTCTTGGTGAACGCGCTGATCTTTCGGTGATCGGTCATGCAGCTTCGAAGGCAATTGTGGAAGCACATTTTGACCTTTCTGAAGTGTTTAAACCCTTCTTCGAAGAACATGATTTGGATTACGATACTCACACAATCATACGACGAGAAATTGCCAAGGAAGGAAAATCCCGTGCCTTTATTAACGACGTACCTGTTCCTCTTCAAACCTTAAAATTATTGACATCGCGCCTGGTTCAAATCCACTCGCAATACAATACCCTAGAATTGAAATCGAAATCCTTCCAATTGGAGTTGATCGATGTGCTGACAGGTTTGCTTTCGGAGCGAAACGAATATGATAAAAAGTTTTCTGCTTACAATTTGGTTCATAAAGAATGGAAGGAATTGGACGAACAATACCATGCGGCTGTTCAAGCAGAGGATTATGATCGTTTTATTTTAGATGAACTTCAAGAATTATCACTTGGAACAACAGATTTCGCTCAGCTCGAAGTAGATATTTCACGCATGGAAAATGCGTCGCAAATCCTTCAGGTTTTTGGAGAAATAAGTCAGCTCACCGCCGAAAATGGCACCTATGAACAATTGTATCGCTTGAAATCAAGCATAGACAAGCAAGCAAGTTATGATCCACAATTACTCGCGATGAAAGAGCGTTTGGATTCTGTCTTGTTAGAACTGAAAGAATTGTCCTTGGAAGCGGAAGATGCAATGGATCAATTGGATACTAACGAATCGGAAAAAGCGACCATGATGGAGAGATGGAATGCCTTCAATAAGTTATTGAACAAGCATCGTTTTACATCAGCAGAAGAGCTAAAAGGGATGTTTGATCACTTAACTTCCAAATTGAATTCGTTGGATGAATTGTTACTGGCGTGTACCCATAAACGGGAGGAATGTGATCAGATTCAAGGTGAATTATGGAAGGAAGCACGTTACCTTCAGGAAGAGCGAAATAAAAGGATACCCAACATATTGTCCCTTCTGCAAGAACGTTTGAAGGACTTAAAATTGCCCCATACAACGCTGAAATTTGAATTGACTGAATTAAAAGAATTGAATCGAACGGGGTGTACGGGAGTGGAATTTTTGTTTTCAGCCAATTATGGAATTGAAGCAGTTCCCATTGAGAAAGCAGCGAGTGGGGGTGAGTTGTCCCGCTTGATGTTGGCTCTGCAGCAAATGATATCGGAAAAACAAGACTTGCCAACCATTTTCTTTGATGAAATCGACACTGGAGTTTCAGGAGATGTCGCCTTAAAAATGGGCCAATTACTAGAGAAAATGGGTCAAACCGTACAATTAATGGCGATTTCTCATCTTCCACAAGTAGCAGCAAGAGCAGCGCATCACATGGTGGTCGCGAAAGAGTTGCGCAACGAGCGCATGCAAACGACGGTGAATGTTTTGAAACAAAGTGATCGTCCACATGAAATTGCACGCTTGATGAGTGGAGAGGTTATTTCCGAGGCAGCACTTCAAAATGCGGAAAATTTATTAGGTGAACAATGAGTGAAAACAATTACCAGCAGTGGTTAAAACAGCAGGCTTATCCAAAAATTTCACATGGAGAATCGTTTGTCTTTTTTGGTAGTTGTTTTTCAGATGAACTTGGAAACATCATCCGTTCAAATGGCTTCGAGTCATTGGTGAATCCCGGAGGAACCATTTTTCATCCTTTGGCTCTTGCCAAGCTCATTGAATGGAGTTTCGATCAGACGATTTCCTTTCGCACATTGCAGCACGAGGACATTTTCTTTTCATGGGATTTATCGGGTACGGTATTTGGCATGAGTTTGGAAGAATTGACCACGAAAATGGAAAAACTTCGCGTGGAATTAAGAAATCATCTATTAAAAGCTGATCATCTATTCGTGACATTCGGAAGCGCGTGGGCATATAGATTGGTTTCGGATGGAGAAATAGTGGCTAATTGCCACAAACAAAACGGTCAACTTTTTCAAAAGGAAAATACACCCGTTTCTGAGATCGTTCGTTCTTGGTCGATCGTACTTGCCATCTTGAAAAAGGAAAATCCAAAGCTGAAAAGTTATTTTACCGTAAGTCCTGTTCGACACATCAAAGATGGGTATATTGAAAACAATCGAAGCAAGTCACGTTTACTGATGGCGGTAGAAGAGTTACAGGCACAGTCAGGAGTTTTTTATTTTCCAGCATACGAATTCGTGCTGGACGATTTACGCGATTACCGATTCTTTAAAACAGATGGAACCCATCCAACACAGGAGGCAGTACTAGAATTATGGGATTTTTTTCAATCCAGTTTCTTTGCGCAAGAAACGATGGACATGCTTTTACAATGGCAACAGATTCGTCAAGCCGAACAGCACAAAATCCTCTATCCAAAAAGTCAAGCGGCACGCAAGCACATGGAAACCACGATGAAGCGAAAAGCCCAGTTTTTAGCGAAGAACGAAAGATTTTTTATACCATAACCCTACACTATGAATTTAATTAAACAATTCTTGCCCATTTTTTTATTCGTGTTTTTCTTTTCGGAAAATTCAAATGGACAATCTTTACCCTCCATTCAGTTAGATAGGCCTGATCAAACGGAATGCCCTTTTATCACACCAAAGAAATACATACAAGTTGAAAATGGATTTACAACGGAGCGATTGAATAATCAAGTTGAAACGCTAAATTACCCAACTTCGCTATGGAAATATGGTGTAAATGAGAAGTTTGAGCTTAGGTTTATTACTGAAATTGCAACGATGAAATCATCGAACAAGCAAATTATAGGTTTTTCCCCCTTGACGTTTGGATTTAAAGTTTCACTTTTTGAGGAAAAAGGTATGATACCAAAGACTTCATTTATTGGGCATGTTACTTCTGCTAAATTGGGAAGCAAAGAGTTTCATACAGATTACATTGCTCCAGCATTCCGATTTACCATGCAGCACACCTTATCCGATCATGTGTCTTTAGCTTACAATTTAGGTATTGAATGGTATGGAGAAAATGCGGGACAAACGTATATTTACACTTTAACGAATGGGTATAGTTTGACCAATAAATTAGGTGGATATTTGGAGGTGTATGGTTTTTTACCTGCACAAAGTCCAGCTGATCACCGCGTGGACGGAGGGATAACTTACCTCGTAAATAAAGATTTTATATTGGATTTCTCAGCAGGATTTGGATTGGTGAACAGCTTGTTAAAAAACTATTTTTCATTAGGTGTTTCATACCGCTTCAATACTGCCTCAAGAAAGTAGTTGCCATTAAAAATAGTCATTTGTATTTAGCTCATATCTAGTACTGTTTAAATTCTACTCATTAATTTGCTCTGAGTAAAAATGGTTTAGGTCAAAAGACTTAAAAAAAATTTATATTTATAGAAATATGTCATGGATGTATGTCCCTAAACTGAAGTATTTCATTCACAATTATCTTAGTTGATGCATCTATGTGGTTAAAAAATTAAACCGATGACAACATTAAAACCCAACGGACAAAAAGCAAAAAATGCGATCATATTCATATGGATCATTTTGGTGCTAGACGTCCTTTCCCTTATTTCAGGTTATTTTGCGCATCACCTTAAAATCAAACACAGTTGATGACTACATTTTCACGACAATATGCAGCATGATCCAGAACATCGTAAATATCCCATTGGCTATTCTTGCTATTCAAGTGATAAAAAATTACGCCAAGTTGGAGCCTCATTTATTTGAATTGAAGGAGGAAGAAATGCTGAAAATTGAAGTTCAAACCTTGGGTGATGAAGGAGATGTACAATAAATAACTTATCTGTTTTGAAAAAGCTTACATTAATATCCCTATTTATTTCCATATTCAGTCATGCGCTTGACGCCCAAAAAAGTCAAGCTGTCACGACGGGTGTTTTCATCAATTCATTGTATGACCTCGACTTTCCTGGTGAATCTTTTAAAGTGGACATGTGGATATGGTGCAATTACATGGACAGCAGTATAAAGATGAATGAAATGATTGAATTCCCGAAAACAAAGGAATTTAATTTCTCAAATCAAGTCACCGAAAAACGTGGCAAATATCAATGGATGACCATGCGCGGAACAGGGGAGGTCATTAAAAAGTGGAACGTCAAAGACTTTCCTTTTGACCGACAGGAATTAAACATCGCACTAGGTTATTCTTTTGATACGTCGACATTTAAAGTGGAAGCAGATGTTTTAAATTCTAAAATCGATCCTGACTTCAAGTTAGCTGGTTGGAACATTGACAAAGTTGTATTTTCAAGGCAAAATAAAACGTATAAAACTAGTTTTGGTGATCCTTTATTAAAGAATGGGAAAAGTGTATACCCAGAATTCAATGCGGACATTTTTATTTCTCGTTCAAATTCCATGATGACCTTGTTGAAATTAATTATGGGACTCATCATCGCATTTATTATTTCTTGTTGCATTTTCTTTATTAAACCAAGGTATATCGATGCGCGCTTAGGATTGTGTGTCGGCGGATTATTCACTGCTGTTGGAAATAAATACATCACAGATAGTATCGTCCCCTCAACAAATGAATTAACGCTAGTTGATAATCTACATTTACTCACCTTTTTTTGTATCTTTCTTATCGTTATTCATTCCGTAGTTTCACTGAATATTATCGAGAAGCAAACGGAAGATTCGGTGGCTTTTTCGCGTAAAATTGATTTAATTTCCTTTATTTCTATAGGGATTATTTTTACTGGTGGCATGATCGGTTTAACGCTAAGTTCTTATTAATTACATTTTCATGTAATTAATTCAAGGTCATTAGATTAATTCAACATATTTAATTCATGATTTCCCCAATTCATACTTATTTACTTTTTAGTTTCAATTATATTTTGTAAACTTGACTGAATTAGGAATTATTTTTAAAGAAAGAATTAAATAGTTAAGAGAACATGGAGTACGCTGGAAATCCAAAAGAGTAAGTTTTTTAAAGTTAAAAAATACAGGAAGTATTAATTAAATGTTCTATGAAACAATGCTTCCACTTAATGGGGAGCCAGAAGAAAAGGAAATAGTATGTTTGTTTTATTCAATAACATTTCTTTAGCTCCTTTTTTTATAAATTCTTGTTAATTTGAGCAAAAACGGACTTCCTTTTAATTTAAATTAATCATATGAAGAAAATTACATTTACAATCGTTTTATTTTTCGTTTTATTCGTTGAAACCATTCACGCACAAAGTGTTAGAATAAATTTCATCAAGTTTAAACAAATAGAATTCAATATGTATAGTGGTGAGTGGGATTCATGGCCATCCGATTGGGACGAAAGCGGTGCATATGCCATCATTGAAAACCTTTTTGACGAAACGTATGACGTTTCGATTTATGGATACGATGATTCATTTCTTGTTTCTTCCATTTGCACGTTTGATCCAACTGTTACATCAAAAAAAAGAGATTCTTCAGAACTCCCTTACCTAAATTGCTATTCAGATGATGAAGGAGATCAAGTGTGGACCAATGTGGTTTCATTGGGGTCATTGTTGGAAAACGTTGAAGGTTGGGAGCAAGATGATGCACAACTTTATTTATGGGTCTTTAGTGGAGATCAACCTTTTGCCTTCGTTTTTGAATAGATAGTTTAGTTTTTTTTAATTTCGTTAAACTATTAACTATGCCATGGAACAAAATACAGGAAATCATGAAGTGAAGGACACCAGTTCTAAAGCAGTTGCTTCCCTTGTTTTAGGACTCGTAGGATTGCTCGGGTGGATTATTCCAATCATCGGATTGCCCATACAAATTATCGGAATTGTGATGGGTGCAAAAGGACTAAGCTCTCAGAAAAGAGCCTTGGGAATTGCAGGAATCATCTTAAGTATTATAGGATTGATTCTTTCCATCATTAATGCGATCCTTGGAGCAATATTAGCCGCTTCTGGGAATCATGAAATTGTCAATCAACTATTAAAATAATTTCTTATGAGTCGAATATTTCCCATTTTACTTATTATTTTACCCATAATTAGCTTCTTTGTAAGTCCTGAAGACATGGGCAAGGTTCCTGAAAATGGACGAGGTCAACTCATTTATACATTATTGAGTTTACCCTGGTACTATAAAGCGATATCGATTTTAATCGGGGTGTTGTGGCTAGGGGCTTCAAAAAAAGACTGATTCTCTAACTTAAATAATACGAAAGCATGAAATATTTTATTCAAACGATTTTACCATTATCACTGTTGTTCTTCGTTCTATCTGGATGTCAAGAATTAATGGATGAAGATCAAAAAATCACGAATACCTTGATTGGTAAATTTTATGAGGACGACGAAGAATTGGAGGATGGCTCAATCATAAAGGACATAAGCATGAACTATTATGAGGATGGATCATTTATTTCCAAAGCGACCATGTTAGTAGAGGGAGAAGGTGATTTTGATCAAACTGAAGTTTTATTTTATTTTGAAGGGAAATGGGAAGTTAAAAATCAATTTATTTTCTACACATGGGATTTTGATCGATTTAGAGTCACACCGTCATCCTATTCGTTAATGTTGGAAACGGTAAAAGAATCGCTTCAAAAGAAAAATTCCCCTGATGAAATCATTTCGTATGATGAGGCTAGGGTGGTATATAAAACCGTTGAAGGGAAACTTCATACGATGAAAAAAACGATTTAAAGATTCGTTTGCCTAGGATAATCTTTTATTTTTTAAAGAGTTCAATATAAGATTAGTCTGTCTTTTATTAATCATCATGTCATGGAATTCCTTCGTCCATTAAATCACCTAATTCTATTTTTAGTTCAAACAAATAAAGTACTTTTAATAAAAAATTTAGCAATGAAATTAGCGACAAGTATTTTTGTGTTGTTGTCTTTCTTTTCGACTTACGCCCAATCCGTAAAAATTGGAGAGCAAGAATGGATGACTCAGAATTTAGAAGTGACTCAATTTAACAATGGAGACCCTATTCCTCAGGCACAATCAAGTGAAGAATGGGAAGTGGCGGGATTCAATCAAAAGCCTGCTTGGTGTTATGTGACAACCTATGCAGAAGAAAACGAGGTCATTATAAAGCAATATGGGAAATTGTATAATTCCTTCGCGATTAATGATCCAAGGGGCATGGTTCCGGAGGGGTGGAGATTAAGCACGGTTGATGATTGGTTTGTTCTTCAGCAACAATTGGAACAAATGAAACTTTCCATTCAAGATGTTTTGACCAACGAATCATGGGGGACTTTGTCTGGAACGGATAAACTAGGCCTTCATATTTCACCAGGTGGCTGGAGAGATGTTGGTTGTGGTGGAGTAGGAACCGATGTTACGTTTTGGTGTGAAAAATCCATAGCAGAAGAAGGAGATGAGCAGGTGTACACTAAATCAGTGTCCATTGGTTTCTACGATGATGGCAGTGCTTATGTCAATTCCAGTGAAACGGGTTGGATCATGGGCTACTATGTAAGGTGTTTAAAAAAATAACCTTCTGATAAAGATTTACTTACCTTTTATCAAAGAATATATTGTAATTTTAAGTATTCGTTAAATAAATCATTTATGTTGAACCGCTTCATTTGCTCCCTCATTTCCTGTTTCGTTTTGCTTGGATTTTCCTTGAAAGCGCAGTCTATTGGTCAAACCAAACGAACTACCCTAAATTATGTTGGATACAATTTTGAAATGCAAGAGCCAGCCTGGAATTTTTCCAAACCATCTGATGGTCAAGAGCTTATTTTGACATGGAATGAATTCGTTTCACTTCCTGGGTTTTATGAGGGTATTGCATTAGATGTTTTGCAAGGCTATGTCGGAGAGCAATTGGTAATCGACTATGTATTCATGCATCACCTTTGTAATGAAGGCTTGTATGATTATGATTGCACAGGTTGGGTTGTTAGTGGGATTCATTCGCTTGGAACACCAAAGTCAGACCGCAAGATCACCTTGCCTAAAATTGGAAAAATAGTGGATCCAGATGGATACGTAAATGTCCGTTCTCAAATGAACGTAAAATCATCTGTTGTTGGAAAATTGGAACCAGATTTCATTGAAGAAGAATGTTTCTATTTCTATCCGTGCACTGATCCTAATTGGATGCGCATCGATTTAAGTTACAACAACATCGACCTGAAAGGGTACATACATAAATCAAGAATAAAAATCATTCATTAATAAACGACACACCATGAAACCTTGGAAATTCCAACTCAGTTTACTTTTCATCTTTTGTTTGAGTAGTTCTTTAACACAAGTCTTTGCTCAGCAATATACTTATCCGGAGGGATATACGGCATTTTTGGATTACGATGATCAAGAACAACGTGTTTCAGGGGATTTTGACTTGGACGGTAGAAGTGATTTAGCCATAGTTTGTCAGTCAGAAGAGGACATGTTGATTGCTGTCTATTTGTCTTCTAAATGGAACGCGAATAAAACTTACTATACCATCCCGTGTGATTACGAAATGAACTACCTGAGTTTTGAAAACAGTGTATTGAGCATTGCTTCAAATAGCTGTGCTGGAAGGTGTTCTATGGAATTAAAATTTAAATATTACCAAGACCTGCAAAACATGAAACTAATTGGCTATGACGAAGGACACCTCCCTGATTACAACCAAGAGGGTGCTTATGACTTAAGCATTAACTTAAACACGGGGATTTATGAAGTGGGGAATGTCCGAAAAAAAGTGAGCCTGGATTTGATCACTTTAGCAAACATTGATTTGTATTTGTATTCTTTGAGTGAAGTGGGTTCAAATGAACATTAAGTATTTAATGAATTAAAAAGTACTCCCAAAAACCTATAATTAAAAAGTTTTAAAATTAAATCGCATGAAAAAGTTATTATCTATTTTGTTCTTTACATTCATTACGAATGTTGCTATGGCTGATCAATTGGCTTATTTAACCTACGAACAAGCTGAAGAGTCTCTTTCATTTCTTCAAAACGAAGAACGCGTTGTTCTATGGTGTGCATGCTGCGATGATGATGCGCCCACAGATGTTTTTGTTGAATCCGTTCGCATTGAAAGTGTTGGCGATGGATATTTTGAAATTATTCTTACAGGGATGACACTTGATGGAGAGAGCAGAGCATTGAAACGTCATTTGACCTTGCATACGTTCACGTATTGTTGGAAGGAGAAGCCTATTGTTTTGGCACCTTAATGGGGTATGAATGTGACCCATGTACCGAAATATTTGAGTGGGAGTAATCTTATCGAATCAACAAAAATGAAAGTGCTGATTCGTGGGTTTGCATGGATGTTTGTTTGTACACTGTTTTGCATAAATGCACAGAGTCAAACTCATTTAAGTAATGATTCGAGTTTAATGAATCGCTCCATTTCCTTTGAGAACCTCGTATTTGAAGGCGCAGGAATCAAAGGAATCGCCTATTCAGGTGTCCTAAAGGCGCTTCAGGAAAAAGGCATTCTTCAGCACGTAGAACGCGTCTGTGGGACTTCTGCTGGAGCGATTACTGCCTTGATGGTTTCACTCGGTTATTCATCGGAAGAAATCTACCAACTTATTTCAGATACGAAATTCCAAAAGTTCAACGATGGACAATACTTCTTTTTGGGCGGTTTCACTCGAATGTCCAAACATTATGGATGGTATAAGGGAACAGCCTTTATTCATTGGTTAGAGAAAATCATTGAAAAGAAAACGGGAAACAAAGACATTAACTTTGAACAATTAAAAAAGCAAGGATTTAAAGACTTGTACGTAACGGCTACCTGCCTGAATCAACAAAAGTTGATGGTTTTTTCAAATGATACTTATCCCTACATGAAGGTTAAGGACGCTGTCCGTATTTCCATGTCGATTCCTTTGTATTTCGAAGCGGTATTCATTGATTCGCACGGGAATGTTCACCAAAAACCAAAGAAAGACCTCTCGTTAGACGTAGTCGTGGATGGAGGAATCATTGGTAATTACCCCATTTTTGTGTTTGATTCCATCATCGATGGGAAACGAATCCCAAACCCTAAAACATTAGGTGTTCGAATCGATTCCGATGATCAAATTGAAAAGGATTCGCTCAATCAAACCTTGGCTCCCGTTGATGTTTCAAATTTCAATGAATTCATTCAAGCCTTCTATTTAATCGTACTTGAAAATTTAAACAGAAACACCTTAATCAAGGAAGACTGGGACCGAACCATTTCCGTCTCATCTGTCGGAATCGGACCGAAAATTAAACGCTTAAGTCAAGATCAAAAGTCAGCCCTGATGAAAAGCGGGGAACTTCATACACGGATGTTTTTTGATCGCCCCTAAATACACATTTCTATTCAAATTAGACGTGCCATTCTTGCTCAAATTGCGTTAAAAATTGAAGCATAAATGCATGTCTTTCCTCGGCAAGTCTTCGAGCACTCGGTGTTTCCATGCGGTCTTTTAACAACAGTAGTTTTTCGTAAAAGTGATTGATGGTGTGGCTTTTTGCTGAAGCATATTCTTCTTTCGTAGCGTGAAGTAGGGGAGTAATGCTCGGGTCGTACAGTGGACGTTCCTTGCTTCCGCCGTAGGAGAAGGCACGTGCAATTCCAATGGCTCCAATGGCATCTAAACGATCGGCATCACGAACAATCTTTCCTTCGATGGAAGTGGCTTCGTCTGAAACAAGTGCTCCTTTGTAGGATACCACTTGAACGATCTTCGCAACACGGTCTGCTATTTCGAAGGGACAATTCAATTGATTCAATAAATTCAGAACTTCACGAGATCCTGCATCGAAATCACCGCCATTGTATTTGTGATCTGAAAAGTCATGCAACAAAGCAGCAAGGGAAATTTCATCTGCATTTCCTCCCTCCATCGATTGTAAGTAAAGGGCTGTTTGCCAAACACGCTTGATGTGAAACCAATCGTGGCTACCTTCTAGTCCCGTGAATTTCACTTCTACGAGCTGGGCAACTTGATTGATTAAATGATTCATTAGATTTTCGTTATACGTCTGGTAATAGAATTTCCATTCACTTGGCAACGAAGTAAATAAACACCATTTGGCAATGATTGCACATTTATGGTGGTCTCATTACTTTCCTGAATCAGCATGCCATTTAAATCATATATCTCGACATTTCCAATCTTTTCGGGACTAGAAATGTAAATAAATTCACTGCTTGGATTTGGAAAAATCACGAAGTCGATAGGATTTGGTTCATGAAGACCGGTCGCATCTTCTTTACGTACCTCGATGTCGTCGATGTATAATTTGAATCCATCCAACGTTACGTTGACAAAAGCCACGTAAATCGTTTGGTCATGGTAACCTTGTGTGAATAAATTCACTTCACGATTTGTCCATTCGAAATTCTCACCTTCAATGAACCCAATCGTATCTGTAAAACTAGCAACTTGGTTATCCGTGGATGAAACGAGTACTAAATAATCATCTGGATACGATGGATCATGTGATTTCGCATTCCATTCGATGTAATTTCCATATGCTCCAAGCGCTAGAGGAGGGGTAATCATCCAGCGACTAGCTGAATCCAATGCGGTGAAAAAGGAAGTGGATGCAGCGACAGTATCCAAGGCATTTTCTGGGTCAACAACTGAAATCCATGCACTCGTGTATTCCGCTACTAATGGATCTGGTGTATTTCCGTCGTTGTCCACGATTGAATAGTTCAATGGAATTCCTTGTTGGAAATCGGTGGACAAAATGACTGTTTGAGCAAACGTCGGTAAGACCATCCAGGTAAAAGCAAGTGTAAGTAGTTGTTTCATAATGTAAAATTAAGCTTTAATGCAGCAAGTTCCAAGAACACGAATCCGCTCACATTTTGTTACTTAGTCGACCAAAGTGATGAGTATGTCGTTGAATTCTTGGTAAAAGGAATCAAACTCCATTAAATGTTTTTGAAAGAAGGCATAAATCTTCGGCCAATCCGTTTTTTCATAGAAATTCACATCAGCTAATTCCCAGGAAATGCGACCGATTACTTGTCCTTCAGCGTTATGAAATGCTGGATCCCATGAGGTAGGTATAGACATCGCATTTTCAAGAACGACCTTCAATTCAGTCAATTGCTCCCAAAAAATGGCTTGGATTCCCGCATCGCGAAATTGAACGTCGTAGCAAATCGCTGTTTGATGTCCCGTACAAATCATGCGCAAGTACGTATTTTTGACTTGGGTAGGATAATTCGACCAATTCACACGTCTCCCCGTACTGGACATCTTTCCACGCATATGGTTCTTAAATCCGGACCAAAATGCTTCGTTGTATGCCTTGCGTTCTTCCTTTGGAAGCATGCCTATTTATTTCCTTTCGCGTAATCGGCTAAGAATTGTTGTAAGCCCAAGTCCGTTAATGGGTGTTTTGCTAATGCTTTGATTGCACTCAAAGGTCCAGTCATGACATCTGCACCGATTTCAGCACAATGAATGATGTGCATTGGGTGTCGAACAGAAGCTGCAAGGATTTCGGTATTGAAAGCATAGTTATCGTAAATCACACGAATTTGTTGAATCAATTGAATTCCATCCGTCGAAACATCGTCCAAACGACCCAAGAAAGGAGAAATGTACGTTGCACCAGCTTTCGCAGCTAGCAATGCTTGTCCTGCTGAGAAAATCAAGGTACAATTGGTGCGAATTCCTTTGGATGAAAAATACTTAATTGCTTTAATTCCTTCCGTGATCATTGGGATTTTCACGACAATGTTTTTGTGCAAAGCTGCCAATTGCTCTCCTTCACGCACCATTCCTTCGAAATCGGTTGCAATCACTTCGGCACTAACCGGTCCATCTACGATGTTGCAAATCGCTACATAGTGGTTTAAAATGTTTTCAGCACCTGTGATTCCTTCTTTTGCCATCAATGATGGATTGGTTGTGACACCGTCAAGAATTCCTAAATCGTTTGCTTCTTTAATTTCTGCTAGGTTAGCAGTATCGATGAAAAATTTCATGGGTCTTATTTTTTGTTTTTTATCATTTCTTGTTGCTTGCGTTGCATTTCTTCTAATTTCTCTTGGAAACGCGATTTTTTCTTTGTTTTCGTACTTCCTGCACTGTTGGATTTACGTTCAGCCATTTTCACACGAAGTTTGTCTTCGTCCACAAAGAAACGTTTGATGACCACCATCATTAAGATCGAAATTAAGGTCGAAATGAAGTAGTAGTAACTTAATCCAGATGAATAATTATTAAAGAAGAAAATCATCATAATCGGGAAAATATACATGATGACTTTCATGTTTGGCATTCCAGGTTGCTGCGGTTGTTGCATGTTTCCACTATTCATGAAGGTATACGCTAAAGTAGTACCAGCCATCAACAAGGTAAATAAACTCACGTGGTCTCCATATGGCCAAATGTTCATTCCAAAATCGAAGATGGAGTCGTAGGAACTCAAATCCTCCGCCCACAAGAATGGTTGCTGGCGTAGTTCGAATGCCGCAGGAAAGAATCGGAATACCGCCAACAAGATCGGCATTTGAATCAACATGGGAACACAACCGGCTAGCGGACTAGCACCTGATTCACGGTAAAGGCTCATCATTTCCATTTGTTTTTTCATCGCATCCTCTTTTTGTGGATACTTCGCATTTAATTCGTCCACTTCCGGTTTTAAGATGCGCATTTTAACAGAGGAAACAAACATTTTCCACTGAATTGGCATGAGGATTAACTTTAAAATCAAGGTTAGAATAAGGATGGCAATTCCCACACTCATTCCGTAATCTACTAGTAAGTTAAAGATCGGTTGAACAGCATAAAGATTGATCCATCTGAACAAGCCCCAACCAAAATTTAGGATGTCGTCGTAATTGCTGTTGTAGGTTCTCAATAATTCATAGTCATTTGGACCGAAGAACCAGTTGAATGAAGCTTTATTGTTGTTAAAATCCAATGCCATCGTTGCGGAATATCCTTTGAGAACATTCCAACTTTTAACCGGGTCATTTTTAAAGGTATTGATGTGAAATTTCGTCCCTTTTTTAGGGAAAGCGTTCGCAGGTTTTAAGATGGACGAAAAATAGGATTGCTTGAACGCCACCCATTCGATGTCGTCTTCCGCTTCCGTATTGTCATCTCCCGTTTCACTTAAGTAATCTAGTCCTTCGTTTTTCTGATTGAAACATACCGTAGAAACGCGGCGTTGTTCGCTGAATAAACGCTCTGTTTTTTGGTATTCGGCTTTCCAGTTTAACGTGATGTTATCATTTGTAACACCTTTTAAATCAATTAATTCAACATTGTAATCTAAATCATAATTTTTATTCAATGAATACGTTTGACGTACTTTTCCACCCGCTAGAGGAGCTTCGAAGACAATCGAATGCGCATCTTGTTTCACCACTTCAAATAAGTAATTGCGTGTATGAATTTTTTGATTTCCTACGGGTATAATCAATTGATTGTAGGCATTGCCATTTTTGAATAAGCACAGTGCTTCGTTTCGTTTTTTAGCAAAATCTTTATATGACTTGTATTTTTTCAAATACACTGCAGCTACAATTCCTCCTTTTGTATTGAAGTCCACATGAAGCACATCGTTTTCAAGGCTGATGATTTTTCCTTTGGAAACTTTTACTGCTTGACGCTTTTTGTCTAGTGGAGTGACCTCAGAACCTGAATTTCCTGACGCTGCAGAGGCAGATGCTTTTTCCTTTGATTTTTTTTCTTTCTCAACAACTTTTGATGATGCTTGCTTTTCTTTCTTCTTGTAATCATCCGCAGATGGTTGATTCATGATGGAAAATACCGTGAGGATTAATCCAATCAATACAAGTCCGGTTACCGAATTACGATCCATTTCTTTTTATTTACTTTTTATTAGTCAAAGCTGCTTTTACAAAAGCAACGAAAATAGGGTGGGGTTGAGCCACGGTACTTTTATATTCTGGATGGAATTGAACACCAACAAACCAAGGATGTGTAGGTACCTCAACGATTTCCACCAATCCAGTATTCGGATTCTTTCCTGTTGCCATCATTCCAGCTGTTTCATAGGCCGCTAGATAATCGTTGTTAAATTCATAACGGTGACGGTGGCGTTCAGAAATTTTATTGGTATTGTAGGCCAAGGAAGCATTCGATTTAGGCTTCAATTCACATTGATAAGCACCAAGCCTCATGGTTCCACCCATGTTGGAAATCTTTTTTTGTTCTTCCATCATGGAAATAACAGGGGCATTGGTTTTTTCAGACATTTCGGTCGAATGTGCATCGCCTAAATTCAAAACGTTGCGTGCAAATTCAATGACAGCACATTGCATGCCTAAACAGATTCCTAAAAAAGGAATGTTGTTTTCACGTGCATGTCGAACCGCTTCAATCTTCCCTTCGATTCCGCGCGACCCAAATCCTGGAGCCACGAGAATTCCATCCAAACCAGCTAGTTCAGTGCCAATGTTGGAAGGAGTTAATTCTTCCGAGTGAATCCACTTTACGTTCACTTTGGTTTCATTGGAAACACCTGCATGAATGAATGCTTCACTGATGGACTTATAAGAATCCTTTAATTCCACATATTTCCCTACCAGTCCAATGGTTACATCATTCTTCGGATTTTTCAAGCGTTCCAAGAACGACTTCCAATTATCCAAATTAGGTTTCGCTTTCTTGGACAATCCTAATTTATCAAGTACGACATTGTCTAACTCTTCAGCGTGCATCAACAAAGGAACATCATAAATGGAAGAAGCATCGCGCGCTTCGATCACGGCATTCACGGATACGTTGCAGAATTTGGCAATTTTTTGGCGTAATCCAAAATCCAATTCATGTTCTGTTCGACAACAAAGAACATCTGGCTGAACACCAAGTTCTAAAAGCTGTTTCACGGAATGTTGCGTTGGTTTGGTTTTTAATTCTCCGGCAGCGGAAAGGTATGGAATCAATGTTAAGTGAACGACGATGCAGTCGTTTTCAAACTCCCACATCATTTGTCGGACAGCCTCTACATATGGAAGAGACTCAATGTCTCCAACGGTACCACCAATTTCGGTAATAACGATGTCGTATTTCCCATTTTTGGCAACCAATTGAATGCGTTCTTTTATTTCATCCGTAATGTGCGGGATTACCTGAACCGTTTTACCTAAATAATCGCCTCGGCGTTCTTTTTCAATAACGGATTGATAAATGCGTCCAGTGGTAATGTTATTCGCCTGAGAGGTCGGTACATTTAAAAAACGTTCGTAATGACCTAGGTCAAGATCTGTTTCGGCACCATCATCCGTAACGTAACATTCTCCATGTTCATATGGATTAAGTGTTCCTGGATCAATGTTGATGTAAGGATCTAATTTTTGAATGGTGGTTGAGTATCCGCGTGCTTGTAACAGCTTCGCAAGAGAGGCAGCAATGATGCCTTTGCCTAAAGAAGAAGTAACGCCCCCGGTTACAAAAACATACTTGGTTGAATTGGACATAAAATAATTTGTAACTACGGGAGACAAAGATAATACATCCTTTGTACTTGTCTAGACAATTGTTAACAAAAAAGAAGAATGTTTATTTCTTTTTATGCCAAACGAAGTAATCTTGCTTTTGAACAGGACGATTTTCTTCGACTTCCCTAAGTGGCTCGCAAGGTAGGAGGGAAGCGTGGCAATCGGAGGGAAGTTGTTGATACAAGGCCGTTCCTTCGGTTTTCCATTGCAGCATTTCATCACTCACTTCTTTAATGATCTTTGCCGGATTTCCAACGACTAAGCTTCTTGGAGGAATGTTGGTATTGGCAGGAACAAAACAAAGCGCACCAACGATGGACTCTTTTCCAATGACCACATCATCCATGATGACGCTATTCATGCCAATGAGGCAATTTTCTTCTATGATTCCACCATGAATAATGGCTCCATGTCCGATGTGTGCGCCCTTTTTTAAATGAACGGTCGTACCTGGAAACATGTGAATGGTGCAATTCTCTTGCACATTGCAACCGTCTTCAATGATGATTTGACCCCAGTCACCACGAATGGCAGCACCTGGACCGATGTATACGTTTTCGCCAATGAGCACGTTTCCTGTGACAGAGGCCTGAGGATGAACAAAGCTCGATGCTTTAACAACTGGAATAAACCCATTAAATGAATAGATAGCCATGCGATTAATTTTAGCGAAGTTAAGCAATAAAGTGTCACACCTTTTTTTATTATGTTAAATAGAAATTAGTAACACAAGTTACAATAGAATGGAAGATCTATTGGTATCTTTGTCCTAAAAAAAAAATGTTATGAAAATATTCTTATCCTTTTTACTGGTTGGACTAGCAACCATATCTTGCGCTCAGAAACGAGTGACACAAGAGGAGTTCAAAAAACTAATGAAAAATCCATCGGCTCAAATTTTGGATGTTCGCACAGCACAGGAAGTAGCAGCAGGTAAAATAGCAGGCTCAGTTAATGTCGATTATTTTTCTGCTAGCTTTAAGGAAAGTGTTGTGAAGAAATTGGACAAGAATAAACCCGTGTTGGTTTATTGTGCAGCAGGTGGTAGATCCGCGAGTGCAGCAAGCGATTTAAAGAAAGCCGGTTTTAAACATGTATATGATTTAGAAGGAGGATACGATTCTTGGAGAGAGTGATATCAGAAGGGATTCAAGTGATCCCTTTTCTCTTATTCATTCTATTTAACATAATATTAATTATAACGCAAATAGATTATACATAAAACAAAACGAACTCTATTGATATTCCTTTGTTTACATAGCAATAAGCTTCACAACAATCCTTTTATTGTAACTTTGTTCTATGCACACAGCGGATTCACAAACACTAAATGATTTAGAATTTGAACTCATCAGGGAATGGTTGGAATCATTTTGTGTGGGTCCAACGGCGAAGTTAAGTGCGCAAAAATTACTTCCAGGAAATCGCTTCAAAGAAATCCGAACGGAATTAAATCGCCTGAACGAATTTAAATCCATTAGAATTCATGGCGAAAAATTTCCAGCATTGGATTTTGAAGAATTGGAAAATGAAATCCGTTTGCTTGGAATCAAACAAGCGGTCATTCCAATTGAAGGATTCAGGCGCTTATACCAAGCATCTGATTTGGTCAACCACATCCTTGTATTCTTTGATAATGCCTTGTTTCATTATCCTTTGCTTAAAGAACTTACTAAGGATGTTTTTTTCACCAAAGACATTTTAAGTGAAATTGACAAAGTTTTTGATCGTGCTGGAAATGTGAAGGACGATGCTTCCCCCGAATTAAAAGAAATTCGTGGCCGCATTCGCACCTTGCGTGTGCAAATTAACCGCAATTTTGACCGCGAATTACGCAAATACAACAAGGATAAAGTTCTAGGTGAAACGCTGGAAGGTTTCATTAACGAACGGCGTGTATTAACCGTTCAGTCTACGTTTAAACGGAAAGTTCCTGGAAACATTCATGGATCTAGTAAAACAGGTAGTTTGACCTTTGTCGAGCCCGTGATTAACGTTCCCTTGAACAATGAGTTGGAATTCCTTTTCGACGATGAGCGCAAAGAAATTCACCGCATTTTACAGGTCTTGACCTCAATCATTGCTCATTTCAAGCCCTTGATTGAAGCGTATCAAAAGTTACTTGTTCAATTGGACTTCATCAACGCGAAATGTAAGCTAGCATTGGATTTAAATGCGAATTTACCTGCGATTGGACAAAGTACTGGTTTCCACATCAAAGAGGCCTTCCACCCTATTCTTTGGAAATCGAATCAGGCGCATGGGAAAAAGACCTTTCCTCAATCCGTTGAGATGAATGCAAACTCGAGGCTACTGGTGATTTCTGGTCCAAATGCTGGTGGAAAAAGCATTACCTTAAAAACCGTGGGACTCCTGCAAATGATGCTTCAGGCTGGGTTGCTTGTACCAGTCCACGAGAACAGTACGATGTGTTTTTTCACTCGGATTTTATCCGATATTGGCGATAATCAATCAATTGAAAATGAGTTAAGTACGTATTCTTACCGCTTGCAAAGAATGAAGTACTTTTTGGAAGTAGCGAATCATCAATCCTTGCTATTGTTAGATGAGTTTGGTACTGGTTCCGACCCTGAGTTGGGTGGAGCATTAGGTGAAGTGTTTTTCGAACAAATCTACCACTTGAAATCCTTCGGTGTGATTACCACGCATTATGGGAACATCAAACTAAGAGCGAGTGAATTGCCGCATGCGCAAAATGGCTGCATGTTGTTTAACGAAAAGAATTTACAACCTCTTTATCAATTTTCCATTGGTCAACCAGGAAGCTCATTTACTTTTGAGGTGGCTCAAATGAATGGCATATCGAAAGAATTGATCGCGGATGCAAAAAGTCGTTTAGATCAAAAAAAAGTCAAGTTGGATACCTTGTTAAATTCCTTGCAACGCGAACGCAATCAATTGCTAGAAAAATCGAAAAAGTTTGATCGTGTTTCTACGGAAGCCATTCGTGCAAAGGCAGAATACGAATCCAAAGAGTCAAAGTTAGATAGTCGTTTAACCCAGGTGAGTCAAGTCACGGAAGTTAATAGCAAGCAGTTGCAAGCAGGAAAGAAAATGCTTCAATTCATTGAACGTTTCAATGCGAAATCACGAAAAAAAGACATCAACACTACCCTCTTCCAAGAATTGACTCAGTACTTGCGCTTAGAGAAATCCAAAACAGAAATTAAAAAGCAGGAAACGGTTGTTCCAAGGAAGCCAACTAAGAAGCAACAAGAGAAAGTAGAAACCTACCAACAAGAATTGATTCAAGTCGGGTCGCAAGTTCAATTGATTCAAACAAATCGCATTGGTGTGGTGGAGGAAATGAAGGGGAAACAACTGTCCGTTATCTTCGGTCAAGCAAGGATTAAAGTATCTTTGGATAAGCTTCGTTTCTTGAAAAAGTAAGTAGCTAAAGATTAAATCTCTATTAAATTCTCGGTTTTCGATTATTTGTCACTTTTATCACAAAGAATTATCTAGGAATTCTGTACTTTTGCGCCACTTTTTCACTTAAATAAAAAGATCTAGCATGAGTACAGCATTAGGAAATCACATTTTAGTAGAATTTATGAATTGTGATCCACATGTCATGAATGACGTGGCGGCTATCGAACGTGACATGGTTGGGGCGGCACAAAAAGCTGGTGCAACCGTCATTAACTCTACCTTTCACCATTTTTCTCCTTACGGTGTTTCTGGTGTTGTGGTGATTCAAGAAAGCCATCTGGCGATCCATACTTGGCCAGAATATGGTTATGCTGCGGTAGATTTGTTTACCTGTGGTGAAATGAATGCTTGGATTTCTTTTGATCATTTAAAAGAATGTTTTGGTGCGAAGTCCTATTCTGCCATTGAAATGAAAAGAGGGTCTGTTAATTTGTTGCAGCGCAATGATTTTGACATTTCTTCTGCACGTGAAAAAGCGGCTGAATGGAGAAATCCTGAATTCTACACGCGTAATGTGTGGTTTACAGATAAAGACGAGGATCAAGCCTTGTCCTTGCGATTTACCGGAGATGTTTTTGTGGATGTTCAATCGCCGTTTCAACGCGTGCGCATTTTAGAATCATTGAAATATGGTAAAATGTTGGCATTGGACGATATGGTCATGACAACAGAGAAAGACGAATTTCATTACCACGAAATGATTTCACATCCTTCCCTATTCGCTTTACGCCATGCGAAAAACGTTTTGGTTATAGGTGGTGGCGACGGTGGAACCGTGAGAGAAGTATTGCGTCACTCCAATATTGAGAAAGTAACAATGGTCGAAATCGACGGAGAAGTGATCGAGGCATGTAAAGTACATTTGCCACAAATTGCTGCTTCATTCGATGATCCACGATTGGAATTAATTGTGGACGATGGAATTGCTTTTGTTAAAAACGCGAAACAAGCAGAATACGACATCATCATTGTGGATGGTTCGGATCCAGTTGGTCCAGCGGAAGGACTATTCTCTGTTGAATTCTATACAAATTGTTACAATGCATTAAAAGCGGAAGGGATTTTAGTCGCTCAAGGAGAATCACCGAAATTCAATGAAAAAGCTTTTGCAGAATTGAATCAAACCCTACAGGGGATTTTTGGTGAAAACAACGCTCCTGTTGGATTATTCTTCGTTCCTACCTACCCTACTGGTATGTGGAGTTTCCAATATGGAATCAAAGGAGATTGTCATCCTAAAAACGTTCAAAATGTGGACGAAATCCGTCAGTTTGTTTCTGATCAAGGATTGCGTTACTACAACGAGGACATTCATTTCGCGACCTTTGCTACGCCAAATTTCGTGAAAGCATTATTACGTAAATAAACAGTCGGAAACGACCATTGAACCAAAATAAACAATTGAGTATGCAGATTTCAGCAAACAAGGTAGTTATGTTAAAATACAAGCTATCGAATCATTCAACTGGCGAGCAGATTGAAGAAACAAACGAAACGAATCCACTTGTATTTTTATATGGTGTTGGAAGCTTAATTCCTGAATTCGAAGAGAATTTAGCCAACAAGACTACGGGAGATGCATTTGATTTTCATATCATTGCGGCAAATGCTTACGGTGATCATGATCCTCAGCACATGGCGATGATTCCAACGAACATTTTCCATGACGAAGAGGGTAAATTTGATGAGCAAATGTTTCACGTTGGAGCCTTGGTTCCGATGAGTGATAACGAAGGAAATCAATTGCGTGGTAAAATCGTTGAAGTAGATGAAGAAAATGTGAAAATGGACTTCAATCATCCTCTAGCGGGTACTGATTTGCATTTTTCAGGTGAAGTTTTAGAAGTTCGCGAAGCAACGGAAGATGAGATCGCTCACGGGCACGCACATGGTCCGAACGGTCACCAACACTAAGAACACGCAGAAAATCAGGATTTTATCATTGTTTTGTGAGAATTATTCATAAATTTCAATTCTCTTAAAACGAACGACTTAAATTCATGGCAACAATTTTTGAAACAAGGTTAATTGGAAACATCGGAAAAGATGCATTGATGAAAACAATGGATCGCGGCATTATTGCCATTAATTTCCCTGTAGCCCATAACAAAAACTGGAAGGACAAGCGCACGGGTGAGGTAAAAACCAAAACCACCTGGGTGAATTGTACCATTTGGAAACGTGAAGGGTCGAACATACGCATTGTAGACTTTTTAAAAAGAGGAACGATGGTGGAAATTATCGGGACACCTTTCTCCAAAGCTTTTCAACACGAAGACGGATCCATTCGATCAGAGATTCGATTGAACGTTTCAAAAACCAACATCCTCCGTCCAGTCAGTCGCGAAGATGAATTATCGGAGGATTTAGTCGACAACGACGATGATTCTTACGAAACTTCTATGGACGGCTTTAGCATGGATGAACATGATTTTTAAGCACTTATAAAAAGTACTCAAAAAAAACTGATTTTTTTCGCATTTCTGATTTTGTTTAAATAAAAATATATTTATATTTGCAACCTCAATCAGGGGTCAACATTCCTCCTTAGCTCAGTTGGTTAGAGCATCTGACTGTTAATCAGAGGGT
>JANRBR010000005.1 GCA_030727405.1 Crocinitomicaceae bacterium | reverse complement strand
GCATGGGAATTAGAATTAACCGCTATGAAAGAAATACAGATAACAATTAAAAAAAATAGCTTTTGATTCATTACTTGTCGATTAAAAAAATGAGTTTATTCAATATTCTGTTATTTCATTTAAGAATAAAATAGAATTGGATTTAAATTTCTTCTCTACGTTATTAATTGGGTCAAACTTAACCAGCATCTAAATTAAAGATTATAATTAATTCATTTTATGATAAATAAAAATAATACTACATAAAACTTTAGTTTATTAACATACATTGATGCTTATGAATTGGTGTCATTGGAATACAATTAAACTAAATTGTTGATTTTTTAATACAAACAATTTCAAGTTATCAAGCTCAATCAATTTAACTTAGAAATGATAACTTCGCTCAAAGAAATATATGAAAGGTAAATTATATCCATGCTTTTGGTTTGACGGAAAAGCCAAAGAAGCCGCAGAATTGTATTGTTCCTTGTTTCCAAATTCAAAGATTACCTCCGATTCGGGATTGACCGTATTTTTTGAATTAAATGGATAAACGTTCATGGGATTGAATGGTGGACCGATGTTTAAACCAACCGAGGCAGTTTCGTATACAATCAACTGTGAAAGTCAGGAGGAAATTGACCATTACTGGAACGGATTAACGGCAAATGGGGGAGAAGAAGGTCATTGCGGTTGGTGCAAGGATCCGTATGGATTTTCGTGGCAAGTCATTCCGGCAGATTTAGGGAAATGGATGTCACATCCTACGAATGGACAAAAAATTACAGAAGCATTCTTGAAAATGTCAAAGTTTGACTGTCAAGTGCTCGAAGATATTTACAACTCCTAACATTGCGAATTTCGGCATATTAAAACCTGAAAATGAAAAACCTTGTATTTGTCTCAATCTTATACCTATGTTTCATTGGGAATTCCATTGCACAATCCTCTGTCAAGAAAGCGACACCATCTTTTCCAGAACAATGCGTTGGTAAATGGAAAGGAATCATGTACATCTATGCTTACGGAAACTTGCGTGATAGTGTCCAAGTGGAATTAAGTGTTCAAGTCCTTGACTCGAATGCATGGACCTGGAAAACAGATTACCGCTCAGAAAAGATGCCCGTCACAAAGGATTATATTCTGCGAAAGGATTCGAAAGCCATAAATACCTTTCTGTTAGACGAAGGAGATGGCGTCATCCTGACGAATTACTTAACGGGGAATAAATTGTATTCCAATTTTGAAACCGAAGGGATTTTTCTCACCTCGAGCTACGAACTTGTTAATAAACGCTTGATTTTCGAAGTCACTTCGGGTAAAAAACTGAATGAAGCAGAAGAATCCGGTGTAAGCAACTTTTCGGTGGACTTTGTCCAACGTGTGGTATTCGAAAAGAAATTAGATATATACAACCGGATTCAATGGGTAAAACAAAGAAATTAGAAAAAGATAAAAGGGGATTATAAACCCAATAATTCTTTCATACATTCTTCACCAATGCTAGCTGCACCTTTTGAATCTTTTTCCAAGGCTTCAGGATTTTCAAATCTACTTTCCATTTTTTTTATGCAGCAATCAGCCCATTCATTAGTTTTTTCTTTCCCTAACAGTTGATCAATATCTGCTCTGTCTTTTTCAAATTCTTCACGCATTGTTTTTTTATCCTCTTCTGTCCAATTTCCTTTTGTACTCGTATTACAAGCAAAAAGTGTTAAGCTGACAACTCCCAAAATAGCAAGTTTCTTTAAATTCATAAGTTTTATTTAAGTAAATACAAAATAATTAATTATAAAGATAATGAATTTAAGAATGAATAAGCTATTTGGAAATTTTTTGATCGATTAAGTATAAAAACGATGATATCGCTGCAGCACCCAATTCCAATTCTCGTTTATTGACACTTTCAAACACATCACTTGGTGCGTGGTGGTAATCGAAATAACGTTGGGAATCTGGTACAAATCCAAACAAGGGAATGCCGGGATATTGTTCCTTCAACGGACCAATGTCCACACCGCCATATCCTTTTTCAAATATGTGCAAGTCATAGTTTTTGTAAAATGGTGCAATGGTTTGTAAGAAAGCAACTTGCGCATCGCTTCCATCCACGCCAAAACCCCTTGGAACAAATCCTCCACGGTCGGACTCTAGTGCCGCAATGTGTTTTTCGCCAAGTGCTTTTACCAAAGATGCATAAGATTTTCCACCCATGTTTCCATTTTCTTCGTTCATGAAAAACACCACGCGAAGGGTGTGCGTTGGTTTGTAATTTAACACCTTCAGAATACGCAATGCTTCTAAACAATGGATGACACCAGCGCCATCGTCGTGCGCTCCTTCTCCAGCATCCCATGAGTCTAAATGTCCACCAAAAACAATGATTTCTTCTGGTTTTTTGCTCCCTTGAATTTCTGCAATGACGTTATAAGAGGTTGCATCTGGGAAAACGCGGCAATCCATTTCAAAAATAAATTGAACCTTACCTTCTTTAAGTGCTGCTGAAAGTGCGTTAGCGTCCAAGGTTGCCAAAGCTCCCGCAGGAATGCGGTCTACCGAATCTTCATAATGCATCGATCCAGTGTGTGGATGAACATCCTCTGGAAGTCCAAGTGAGCGAATAATCACCGCTTTTGCCCCCAGTTTTCCTGCTTCCACAGCTCCATTTCCGCGAATTGCATAACAGGCTCCGTAGGCTTTGAATGTTTGTATCTGCGAAGCATCCATTTCTTGATTTAAAAAGACAATTTTATCCTTGATTTTTGAGGGCTTTGCCTTTTTTAACTCTTCCAATGACTTGAATTCAATGACTTCTCCTTCCATGATGCCATTTGTTCCAATGGATCCACCTAATGCTAAAAGATGAACTTTAATGAGCTGTCCATCAAAGGTTCGAAACCATGCGCTTTCTTTTGTTCCTCTCTCCCAATGTGGAACCTTTATTTCTTGTAAATAAACCCGGTCAAATCCATATGAATGCATCTTTTCTTCGCTCCATTCCACCGCCATTTGTGCTTCCGAAGAACCACTCAAACGCGGACCAATGTTTTTGCATAACTGTCGCAGGTTTTCGTATGATTCACCACGAAGCAAAGCCTCATCGTAAATGGCACGAATCATCATGGAATCTTGTCCAAAAAGAACAGTGCTCAATGAAAGAATACAAGCGGAAAGTAGGTGTTTCATCTTTGAATTTTGCCATAAAAATAACCAAAATCCACGGGAATCATTTGACCTTATAAAATCTAGCGCTTTCCTTGACTCAGTCAGGCTAGATTCTTTGTATCTTTGTTCTCAAAAAATATTTAGAATGGCTTTAAAATGTGGAATTGTCGGCTTGCCGAATGTTGGAAAATCAACTTTATTTAACTGTTTATCAAATGCAAAGGCGCAATCGGCGAATTTCCCTTTTTGTACCATTGAACCAAATGTAGGAACGACATCCGTTCCAGATCCACGTTTGGAGAAATTAGAAGCGTTGGTGAATCCGGAGCGCGTAATGCCTACAACGATGGAAATTGTTGACATCGCTGGACTCGTAAAAGGAGCATCGAAAGGTGAGGGACTTGGGAATCAATTCCTAGCGAATATCCGCGAGACAGATGCGATTTTACACGTACTTCGTTGTTTTGACGATGGAAACATCATTCACGTAGACGGAAGTGTAAACCCAATTCGAGACAAAGAAATCATTGACATCGAGTTGCAATTAAAAGACCTGGATTCTGTAGAGAAAAAGATTCAAAGTTTGGCTCGTGTGATCAAGTCTGGGGATAAAGATGCTGTCAAAGAGAATGAATTGGCGCATAAAATAAAAGAAGGATTAGAGCAAGGACGTTCGATTCGAGGATTAGATTTCACACAAGATGAATTCGACATCATTCATAAATTCAATTTAATCACTTCGAAACCGGTGATGTATGTGTGTAACGTCGATGAAGATTCTGTCAAAACCGGAAATGCGCACGTAGATGCTGTAAAAGCAGCCGTAGCAAGTGAAAACGCAGAAGTGATGATCATTGGAGCGAAGATCGAAGCGGATATTACGGAGTTAGAAACCTACGAGGAACGTCAAATGTTCTTGGATGAACTAGGATTAGAAGAGCCAGGAGTGAATCGTTTGATACGACAAGCATACCACTTATTGAACTTACAAACGTATTTTACAGCGGGAGTGAAAGAAGTACGCGCATGGACCATTCGAAAAGGAATGACCGCACCTCAAGCAGCAGGTGTCATTCATAGTGATTTTGAAAAAGGATTCATTCGTGCAGAAGTGATGAAATACAATGATTTTATTACTTACGGATCTGAAAGTGCCGTGAAGGAAGCTGGAAAATTCAAAGTGGAAGGAAAAGAATACATTGTAGAAGATGGAGATGTGATGCATTTCCGTTTTAACGTATAAATAACAAACAGAACAAATGATTTTAGCTAATAATCCTGCATTAAGTTCATGGATTTCCGTTCCTAAGGATTCTGATTTCCCCATTCAAAATATACCTTTTGGTGTTTTTAAATCGAATGGCAGTGTTCCAACAGTGGGCACGCGCATTGGTGATACCATTATAGACATCGCTCAATTGTTTGAAATGGGGCAATTGCATGTGGAAGGATTTTCAACCAGTGATTTCCAACAAGCATACTTAAATCCCATGATGAATAAAGGGAAAGAAGCGACACGTAGATTGCGTCAAGCACTATCGGATCTTTTTTCGTCAGAAAATAAAGCTGCTAGTGAGAATGAGCACATTCGTAAGGCATTGGTATCTTTATCACATGTTGAGATGTGTATGCCTGTTCAAATTGGTGACTACACGGATTTTTATTCGAGCAAAGAACATGCAACAAACGTCGGAATCATGTTCCGTGATCCAGCAAATGCTTTGTTGCCAAACTGGTTATGGATTCCTGTTGGTTACCACGGAAGATCTTCATCTGTCATCATTTCTGGACAAGACATTCACCGACCAAAAGGACAAATCAAACCAGATGACAATGAACCGCCTATTTATGCAGCGTCTCGTCAGGTGGATTTTGAATTGGAAATGGGTTTCATTACCTATGATGGAAAACCACTAGGTGATTCGATTTCAACATCGGAAGCGGAAGACTATATTTTTGGTATGTGCTTATTTAATGACTGGTCCGCTCGTGACATTCAAAAATGGGAATACGTACCACTTGGACCTTTCTTAGCGAAAAACTTTGCTTCTTCGATTTCTTGTTGGATCGTTACGATTGATGCCTTGCAGCCTTTTGCTGTGAACACACCTGAACAGGATCCAGCCGTACTTTCCTACTTAGCATTTGAAGGAAAAAAATCATACGATATTCAATTAGAAGTTGGATTAACGCCAGAAAATTCTTCGGAAAAGATTATTTCAAACTCGAATTTCAAATACATGTATTGGAACATGTCTCAGCAATTGGCACATCATACCGTAAATGGGTGTAACGTGCGCTGTGGAGATTTAATGGGTTCCGGTACCATTTCCGGATCGACTCCTGATTCCTTTGGTTCCATGTTGGAATTGGCTTGGAAAGGTACAAAACCACTCCTCATGAATGATGGAACGGAGCGTCGCTTCATTCAAGATGGTGATACGGTAACCATGAGAGGATTTTGTCAAAATGAACACGTTCGAATCGGTTTTGGTGAAGTGAAAGCGAAAATTTTACCAGCAAAGTAAATGGCAACATTCGATACCTCAAACATCGACCTAGAGAAAGAGCGCATTGAAATATTAAATGCGTTCAAAGGATTATTGCGGGCAATGAAGGACCGAAGTCGTGAGGAAACGAAGATGGTTCGCAAAGCATTCGACATGGCGCTAGAAGCACATAAGGATATGCGCAGGAAATCTGGTGAACCATACATCTATCATCCCATCGCAGTTGCGCGGATTTGCGCAGAAGAAATGGGATTAGAACCGATTGCTGTTGCTTGTGCCTTGTTGCATGATACCGTGGAGGACACTTACATCTCTTTGCAGGACATCGAAGATATTTTTGGTTCGAAAGTGCGTACCATCATCGATGGACTTACCAAGATTCCGGAAGTTTTTGATGAAAACACATCCATTCAAGCGGAGAATTTCCGTAAAATGATTCTCACCATTTCCGATGATTTTCGGGTGGTGCTCATCAAATTAGCCGATCGACTTCATAACATGCGTACGTTATCGAGCATGAAAGTTGAGAAGCAACTAAAAATTGCTTCTGAGACACGTTTTCTTTATGCTCCATTGGCACATCGCTTAGGTTTATATCCGATCAAAACGGAGTTGGAAGATTTATCGATGAAATATTGTGAGCCGGAGGTTTTTAAAGAAATCGATTCCAAGTTAAAAAGCACACAGGATGTTCGCAACCGCTTTATTCGTCGCTTTGTTGCACCGGTTAAAGAGGAGTTGGAACGACAAGGGTACCACTTTGAAATCAAAGCACGTCCCAAATCCATTTTCTCGATTTGGCGTAAGATGCAATCCAAAAATGTTCCTTTTGAAGAGGTCTTTGAT
This sequence comes from Crocinitomicaceae bacterium, assembly GCA_030727405.1. Classification (GTDB taxonomy): domain Bacteria; phylum Bacteroidota; class Bacteroidia; order Flavobacteriales_D; family Crocinitomicaceae; genus UBA952. The sequence goes on along the minus strand of JANRBR010000005.1, from coordinate 31,052 downwards.
TTATTTGCATTGAGAATCATTGTCGATACGCCATATGAATTAGAGAAGTCAGATTGTTGGCGGATTTACAGCATTGTCACTGATTTTTATCAACCTAGTCCAGATCGTTTGCGTGATTGGATTTCCACACCGAGAGCTAACGGTTACGAATCCTTGCATACGACGGTAATGTCCCCACAAGGACGCTGGGTAGAGGTTCAAATACGTTCGAAGCGTATGGACGATATTGCCGAACATGGTTTGGCCGCGCATTACAAATACAAAGAATCCAAAACGGATGAAAATAAATTTGATCGTTGGATAGCGGAAATCCGAGATTTATTGGATAGTCCAGATATGAATGCCTTGGATTTCGTGAATGATTTCAAATTGAATTTGTTCAATGATGAGATTTATGTTTTTACTCCGAAGGGTGAATTGCGTGTGTTACCTACTGGATCAACTATTTTGGATTTCGCTTACGACATTCATACTGAGATTGGAAATAGGTGCATTGGTGCAAAAGTGAACAACCGTTTGATGCCTCTCAGTTACCAACTTTTGAATGGCGATCAATTGGAAATATTGACATCCAAAAAGCAGAAACCGAATGATGAGTGGCTTCGTTTTGTGGTGTCCACTCGTGCGAAACAGAAAATCAAATCTTCTTTAAACGAGGAGCGTAAACAAATCGCTGCGGATGGCAAGGAGATATTGGAGCGTAAGTTTAAGCAATTTAACGTGCGCATGAATTCTGAAAACATTCAATTCTTGGCAAATCATTTCCATGTTTCTACCATTACGGAGTTTTATTTTCGCATTGCCAAAGGAAAAGCAGATTTATCCAAGCTTCGTGAGTTAGAGGTTGTGAATGGCATGTTGCAATCCCAACGTAAAATTCAATCGAAGAAAATCAATAATGGGAAGGAAGAGGGGACCTTCGAAGGAATTAATACGGATAAAGATACCATCATAATCGGAGAGGATTTTAAAGGGTTTGAATACCAATTAGCAAAATGTTGCAACCCCATTCCTGGAGATAAAATTTTCGGTTTTATTACCATCAGCAATGGAATTAAAATACACCGATTTACTTGTCCAAATGCGGTTCATTTGATGTCGAAATTAGATTATCGCTGTTTGAAGGCAAAATGGGAAGGTGAGCAATTGATTGAGCGCATTGCAGCGATACGAATCGTTGGAATTGATCAATTAGGTATGGTAAATCGCTTAACAGAGATTATTTCCAAGCAAAATCACGTGAATATGAAGAGTATTTCATTTGAAACGAACGATGGTGTATTTGAAGGAAGAATCAAAGTGTTGGTGTATGACACCGCGCAACTAGAGCAATTGACGCGTAAATTTGAGGAAGTAGAAGGAGTTCAGCGCGTAACACGTTGGGATTCAGCTGAAGGAGAAGAAATTCAATAATCTTTGCGAATGGAATAGGGATCCTTTGGTCTCAAAAGTGGGTTCCAAGAAAATCCTTTGATGAACTTTTCTTCAGGTTTGATTTGGTCCATTGGGTAAAAAATCCCATCTGGTTTGTCGTAATAGGTGATGGATTTAACTTCACCACTGTCCAGTTCTACCAATAAATCGGAAGCAAATAATCGGTTCATTCCTTTTCGGATTTTTACCAAGTTCGTGTCTGTTTTCTTTTCCTCTTCTGGATAAAAGATGGTCCAGGCATTTCCTTTGACATCTGCTTTAATTAATTCATTGTTTTCAAAATATGCAATCATGTTTCTTCCGGACAACTGATTGTAATAATTTCCTGAATCGATTTCCATAATGGCACTCGCTTGATTGGTGATTTCTATTTGCCTAATGCTACTATCTTGTAAGCTTAGTTTCATTTGCTCTCCTTTTAACTCCGCATTTTCAGCCCAAATTTTAGGATTGCTTCTTAAATATAATTCCTCCGAACTTGGGAAATAACTTGCGGAGTCACAGATTCCTTGCATGCCTTTATTATAGATGCGCACATTTTGGTGAGCAACGGTTTCTGTTGTGTTATTCAGGGAATCTTTGTGCATGATTAAACTATCAGCATGTATGTACAAAGTGTCTCCGTCGTAGACTTTGAAGGCTAGGGTGTTCCCCGTGAGGTAGGCTAGGTGGGTCGAGTTGCTTGATTTCGCATGATTCCCCATGAAAGCCATGTTTTGTGAAAAATCTTTATAGAAGACATTGCCTTGTCCTTCGTATTCATTCTTTTTCGTATTGACAAAAAGCGTATCTCCTTTAATGATGCTTGTTTTTTGGATGATTTCTGCTTGGTTATAAAGAATTCCTTCTTCTTTTTCCACGTGATACCAACCTTTTTTACAATGGATGGTCACGCTATCATTTTGAATGTTTGTTGGACCAAAAAAGTACAATTTTTGTTGTTCATACGCGAATTGCATGGTGTCCGTTGTGACTTTTAAATCATTCTTAACATAGTCCACGTTTCCATGAAAAAAGAAACTTCCATTATTTGGGTAAAAATATCCGTGTTGACTGGTAATTCGTTCATTGGACAAGATGGACTCAATTCTACCGCTACTCCGATAAATTGCCCGACCTTGCTTCACGTCGTAATCGATGGAATCCGCACTGAGTTTGTATGCCTGGTCACGAACTTTTACGTTTCCCCATAATTTAGCGTATTTGTTTCCTTCATCGTAAAAAAGAGAATCGCAATAGAGGTTTATTTCGCCTTTTCGGATGTGTACTTTCCCATAAGCATGAACAATTTTTCTCTTATCTTGGTAATGAGCTGAATCACAGTACATGGTGTTTCCATGGTAAGCAAAACTGACTGTCCCAACCAATCGATGTCTTCCGGATGCTTCGTTGTAGTAGATTTTTTCTGAACCGGGAAGCAGTTCAAGTACTTTTTTTTGGGCGTAAATGGTACCACTCAAAAAAAATGCGCTCAAGAAGAGCGCAATTTGTATGAATGGTTTTAGGTTCATTTTAATGATTTGCTAAGGTTTGTTTTCTGTCTGGTCCAACAGATACAACGTTAATTGGCACATTTAATTGTGCTTCAAGGTACGTCACATAATTTTTAAGGGCTTCTGGAGCACTTTCATAATCTGCTAATTCGGTTAAATCACAATTCCATCCTGGTAATTCTTCATACACCGGAGTGAAATCTAAGTCGCTCACGTCAAATGGGAAGTCGTACACTTTTTCACCGTTAACCAGGTAGTGTGTACAAACGCTGATGGAGTCAAAAATACTCAGTACATCTGCCTTCATCATAGAAAGTTCGCTCACACCATTGATCATAATCGCATAGCGCATTTGCACCAGGTCAATCCACCCGCAGCGACGTGGTCTTCCAGTTGTTGCACCAAATTCACGTCCTTCTTTACGAATTTCCTCACCCACTTCATCGTCCAATTCAGTAGGGAAGGGGCCGCTTCCAACACGTGTACAATACGCTTTGAAAATACCAATAACTTTTCCAATACGCGTTGGCGCAATTCCAAGTCCAGTACATGTTCCAGCTGTTACTGTATTTGATGATGTTACGAAAGGATACGTGCCAAAATCGATGTCCAACATGGTTCCTTGAGCTCCTTCTGCTAACACACGTTTACCGTTCATCAATGCTTGATTAAGGTAGTGCTCACTATCGACAGCTTGTAATTTTTTCAATGATTCGATGGCTTCCATCCATGGTTTTTCCAATGAAGCCAAATCGTATTCAAATCCTTCGTAATGTTTTAACATACCCACATGTTTTTCCACGAGGATGTCATATTTTTCTTGGAAATTTGGAGAGAAAATGTCGCCAACACGTAAGCCATTTCGACCTGTTTTGTCCATGTAAGTTGGACCAATTCCTTTCAACGTTGAACCGATTTTATTTTTTCCTTTTGCCGTTTCAGATGCAGCATCCAACAAGCGGTGTGTAGGTAGGATCAAGTGTGCTTTTTTAGAAAGAAATAAGCGGTTCTCAAAATCGATGTTAAATGGAGCTAATTTATCCAACTCACCTTTGAAAATGACAGGATCAATGACCACACCATTTCCAACTAAGTTCACAACATCTGGATGGAAAATACCGGATGGAATCGTATGAAGAACGTGTTTAATTCCTTCAAATTCTAGTGTGTGTCCAGCATTTGGTCCACCTTGAAAACGTGCAATAATATCGTATTTCGGAGTTAATACATCCACAATTTTACCTTTCCCTTCATCGCCCCATTGCAATCCTAATAGTACATCTACCTTCATGGTTATTTTTTAAAGTAAGCTTCGACTTCGCTCATCGTATTCACTAATTGAAATACTTGATTGATTTTAGTCAGTTCAAAAATTTTCATTAATTGTTCATTCACGTTCAACATGACAACGTCACCTTGATTCATTCTTGCACGTGTCAACACTTTTACAAAAAAAGCGATTCCTGAAGAATTTACGTAAGCTAGTTTGGATAAATCCAATACAACATGCCAGTTCGACAAGTTATCGAGGAGCGTAACTCCTTCTATAAGATCGGCATCAGACATTAATTTCCCTTCAAATGAAAGAATCGAATAATCTGCATGTACGAGTTGAATGGTCTTCATTTTAAGGTTTTGACTGGTTTTTGATTCCGTAAAAATAAAGAGAGTGGTGTTGCACTTTTACATCGAATAATTCTTCGATGGTTGCTTTAATTTGTTGAATTCGAGGATCGCAAAATTCGATTACTTCACCTGTGTCTGTGCAAATGACGTGATCGTGTTGTTTCGATCCGTGTGATTTTTCAAATTGAGCAATGTTTTTCCCGAATTGATGTTTTCGAACCAAATTGCAGGCCAATAATAACTCAATGGTATTGTATAAGGTTGCTCTTGAAACCCGGTAATTGTGGTTTTTCATTTTAATATAGAGTGATTCGATATCAAAATGTCCTTCATACTGGTATATCTCTGCTAATATAGCAAAGCGCTCCGGGGTTTTTCTATGGCTGTTCTGTTCGAGGTAAGCCGCGAAAATATCCTTTACTGTCCCTGAAAGTTCGGTTATATTCATGTTTTCAGCAGAACAAATTTACGTATTTATTTAGTTGTTCATCGGAATAGATGCAAGGAATGTGTTTAGGTTATTAACACCTTTTTCACGTTTTTAGACATAAAAAAAAGGGAGGCGAACCTCCCTTTTAAATGTATGTTGAATTGCGCTTATTCGCCTTTCTCCATTTTTTGTTTCAATTCAGCCAAACCACCTAAATCACCTAATGTTGATTTTTCAGTGTTTTGATTGATTGCTTTAACCGCTTGGTCTGTAGAGTTACCGTTTCCGCTACCTCCAGCTGATTTTTTACCAGCTTTCGTTACCGTTGGTTTGTCTTCACCTTCTTCAAACATTCTTGTGTGAGAAAGAACGATTTTCTTCGCGTCTTTATTGAATTCAATTACTTTAAAGTCAAGTACTTCTTCCAATTTTGCGTTAGAACCGTCTTCTTTTTTCAAGTGTTTAGCAGGACAAATACCTTCTACACCGTAAGGAAGAGCAACGATACCAGATTTATCTTTCATATCGACAATCGTTCCACTGTGAACTGTACCTTCAGCGAAAGTTGCTTCAAACACATCCCATGGATTTTCTTCCAATTGTTTGTGTCCTAAAGAAATTCGACGGTTGTCGCGATCGATTTCCAATACAACAACTTCCATTTCTTCACCTACTTTACAGAACTCAGATGGATGCTTGATTTTTTTCTGCCAAGAAAGATCAGAGATGTGGATTAATCCATCAACACCTTCTTCTAATTCAACAAAAACACCAAAGTTCGTGAAGTTACGTACTTTCGCTTTGTGGCGAGATGCAACCGCATATTTCACTTCGATATCGTTCCATGGATCTGGCATCAATTGTTTGATACCTAAAGACATTTTACGCTCTTCGCGGTCTAAAGTCAATACCACTGCTTCAACACTGTCTCCAATTTTCATGAAATCTTGTGCAGAACGCAAATGTTGTGACCAGCTCATTTCAGAAACGTGAATCAATCCTTCTACTCCAGCAGCGATTTCAATGAATGCACCGTAGTCAGCCATCACAACAACTTTACCAGTTACTTTGTCACCAACAGCGATGTTTGTATCCAATGAATCCCATGGATGTGGTTGCAATTGTTTCAATCCTAATGCGATGCGTTTTTTGTCATCGTCAAAGTCAAGAATAACCACATTGATTTTTTGATCCAATTCCAACATCTCTTCAGGATGCGTAACGCGTCCCCAAGAAAGGTCTGTAATGTGAATCAATCCATCTACACCACCTAAATCGATGAACACACCATAAGAAGTAATGTTTTTCACAATACCTTCTAATACTTGTCCTTTTTCTAATCCAGAGATGATTTGTTTTTTCTGCTCTTCTAATTCCGCTTCAATAAGCGCTTTATGAGATACAACTACGTTACGGAATTCTTCGTTGATTTTAACGACTTTGAACTCCATGTTTTTACCTACATAAATATCGTAATCACGAATAGGTTTCACGTCAATTTGAGAACCTGGTAAGAATGCTTCAATACCAAATACATCAACGATTAATCCACCTTTCGTACGACATTTAACGAAACCAGTAATGATTTCACCTGTACGCAATACATCGTTTACACGAATCCATGCACTGTGCATACGTGCTGTACGGTGAGAAACGATCAACTGACCAGTTTTGTCCTCACGACATTCAACATACACATCAACAATATCCCCAACTTTTAAGTCTGGGTTGTAACGGAATTCGTTTGCTGCAATTACACCTTCAGATTTGTAACCGATGTTTACGATTACTTCCTTCTTGTTTAATAATGCAACTGTACCTTGAATTACTTCTTTCTCATTGATAGAAGTTAAGGTTTTTTCGTAACGATCAGATAATTCTGAACGTTGGATTTGAGTGTAACCGTCTAATTTTAACGCTTCCCAATCAAAATCTGCAGCTCCCTGCATTTCTACATTTTTTGCCATGTGGCTTAATAATTTGTATTTCGGATTCCCTGAATTCCCGAAAGGATGAAACATATGAATCGTTGTGAACAGGGCACAACTTTCTCTTTTGAGGGTGCAAAGATAGGAATAAATCCTTTAAAATCAAGGTTTATTTGGCTAATCATCAAAGTTTTTCATTTCAATCTAAAAACGCGAAGTATTCGATCAATTGTCCTGTGGATTTTTAGGAAAAATGGCGAAGGTTTGAAATTGTTTTCCCTGTAAAGTCAAGCATTTTCGCCACAAATCGGAAACCGGCTCAGATAACAAGGTTTCAAGGGGAATATTATTGACGCAAATCCATGCCCTCTCGCTTACTTCTTGTTCTAATTGACCTAAACTCCAACCGGAATATCCTACAAAAAATCGTGCTTTATTCGATAGGGTGATGTCTGCTTCTATCAAGGAGAATAACTCGCTTAAATCTCCTCCAAAATATAGACCTGGGATGATTTCTTCGCTCGAATCAATGCCTTGAAATGTATGCAAGTAAAACAAGCTGTTTTGAGCAACCGGACCACCAATGTATACTGGGATTGATTTTGGTGCTACATCAATCAAGTCATTTAATTGAACACTGAATGGATTGTTTAGAACAAAACCAAATGATTCTTCCGCTGAATGTTCACACATTAGAATGGTCGAGCGACCGAAATTCGGATCGTCTAGAAAAGGTTCAGATAACAGCATGCATCCCTTCGATGGTGGGATGTCATTGGAAAAATCGATGGATGCTTTTATTTTCATATGATAATCAAGAACGAACTTACATAATTATTGACTAAATTTTGGGCCTTTATTGGAAATAATTTCCATTCAAAATGGAAGGACACTTGTCGCGGATTATGCATAAATCAATTAAAGGAATTAACTTTGAATTCGGAAAGTTGTCTTAATAGGGTTCAAAACCATTGGTGTACTCTGTTTATTTCAAATGTTCGATTAAAATTACCTTAGAAAATACATATGGCTCAAAAACCAGCAATACCCAAAGGGACCCGGGATTTTTTACCAAACGAAGTCGCGAAGCGTAGCTATTTATTTGAATCCATTAAAACGGTATTCAAACGCTATGGTTTTGCTCCCATTGAAACCCCGAGTTTTGAGCTTTCTTCAACGCTTATGGGGAAATACGGTGACGAAGGTGATCGTTTGATTTTTCGGATATTAAATTCGGGTGAAAAAATGCGGAAGGCTGATTTAGAAGCGCTTGCCGCAGATAATTTACCGAAATTCGCTTCATCCTTGGCGGAAAAAGCACTTCGTTATGACTTAACCGTTCCTTTTGCTCGTTTCGTGGTACAGCATCAAAATGAACTTAATTTTCCTTTCAAACGCTATCAAATTCAACCTGTTTGGAGGGCAGATCGTCCTCAACACGGGAGGTATCAAGAATTTTTTCAGTGTGATGCAGATGTTGTTGGTTCTGACTCCTTGTTATGTGAAGTGGAATTCGTACAAATATTTGATGATGTTTTAACACATTTGAACATTCCATCTTTTACCATCAAAATAAATAACCGCAAGATTCTAAGTGGAATTGCTGAAGTTTGTGGCGAGTCTGATCGCATTGTAGAAATGACCGTAGCCATTGATAAATTGGATAAAATAGGTGAGGAAGGTGTTCTGAATGAATTGGAGCAAAAAGGATTAAGTTCCACTGCCATTGAGAAAATCAAGCCGCTTTTTCAATTTTCTGGCTCAAACCTTGAAAAACTTCAATTAATGCGTACTTATTTAGCGCAATCTGAAGTTGGTATGAAAGGAATCGAAGAATTAGAATATGTCATCAATAACATTGATAATATGGGACTTAAGCGTGCTGACTTAGAGTTTGACTTGACATTAGCGCGTGGATTGAATTATTACACAGGTGCCATTTTTGAAGTGAAAGCAAATAACGTGAACATGGGTTCTATTTGCGGTGGTGGACGATACGATGACCTTACGGGCTTGTTTGGTTTGAAAGGATTGTCCGGTGTAGGGATTTCATTTGGTGCGGATCGCATTTACGATGTCATGACGGAACTTGATTTGTTCCCATCGTCTGTCACAAAAGGATTAAAGGTACTCTTCCTTCATTTTGGTGAAGCGGAAGTAGCAAAATGTTTAACGCTTGCTAGATCCCTGAGGGAGAACAACATCGATTGTGAAGTTTATCCAAGTGGAGCGAAAATTCAGAAACAAATGAAATATGCCAATGATCGCGCTGTTCAATACGTCGTCTTGTTGGGAGAGGAAGAATTGAAGTCTGAAACCTTGATATTGAAAAACATGTCTACAGGCGAACAGGAAGTTATTGATTACAAAGCGTTTAACACTAAAATTACTGAGTTATGAAACTAGTTTTTATTATTTTAACGTCGCTAAGTTTGTTTGCATGTGGTGCGGCAAGTGAAAAAGGGAAATGGAATGAAGCAGATCGGGAAGAGGCAATGAAAGATGTGAAAACCTATTCAAGTGCCATCGAAACGGTTGGTTCCCAGAAAGATTTGTGTTTTGACTGTTACGTCGATAGTTTAGAAAAAAACTACGATAATTACGAAGCGGCAAAACGCTTAAACGAAGGAGACCGTCTGGGGATTCTCATGGATTGCGCCATAAAAAACTTTAAGTTTGATTAAGTAAATACAATCAAAGGACATAAAAAAAGGGACTCAATTTTGAGTCCCTTTTTTATGTGATCGTTTTAATATTACCAGATTCTAGCAACTTTCTTTACCTCATTTCTCATCACACGTCCTTCTTTAACGTCAAACGCCTCAAAGAACTCAGGGCAATTTTTTAATGGTCCATTTACGCGGTACATTCCAGGTGAATGAGGATCATTAGCGATTCGGTTTTTCATTTCCTCGTCGGTGTATTTAATCTTCCAAAGTTGTGCATAGGAAATAAAGAAACGCTGAGCGGGCGTATATCCCTCACGTACTTCATTCGCTTTGTATTCAGCCGTTCGTTTGTATGCATAAAAAGCCATGGTTAATCCGCCTAAATCGGCAATGTTTTCTCCCATTGTCAAATCAGGATTCACGCATTGTCCTTCCATCGGGCAGAATGCTGCAAATGTTTCCCCAAGTAATTTTGTTTTCTCTGCAAACAGGGCCAAATCTTCTTCGGTCCACCAATTTTTAAAGGAGCCATCTGCCGCAAATTTCGATCCCATGTCATCAAATCCATGCGTGAATTCATGTCCGATCACCATGCCAATTCTTCCATAGTTTACGGCATCTTCAGCTTTTTCATCGAAGAAAGGAGCTTGCATGATTCCAGCTGGGAAGGCGATTTCGTTTAACAAAGGATGATAATAGGCGTTCACCATGTGAGCTGGCATTCCCCATTTGTCTTTGTCAACAGGTTTTTTAAGGTCATCGAAGTTTTTGCGCACACTGAATCGATTCATTTCCTTCACATTTGACAAATAGTTATCTGCAGAAAAATTCAGGCTTGAATAATTTTCCCATTTATCTGGAAAGCCCAATTTTCTTCCGATGGAGGATAATTTATTTAAGGCTTCCGATTTTGTTGCATCAGACATCCAATCCAGTTCTTTGATTCGTTCCCTAAAAACGGCTAATAAATTGTCGACCATTTCATTGACGCGCGCTTGAGCTGCTGTAGAAAAATGTTTTTCTACAAAAGCCTTGCCGAGTAATTCTCCAATTTCAATGTTGGTAATTTCATCAATGGCTTTTTCATTCATTGGTTTTTGAATTTTTTTACCGCTTAATTTTGTGCCATAAAAATCAAAATTCAAGGCAACGAATTGCTCATTTAAATTACCTGCATAGTGATTCACGATCGTCCATTTTAGGTAATTTTTCCATGCTTGCAAGGATTCTGATTCGAGTACTTTTGCGAAATTTCTCAAATATTTTGGATTGCCTACGATAATGGTGTCAGGTGTTTGACAACCAACGGCATTGAAATAATTTCGCAAATCGAATGTCCCCATCAAGGCCATTGTTTCTTTTAAACTTTGTTTGTTGTAGGTCTTTTCAGGTATGCGCATTTCTGCAGGACTCATCATTGCTACGGCTAACTTTTTTTCAAGTTCGATAATTTCTTCACTCGTTTTTTGCGCTTGTTCGTTTCCTTGACCTAGGAGAATAAACGATTTAGCGATGTGAACTTTGTACGCATTTAATAAATCTTTTTTATTCTCAGATAGGTAATAATCCTTATTTGGTAACCCCAATCCGCCTTGCCCCATGTAAGCGGCATTCATGCTGACGTTTTTCATATCTTGTCCAACGCCAAAACTAAAAGCACTTCCAATTCCATCCTTGTGATTTGCAGCGATCATTTGAACAATAAAATCCTTCCGATTCATGGAATCAATGCGGTTTAACTCTTGTTGTATTCCAGAAAGACCTCGTTGGTTACGTTTTTCCATGTCAATAAACGAAGCGTAATAGGCTCCAAGTAATTGATTTTGCGAACCTTTTTCTCCTTGATTGGCTTTTGCTTCTTCTAAGATGCTTGTAAGTTTCTTTTTGTTTTCTTGATCCAACTCATTAAAACTGCCCCAACGTGATTCGGATGCTGGAATTTCATTTGTGTTGATCCAATTTCCATTGGCAAACAAAAAGAAATCATCTTCTGGTTGAATGGTTTTGTCCATATAATCCACACTAATGGTGGAAAAATTACTTCCTGATAAAGGAACTTCCTTTTTTGCACAAGATGTAATGAGGGCTAAGCCGGTTACGGCTAGTAAACTTTTGTGTAACATGTGGATTAATTAAGTGGTGTATATAACATTTCAACGTGAGGAATGCCATCCTCTTCGTATTCTTTTCCAATGGAAAAAAACAGGTGCGCATTGTAAAATCGTTCCAAGTGCTTTTGAGCGGAAATACGAATGGGAACACGTCCAAACTCTTTCTCACAAAAGGCCATGCATTTGTTCATTAATTCGTGTCCTTGTCCATTTCCACGAAGTTCCTCTTGTAACACAACGCGTCCAATGGAAACTTCTCCATAAGATATGCCAGGAGGCAAAATCCTAGCTGTAGCAACGATGTTCCCCATGCCGTCGCGACAAATTAAATGGTAGCATTTTTTGTCTTTTCCATCAAGGTCTTGGTATATGCAATTTTGCTCTACAACGAAGGTTTTGAGTCGTACCGCTACGATGTCATGAAACTCAACGACACTGAGCTCATTAAAGTGTTTGCATTGGAAATTTAAATTCATGGCTTAAAATTAGCGCTTTTTTTAGTTGACCGTAATCAATAGTCTTGAATTTACGAGTTGATCTGGAGAAATCATGGGTTCATCGTAAGGAATGTCATTTCCATATCGTTCTTTCATGATTTTACGGACAATGGGTCCATCGATGTTAAATTCTCTAAGTGGTCTAGGTGTAGCCAATTTAATCTGACAAGCATTCCAGTAACATTTGTATACTAATTCAGAGCAGTACATTTCTTTATCTGACCAATTAAATTTACCATCGTAGTTTTTACCGAATTGTTCAATAGCATAGCTTTTTAAGGCTTTTATTTTGTTCTCGGTTAATTGAACTGTGTCTAGACGTTTTACTACAAATTCAGCATTTACTCCGCTTTCAATCCACTCATCCAAACGGCGCTTTCCAACCGGTTGAACAGCCTCGTAAACATAGGCCACATTGTTTTCGTAGAAGATAATTCCACAATGGGAGTAAGGTGATTGGGTAGCCTCTTCGATTGCGGCACTCTGTCGAGAAGGTGAAGATTGGAAAATAATGTCGCCATCGCGGTATTGCTGTGTGCATGCGGTCAATGGGAAAATAAACAACAGGAGGTAAAGAAATTGTTTCATTTCAATCGATTAATAAGAACCAAAATACCTTCTAAGAAACCATTCCCCAGCTAATAACACAAACAAAAGTCCGAAAACCCACAGGTAATCCAATAAATCATCAAAAGTATGGTCTTCGAAAGTAACCGTCGCTATATCGTTTCGCTTCGAAAGTTCATCCAGCATTTTTCTATAAGATGCAAGTGAATGGAAGGATCCATTGGATTGTTTTGAAAGTTGTTTAAGTGTTGTATGATTTGCAAAAGACTCGAGTTTTTCCAATTGAATTTCCTCGACAATAAACGCTCCCGTTTTGGTGTATTTTTTTCCGTTATAAGTGGTGCTTGCTTTCCACGTATATTTCCCTGCAGAAAGTTTCCCCTGATTTAATTTATAGACACTTCCAGCCACAGCAAACTGCGATTTATATAATTTCCCTTTCTCTGAAATTAAGGTGAAATCAATTTTGGGGCTGGTAATCGGCTCCATCGATGCATTGTAAAAGGAAGCGGTAACAATGAGTTCTTCTTCGGTGTTCATGCGTTTTGGCAATTGAACACGCAAGCCCATACCTTGGTTTTTTACCATTAAATAATTGGCGATTTTACCGATTAACTCATTGAAAATATCATGGTTTTGGTGGCGAATGAAATCATTTAAACGCCAGCGCCAGATGCCTTCGCCAAAAATAATTCCATTTTTCACTTTCGATCCTTTCGTGAAAAACACCAAGGGATCTGTCTTTTTTATTTGACCTATTCGTTGAAACAAAAGAACTTCTGCGCTCTGGTCAACTTTGATTGCGCCAAACTTAGCGGTGAGTGGTGGGAGAAAATCAATGGAAGATTTACATGCTTCACTTAATTCAAACGAATTGAATCCGTTATTGAAGGTTGGTTCCAACTCTTCTGTTTGACCAGTACCATTCGATTTTAGTCCTATGTTCAATTTGGCGATATCCGCAGCGCTTGTTTGCTGTCCAAGAATGTAGAGAATTGGTATGCCAGCGGATGTCAAACGTTGGTTTTGAGAAGGATCTAATTGAATCCCTGGTTCATGCCAAATCACCAAGTCAACTTTATTCATATTTTGATCCCAATCTTTTAGTAGAATGCTTTGAACTTCATAATTTTCATTGCGCTCTAAGACATCTTTAAATGCACTCATGTCAGGGTGGGGTGCAGCGGAAATCAAGAGAATTTTGCTGCGAGCATCGACTACTTCGATGTAAAAATTTCGTCGGTTGTTTTTCAGTGAATATTCGCCTGTAAGATTGGTGATGACTGCTGTATACGTTTGGATGCCTACTTTATCGGCTTTCAGTTGAAAATTTACTTGTTTGAAGTCTTTCCTTTGGTTGCCGTATGTGATGTTTTGACTAGCCACGGTTTTGCCATTGTGTAAAATGCTCACTGTGGTGCTTTTCCCACCATACTTGAAGGATTCCAGATCGATTTCAACCGGAAATTCATTGTTTAGGTAAGCCAAATCATTGGCAGAAACATTTTTAATGTAATGATCTCGTTTTGGGGTCGTGTCTCCAACGGACAAAGTAAAAACAGGTGTTAAATTGAGCTTCTCTGCAGCATAACTTGGATTGGAACCAACGTTGTAATTTCCATCAGAGATGAGTGCTATGCCTCCGACATTTCGATTGTAAAATTGGGCATTAATGGCTTCGAATCCTTTTTCAAGGTTGGTGCTTTTTTCGTTGAATTGAACAGGTTTCGAGCCTTGTTCACTTCCGATCGTCCATTCAATAAGCTCAAATTGATCGGCGTAGCGCTCTTTTAATTCTTTTCGGTATTTGGCTAATGTTTTATCGATGGATGCACTGTCCTTGTAATTCTTCATCGAGGATGAATTGTCAACCAAGGTGATGAAAATGGGTTTTTCATCTCGAAAATGCGTGGCTTCAAACACGATTCCTAATAGCAAGATGGCCATTAGAAACAGCGAACTAAAACGCATGGATTTAATGAGGTATTTCTTCCATGATGAAAGTTCATTCATCCAACTGACATTCCTATAATAAAAATAGGTTAACGCAAGCGAAAGAAGTCCGGCAGGGACCAACCACCAAGGCGAAAAATCAGTGAGTAAATGCATTGCCTCAAAAATAAGGACAATTCCGGAAATGTGGCGATTTCTTTTCCCTTAAAATCAATTTCAAAAAAGGAATACGTAAATTCGTAAAAATTTTCAAGAATATGTCAAAAACTGTTTACATCGTCGCTGCTGCAAGAACTCCTATGGGAGCTTTCATGGGTGGCTTATCAAGCATTCCTGCAACGCAATTAGGATCTGTTGCCATCAAAGGAGCATTAGAAAAAGGAAACGTAAATGCGTCCATCATTGATGAAGTATTTATGGGGAATGTACTTCAAGCTGGAGTTGGTCAAGCGCCCGCTCGTCAAGCTGCACTTGGTGCTGGACTTGGTAAAAATGTACCGTGTACAACCGTAAACAAAGTTTGTGCATCCGGAATGAAGGCGATTATGCTCGGTGCTCAAAGTATTTTGGCAGGAGACAACCATGTAGTTGTAGCTGGCGGAATGGAGAACATGTCTCAAGTTCCTCATTATTTAGACGGTCGAAATGGCGTTAAATTTGGTAACATTAGCATGTTGGACGGAATCACTAAGGATGGTCTTCTTGACGTATACAATAAAGTACCCATGGGTAACTGCGCTGAATTGTGCGCGAAAGAGCACCAAATCACACGTGAGGATCAGGATCAATTTGCAATAGATTCATACACGAAAGCAGCAAATGCTTGGAAAGCTGGACGATTCAATAATGAAGTTGTACCTGTTGCAGTTCCTCAACGAAAAGGGGATCCAATCATGGTTTCAGAGGATGAAGAATATAAAAATGTTTTCTTGGATAAAATTCCAAGTTTACGTCCAGCTTTTGACAAAGAAGGAACGATTACAGCAGCGAATGCTTCCACATTGAACGATGGAGCATCCGCTTTGGTATTGGCATCAGAAGAAGCAGTTGCGAAATTTGGTTTGACTCCTATTGCTAAAATCGTAAGCTACGCAGATGCGGCGCAAGAACCTGAATGGTTTACAACAGCGCCTTCATTGGCAATTCCAAAAGCTTTGGCAAAAGTAAACATGAGCGTTTCGGATGTTGATTTTTGGGAATTAAATGAAGCGTTTGCGGTGGTTGGAATTGCCAACACAAAAATACTAGGGCTAGATCCATCTAAAGTGGATGTGAATGGTGGAGCAGTCGCTTTGGGACATCCTCTTGGAAATTCAGGTTCGCGTGTGATTGTTACCTTAATCAATGTATTAAAGCAAAACAATGCTAAAATTGGTGGCGCTGGAATTTGCAATGGTGGAGGTGGTGCCTCTGCAATGATCATCGAGAACATCTAATCAAACAAGATAAATTGTACACTTTATAAAGGGCAGAATTTAAATTCTGTCCTTTTTTGTTTTATGAAAACATTTCTTGTCGATACTTGTTTTGTAATTATGTATCAACTTAAAACAAAACAGTTCATTCCCACAAGCATAGATGTATGTTGGGAATACTTTTCTTCTCCAGCAAATTTGAAGGAAATCACTCCACCAGGAATGGGATTCATCATTAAAACCGATCTGGAAGCAAAGATGTATGAAGGCATGATGATTGAATACAAGGTAACTCCTTTGTTGGGCATCCCTATGAATTGGATTACCGAAATCAAAGCGGTGAAGGAAGGTCACTTTTTTATTGATGAACAACGAAAAGGGCCTTATAAGATTTGGCACCACGAACATCATTTTAAACAAGTCGAGGGAGGCGTAGAGATGACCGATATCGTGAGTTATGAATTGCCTTTTGGTCTTCTCGGGAAATTACTACATCCCATCATTGTCAAACCCAAACTCAAGCAGATTTTCGATTACCGTACCAAGAAAGTAGCGTCCTTGTTTGCAACTAAAGTTGCGTAAACAAGCAAAAGAAATCCTTAAATTTATGGAATGGAAAACACGGAAATCATAAAAGTTCAGCACCTCGCTAAAAAATTTGGAAGTTTTCAAGCGGTGAAGGATGTTTCCTTTACAGTAAACAAAGGCGATGTGTTTGGTTTTTTAGGTCCGAATGGGGCAGGGAAGAGCACGACCATTCGTTGCATGTTGTCCTTGATTCAAGCAAATCATGGTTCGATTGAATTATTTGGAAAAGAGTTGTCAACGCATCGAAATGAAGTCTTGTCAAAAATCGGAAGCATCATTGAGAAACCCGATTTTTACCGCTATTTATCTGCAGAAAAAAACCTGGAGATATTTGCTCGAATTTCTGGGAAAGATGTGTCAAGGCGTGAAATCGCCGAAATGCTGGACTTTGTAGGACTAAATGGACGCAACAAAGATAAGGTAAGTGGTTTTTCACACGGAATGAAACAACGCTTGGGTATCGCGCAAACATTGCTTCATCAACCGGAATTAATCGTTTTAGATGAACCAACCACCGGACTCGATCCTCAAGGAATTGTCGAAATTCGTAAACTTATATTGAGGTTAAAAACAGAGCAAAACAAGACGGTGATTTTGTCTTCTCATCAATTGTCCGAAATTGAGTTGATTTCCAATCGCATGGTCATTATCAATAAAGGACAATCCATCATCGAAGGGGACGTGAAAGAATTGTTAAACGCGCAAGAAATGGTTGTTCAAATGGAGCTGGATGACTTGGATAAAGCCGTTCGGATTTTAACGGATCAATTCAAAGAGGCAAGTTATAAGTGTTTAAATGATCGAAACATTGAAATTCAAATTGAAAAGAAACATGTTCCGTTGGTCAATCAAGCTTTTGTGGAACAAGGCATCTCCGTTCACTCCATGGAACCTAAGCGAAAACTCGAAGATTTTTTCATGAAAATAATTCAATCCTAATGCTGCTAAAAAATACGTACAACGAATTCATTAAAATTCTAGCAAAGCCTCGTAGCTATTTGGGGATTGGTGCATTGACTTTATTGGTGCTGATTATTTTATTTGCCATGAAAGCGGATGGAAAATCGTTTATTTCCTTTGTGACAGCATCGTTTGAACAAACCTTGTCGTTTAATGGAAATATCCTGAATGGCAATTTGATTGCGTTCATCATTTTACAAATGTTGATTGTCCACATACCCTTATTGGTTAGCCTTGTGACCGGTGATTTGATTTCTGGGGAAGCCGCAATGGGAACGATTCGAATGTTGGCAACAAAGCCTATTTCTCGCACGCAAATTGTTTTATCTAAATTTATTGCTGGGGCTGTATATACCTTAATATTGACGCTATGGCTTGGCTTTTTAGCCTTAATTGTTGGAAAGTGGATATTTGGATCGGGCGATTTAATCGTTTTAAACAGCGATGGATTGGTCATTTTAAAAGAACAAGACATTCTTTGGCGATATGGTTTAAGTTTTGGCGTTGCTTACCTTGCTTTGCTGACTATTTCAACCTTGTCCATTTGCCTTTCAGCCTTTGCAGAAAACTCGATTGGCCCAATTGTAAGTACCATGGCCATTATCATCTTATTCACCATCATTGGATCCTTAGATGTTTCTGTTTTTGATTCTATTAAACCGTTCTTATTCACCACGCACATGGCATCTTGGAGGTCCTTTTTTGAGGATCCTGTTCCTTGGTCGACCATTCGTAATTCTGTGTTGATCCTTTTAGCTCACAATGTTGTGCTGATTCTCATCGCTTTGTATAAATTCAATAAAAAAGACATCACCTCCTAATGAAATTAATCGCCACTTTATTTATCGTCATTGCTGCATTTTCTACCCGAGCGCAGGATGCAGATGCGAATGCCATTGTTCAGCAAGTTGTACAGAAGTTGAATACCGTTAAGGATTATTCCGTGAGTGCGAACATTCGCGCGAATATCCCATTGATTAAAATCATGCCGGTAACGGCATCGATCTATTACAAGCAGAAGGATAAATTCAAGGTGGTTTCCAAAGGGATTGCCATTTTGCCGAAACAAGGTTTTACGGATGTGAATGCATTTTTAATGAAGAAAGGTTCTTATATGGCTGTTTCAGGAGGGGTGAAAACCATTAAAGAAATTCAAACAAATTTGGTTTCGGTGATTCCAACGGGAGAAACAAGTGAGATCATTTTAGCCAAACTTTGGATTGATACGAAGAGGGATGTCATCATGCGTTCTCAGGTCACCACACGTTCCAGTGGAACCGTTACGGTCGATTATTCTTATGGTGCTGAAGTAGCTTTTGGTCTTCCGAGTCAATTAATTTTCACCATCGATGTAAAGAAGTTTAAAATGCCGAAGAGCGTCGCAGCTGATTTAAACAAAACGGATAATCAAAAAAAGAAAACGGCCAACAAGGACCAAAAAGGAACAATCACCATTAAATTAACCAATTACAAAGTAAACAAGGGAATCAGCGATGCTGTCTTCAAAGAAAAGTAAGCCTTTGTCTATTTTTTTATTATAGTCCTAAAATACAGTGGTTAATTTCCTCAATAATGCGTTTTGCCAGTTGATTTGCAGCTAGTTCATCTTTGCTTTCAGAATAAATGCGGATAATGGGTTCCGTATTGCTTTTTCTCAGGTGCACCCATTCTTTCGCAATGTAAATTTTCACACCATCGATCGTATCGACTTCTTCATGAGCGTATTTTGCTGCCATATCCGCTAATACTTTGTCCACATCGATTTCTGGTGTCAGTTCGATTTTATTTTTAGAAATGGTGTATTTCGGATAGCTGTCACGAAGAGCGGAAACGCTTTTTTTCTCATGTGCCAAGTGGCTCAAAAACAAGGCAATTCCCACAAGTGAATCACGCCCGTAATGTAATTCAGGATAAATAATCCCACCATTTCCTTCACCGCCGATAACCGCATGAACTTCTTTCATTTTAGTAACGACATTTACCTCGCCTACTGCAGCTGCTGCGTAGAGTAAACCGTGGTTCTCCGTGATGTCGCGAAGTGCTCGGGTAGAGGATAAATTTGATACGGTTGAACCAGGAGTATGTTTTAACACGTAATCTGCACAGGCAACTAACGTATATTCTTCTCCAAACATCGATCCATCTTCGCAAACCAAAGCCAAGCGATCCACATCTGGATCCACTGTTATGCCAAAATCGGCATTTACTTCAAGTATTTTAGCAGATAAATCAGTTAGGTGTTCTGGAAGTGGTTCAGGGTTGTGTGGGAAATGTCCTGTTGGTTCACAGTACATTTCTGTGATTTTCGTAACGCCTAATGCACGAAGCATTGCTGGGACAAAAATTCCTCCGGTAGAATTAACCGCATCTACCACAATGTTAAAGTCTGCCGAAGCAATTGCTGCTTTGTCCACCAATGGCAAAGCCAAGATAGCATCGATGTGTTTTTGTAAATACGAATCATCGTTGCGAACGGTCCCTAGGTCGTCTACTTCAGCGAAAACATAACGCTCTTGTTCTGCAATGTTTAACACTTCTTCTCCATCTGCTCCACTGATGAATTCTCCTTTTTCATTAAGCAATTTCAAGGCATTCCATTGCTTTGGGTTATGGCTAGCGGTTAAAATAATTCCGCCCTGTGCTTCTTCCATCGGAACTGCCACCTCAACAGTTGGAGTAGTGGAAAGTCCTAAGTTGATCACATCAATACCGAGTCCGATGAGGGTAGAAACGACTAGGTCAGAAATCATAGCGCCGGAAATGCGCGCATCGCGACCGATCACCACGCGGATTTTTTTTCCAGGATTTCGTTCCATTAACCAGGTTCCATAGGCTGCAGCAAATTTAACAGCGTCTATGGGGGTTAGGCCATTGTCCACAGTTCCACCAATGGTTCCACGGATACCAGATATTGATTTTATTAATGTCATGTGTTAAAGTTAAGCGAATTTCTTCTTATTGGAGATCATTTGCAAGCAAGCTGCTGCCGCTTCGATTCCTTTATTTCCATGTTTTCCACCAGCGCGATCCAAGGACTGTTGTTCGTGATTGTCAGTCAGAACACAAAATGCCACTGGCTTATTGTGTTTTAACATCACATCCATGATTCCCTGTGTTGTGCCACTGCAAACAAAATCAAAGTGACGCGTTTCACCTTGAATGACTACGCCAATGGTAATGACGCCATCAATGTCGGTGCGTTCACAGAAATATTGTGCTCCTAGCGGTAATTCAAACGCACCAGGGACGCGCTGAATGTGAATATTGGATTCGGCAACACCATTTTCAAGCAAGGTTGTAATGGCACCATCCATTAATCGATTTGTAATGTGGTCGTTCCAATCAGAAACAACAATGCCGATTTTAAAATCGGCACCATTACTTATGTTTTCAGTTGAATACGAAGATAGATTTTTGTTGGCTGTCGCCATCGTCTTTCTTATTTAGTGCTCACACGAGCGATGTATTTATCAATTTCAATTCTATTTTGAGAAGCATACGAAGGGTAATCGTCACGAATGCGCGTGTAATATGCCTCAGCATCTTTTTTCTTTTTCAATTTCTCTGCCACTAATCCAGCTTTGAACAGGTACATAGGGGCTGTCAATTCATTTTCTTGAGCATCGGCAGCTTGCAAATAAATTTCCAACGCTTTGTCGTATTTTTTCATGTCAGAATAACAATCACCTTGCAAACCGATGGAGAAAACACGGATATAAGAATCATCGATGGAAACACCTTCTAAATTTTTCAAAGCTTTTCGGAATTCACCTTTTTTCATGTATTGCGTAGCAAGAAGGTATTGTCCAATCTCACCACCTGTTTTCCCGTCGTTGTTTTTCACAAATGGAACCAATACTTTAATCGCTTGATCAGTAGAGTCTTTTGAAATGTAATTCATGGCAACCCACCAACCATCGTTTGATTTCTCATTTGCAGGCACCCAAATTAATTGGCGGTAAACAAAAAACAATAATAGCGCAGCCAATAATCCACCAACGATGTACGTTCCAAATTTGAATTTTTTATTGTTGTTGAAATTAGCTTTTAATTCGTCTAAACTTAAATTTTCAATCATTATCGCGTTATTTAGGTCGCAAAGATAATTTTTTTTAGCTAATTCTTGAAATATTGCATCAAAAGTCTCTGTTGATTTCTATATTTTCCAATCATTTACTTAGAATAGATATTTTTCCATTGTTCAAACTGCTTTTTGTATTTTTGTAACCTTATGCAGAAAACCCTCTCTTTCCTATTCTTTTTACTTCTATTTTCTCCCTTTGTTTTCGCTCAAAAACCAGCTCAAAGCGAAGATGGTACGGTGATCGGTAAAATCCATGATCAGCAATCGAATAAGCCACTGGAGTACGTATCCGTTCGTTTGTTTCGCGTTGCGGATTCAAGCATTGTGAGCGGAGCATTTACCGATGTAGATGGAAAGTATTCCATACCGTGTAGCGCAGGTTCTTATTTTTTAAAAATTACCTTAGTGAATTACGACCCCATTTTTGTTTCTTCCATTTCCATTAAAACCAGTCTGACGGTTTTTAATGTTGGTACTTTGAAAATGCGGAAGATCAGTGAAAAAACAGAGCGTGAAGTAAGTGTGATTGCAGAGAAGGATGTGTTACAAGCCGGAATCGATAAAAAAATATACAACGTTGCGGAAGACTTGAATGTTCGAGGTGGAACCGCAAATGACGTGCTTCAAAGGCTTCCATCCGTGGAAGTGGATCAAGATGGACGCGTAATGTTGCGTGGAGAAGGATCTGTTACCGTTTTGATCGATGGTCGTCCAAGTTCATTGAGTGGTGGAAACGGTAAAACACTTTTGGATGCACTTCCTGCGGGCTCCATCGAACGCGTGGAAATCGTGACCAATCCATCGGCAAAATACGATCCCGACGGAACCTCTGGCATCATCAATATTGTTTTGAAAAAGAACAAATTGAGTGGTTTCAACGGCTTAGTTTCTACAAACATGGCTACCACCTTTCAAAAGGGAGGAAATGTCGGAGAGGGAAATTTGTCCTTAAGTTATCGAACAGGTATTTTAAATATTTACGGAACCTACAATGCGCGCTATTTAGAAGGGTACAGAAACAACTATTCCAACATCACTCAAGGCGCAGGAGCTTCCTATTTTAACTTGGACCAAAGTCGCGTAGGGACGGATTTAAATGCAGGACAAACCTTTCGTTTTGGAATGGATATTAATTTGAAGGCACGAAATACCTTGGGGTTTTCTACCACGGGAAATATTGGTGTCAGAGATCGCACGGGAGATTTGTGGAATTCAAGCTATGATTTATTAGGTCAACGAGACAGTTTGTGGTTGCGTTCCTCTTATGATCCATCTCAACGAAGAAATGTTGACTTCAATGTGAATTACAAGTACGATTTAAAAAACGAACGCGGTAACTTAACCTTTGATGCAACACAATCCCTTGGAAAAGAGAACATACAAGGTTATTACACACAACGTTACTACTCACCTGATTCTGTTTTAACAAGCTACCCTGAATTAATTCAAGAGTTACGCAACACGGAAAAAAACAACATCACCACGCTTCAATCTGATTTCACGTATTTGTTTCCAACATTAGGAGCGCGATTTGAATCAGGTGCCAAGGCAATCATTCGGAATCAAAGCGTAAATCCTGTCTCTTCTACTTACGATTGGAGCGCGCAAATGAATCTTGAGGACACTCTTGCCAATTTCCTGTATGAATACAACGAGCAAATTTATAGTTTGTATGCTGTCTATGGTCAACAAATTAACCGTGTGAAATTTCAAGGCGGATTGCGTGCTGAAAACGCGTATCAAATTCCCAATTTGGTGACAGACTCCATTCGAATTGTTAATCATTACTTCAATTTTTTTCCTTCAGCTCATTTGCGTTATGTACTAAAGCCAAAATCGGAAATCAGCTTAAGCTATAGCCGTAGAATTACAAGGGCATCCTCGGCAGATTTAAATCCTTTTACGAATTACTCTGATCCGTTTAATTTACGCACTGGAAATCCATATTTGCAACCAGAATTTATCCATTCCTTCGATTTGGGTTATTCCTTGGAAAAGGCAAAATATTCCATTACTGCGAGTACGTATTATCGAAATAGTACCGGTGTTATTTCTCGTGTAAAAGAGTTTTATGAAAATGGTACAAGCTCTGTGACCTTTATGAACATTGCTGAAACGAAAAGTCTTGGAACTGAATTTGTTTGTATGTTCCGTCCAACAACTTGGTGGAAGAATACCTTTTCCTACAACGCCAATTATATTTGGTACACTACCAATCAGTTAGATTTGCCTAATCGACAAGGTTTCAACCAGAATATTAAATACAATTCATCTGTCGAGTTCTGGAAGAAAACAGCCACCCTTCAGTTGAGTGTTACCTACAATGGACCAAGAGTCACCGTTCAAGGGATTGCACAACGTCAAGGTCCAATTGATTTGGCTTTTGAGAAAAAACTTCAAGGAGGTAAATGGACTGTTGGGGCTCGTGTAACGGATATTTTTAATAAACAAGGATTCTACATGCAAGTAAACCGACCGGGTGTTGAGCAAACTGTCAGCTACAAATGGCTTACACGTCGATTTTATGTTTCTGCTAGGTACAAGTTTGGTAAACTTGAAATCTCAAATAAATCGAAATTGCCAGGAACCGAAGGTGGTGCAGAGTAAGCCTTACTTCATTCTTTCGTGAAGCAATTTCAAGCGTGCCAATTCGTGCATGATGTCATAAGGAACAAGTGTTATTTGAATTTCAGCAGCATGTTGAATGGCTTGTGTTTTCAAGGATAAGATCCATTGCAATAAAACCATGTGATCCAAGCTAGATGAAAGTTTGACATCTTTCATTTCGAAAATTAAAGGAGTTTTTTGCCAATAATCCAACCATTTCATGTAATTGGAAAGCAGTGCTTTTTGAACCTCAATGATGCCATTAAAAGAGCTGACCGCATTCAGTTTTTTCAAACACCGTGAACGCTGTTGATGGAAGGAATGAAAAATGTCCTCCATGGTGTCCGTTTTCCATTCAAGTAGGGGTATGTTGTTGTCTTTTGGAAAGGTATATCCGAGTGTTTCTCCCGCTTCTTGGAGCGTTTTCCACTTCTTTTCTTTTGCGGCAAAGAGTAAAATGTGATCTGCTTTTTGAATTAATTCTTGTTTTGCTTGAAACAAGTTATTTTCAATGGCATCTTGAATGTCATCTGCATTCGAGAGTGCTAGATGTATGGAGGCTTCTGCCGGAGTCATGCATCTTTGTTTTTTCGTATTTTGATGTTTAAAAATTCAATGGCCAGCGAATAAACCAAGGCAAAGTAGATGTATCCTTTCGGTACATGTTCGCCGAAGGACTCGGCAATCAACATGATTCCAATAGTAACAAGGAAGCCTAATGCAATCATTTTAATGGTTGGACGCTCGTTGATGAAATCACTGATTGGACGGGCAAACAGCAACATTACGATCATGGAAACCACAACCGCAAGTACGATTAGAATTAAGGGATTTCCATGCGTTTCATGTGAAATGTCGTTGGTCATTCCGACCGCTGATATGACAGAATCAAAACTAAAGATAAAGTCGATGATCACAATCTGCATAATGACTCCTCGAAGCGTGCTTTTATCTTTTGATTTGTGTTCTTCTTCCGATCCTTTCACACTAGAATGCATCTCGGTTACGGATTTATAAATCAAAAACAATCCACCAATTAATAGCACCAAGCTATGTCCAGTGAAGGATTGTCCAAGCACCGTAAATAATGGATGTTCATCCAGCGTCATGACCCATGAGATGACACTCAGCATTAGGATGCGAATGATCATCGCGAGGCTCAATCCCAGCAAACGAGCTTTGCGTTGTTTAATCTTCGGAAGTGGATCTGTAACGATGGAAATAAAAATGATGTTGTCAATTCCCAGAACGATTTCCAATAAGGTCAAAATGAGTAAATAGGTCCAACCTTGAACGGTTCCTAATATTTGAAAGGAGTCTAGAAATTGATTCATCTGTTTTTGTTTCTTAAAAAATCAAAGTACCGATCCAAATCCACCGCGTTGTTTAGGTCATCCGTTTGGACTTCCAATAGTTGTGTTGAACATTTGGAATCGAAAAACAAAGGTAAATATTCTGTAAGTTCATCCAAGCTCGTTACGGTTTTTGTTTCAAATCCAAATCCCTTAGCAACGGAAGCAGGACTTTTAGCTTGTTTGGCCTCAAAATAACGATCACGTTGCTTGGAATCCGCCGGTCCAGGAATGATTTTAAAAATTCCTCCTCCGTAATTTTGAATGACAATCATTTTGAAATTATGAGGAAATGGTTCGTACCACAAGGCATTGCTATCGTATAAAAATGAAATGTCTCCGCTAATGAGCACATGTTGCTTGTTTTGATTTGCGATGGCTGCTCCAAGTGCTGTACTTGTTGAGCCATCAATGCCACTCGTTCCACGGTTCGACTCATAACGCACACCTGGAATCGGATCGAACAATTGAGCATAACGAACAACGGAACTATTTGCCAAATGAAGCACGACGTCTTCAGGGATTAAATTCTGAATGGTTTGAAACACTTGTAGATCCGTCAAACCATTAAATTCAGAAACAAAATCTAGTGCGCGATCCTTAGCAAGGATATCGATGCGTTTCCATTTTCCGTTGAAATTGTATTTGTTTGCGTGTAATTCGTTTTCATTTACCTGAGTGAAAAAATCATCTGCAGAAAGCGGAATGGACCTCGATAAACAACGGTAGGTGTCCATTTCTGGAAAGTCCGCACCCAGTTTGTAGTGTTTTTGAATTTTTGCTTTACGCAAATAGGCTTTGATACGTTTTGAAACGACTGCACCCCCAATTGTAACAAGAATTTCTGGTTCAAAAGAAACGTCGTTTTGATCAAAACCATTTAAGGTTCGATCGATGCAATGGATGAAACGCTCGTGTTGGATATTGGACGTGTTTTCCACTAAAACAACCACGTTTGGAAATGAAGCGAATTTCATTAACTCTTGTTGCAACTTTGGATTCGACCCCATTTGACCGCATAATACAAGTGTTTTATGTTGGTTGAATTCGGAAATAATTTCGTCCATCTCGGCTTTCTCCATGCGAGTAGGAAAAACTTGCTCTGGTAAACGAAAATGGTAATCTATGGTTTTTTCAATGGTCTGATACAGTGGTTCGTTTAAGCCAATATTTAAATGAACAGGACCTTTCCAGTTGCTGTGTGTGATTTGTAGAATCGCTGCAAGTTCTTTTTGATGGGATTCAATTGATTTCTGCTGAAACAAATCTTCATCAAGTTCTAAACTGCCAAGAATGTGGTTTTTGAAAACATCCCGTTGGACGATTGTTTGTCCATCTCCGTGGTTGATCCAAGCGGCAGGACGATCAGCGGTTAATACGACAAGTGGAACGGATCGATAGTATGCTTCGGATATGGCTGGATAATAATTTAAACACGCACTTCCAGAGGTACAACAAAGGGCGACAACTTCACCTACTTCTTGCGCCATACCAAGTGCAATAAAAGCTGCTGAACGTTCGTCGTGAACGACAAATGTCTCGATTTCAGGGTGTTCATCAAACGCAATAGAGAAAGGAGCATTTCTCGATCCAGGAGAAACAACCACCTTTCGAATGCCGTAAGCCAGAAGCTGATCGACAATCAATTGTACCATGATTTTAGCGCTAGAAATCATCCTGCAAAAATACCAAAATTTAAAGGAGGTCGAGTAGGGTTTTGCTTTTATTTTCGGTTTCTTCCCACTCTTTTTCTGGAATGGAATCCGCCGTGAACCCACCACCCAAGTAAAGGTAGATACGGTCGTTTATGATTTGCGCACAACGGAGGTTGACATAGGTATTGATTTCCATTGATGAGATTTCCCCAATCATTCCTGCGTAAAAGGACCGCTCGTGTTTTTCATTGCTTAATATCCAATCTGTAGCCTCGGTTACAGGTGTTCCGCTAACTGCAGGAGTGGGATGGAGGTCCTTTGCTATTTCCCAAGCCGTCTTGCTATTGGAATCCCATTTAAAATCGGTGCGCAAGTGAGCTATCGGACCAGCTAAAACGGTTTTTGGTCCGTCAACGTACATGTTTTGAACGTTTTGTTGTTGAAGTCTTTCGGCTAAATATTGACTAACAAATGCTTGCTCTTCTTTTTCTTTCTCGCCCCAATCCATTGTGTCGCTCGCTTTTTTTGTCCCTGCAAGCGCCATGCTTTCAAACACACCGTCTTTTCCTCGCACCAATATTTCTGGCGAAGCGCCAATCCATTCTCCTAGTTTTGGATCTTGAAAGTGGTAAACAAATGCCGAAGGATATGCTTTTGAAAGGCGTTCAAAAAGCGTTTGTCCACTAATGGTTAACGCAACTTCCTTGATGCGGGAGAATACTATTTTTTTTAACGAGTGGTCGGAGGAAAGTATGCGTATGATTTCTTTGGATTGCTGAAGGTATTCATTCTTGGATGCGACAAATGGTTTTACTTGCTCGTATTTCGGAATATCTTCAGTGGATTCTGAATCGAAAAAATACGTATTTAATTGATTGAAGTCAGATATGATAAATCCCTCATAGTCATCATTTAATAATGGCTTGAAACCGCCTTTTTTGATGACGGTTTCTTTTCCTGGAAAGCGGTATTGAAGCATCTGTTTACCCAACCTTTTTTACTTGTATGATGAACACTTAAATTGGAATTCTGTTCAAAGATACACATTCCTGAAGGTCTCAAGCCTCATTCCATTCTTTGGACCGGAATAGTTTCGTAATTTTGCACCCGAAACGAAACCCACCCATGAAAATTCTATTTAGTTACCTTGGACGTTATAAATCACTGGTATTTTTAGCGCTCTTTCTCGCGAGCATCAACCAAGTTTTTTCCTTATTGGATCCTTTTATTTTTGGAAAGATTTTGGATCGTTTTGCCACGCATCCGAAGGATTTTACTGAAGCGCAGTTCATTTCTGGTGTGGGTTGGTTAATTCTTGCCGCCATTAGTGTGGCGATGGTGAGTCGAACCGCAAAAGCATTTCAAGATTATTGCATCAACTTAATCATTCAGAAATTGGGTGCGGACATCTATACAGATGGATTGAAGCATACCTTGCAAATTGCTTACAATGAGTTTGAAGACCAACGCAGTGGGGAGACATTGAATATACTCCAAAAAGTACGCACCGATGCGGAGCGCTTCATCATGAGTTTCATCAACATTCTATTCGTTTCGATTGTCGGATTGGTCTTCGTGATGGTTTATGCGTTTACGGTACAACCGGGATTGATTCTTTTGTATTTGCTTTCAGCAGCTGGATTGAGTTTCTTCATTAGTTTCCTTTCCAAGCGCATCAAGAAAGTACAGATGACCATCATGAGCGAAACGAAGCAATTGGCGGGAAGTACGACGGAAAGTTTGCGCAACATCGAATTGATTAAAAGTTTGGGTTTAACACAGCAAGAGACGGACCGTTTGAATGACCGAACGCGTAAAATCCTTCAGTTGGAATTGAAAAAAGTGCGACAAGTTCGAAGCATCAGTTTCATTCAAGGAACAACAGTCAATTTATTGCGTCAATCCATTATGTTTTTCTTAATGTACTTGTTGTTCCATGGTTCTTTGTCCCTCGGGCAAATCATGACCTTGCAGTTTTATTCGTTTTTTATCTTTGGACCATTGCAAGAAGTAGGCAATGTGATCATTGCGTACCGCGAAGTGGAAGCATCCTTAAATAATTTTGAAAAAATCATTCAAACACCGATTGAAACAAAACCGGAGCACCCCATTCCTTTAAATGCCATTGAGAAATTAGCATTTAGCAATTTGACATTTAGGCATAAATCTTCCAATTACGATGCATTGAGCAACATCAATTTTGAAGTGCAAAAAGGAGAAACGGTTGCATTTGTTGGTCCGAGCGGATCGGGAAAAAGTACTTTAGTGAAATTACTAGTTGGATTGTACACCACGCCAACAGGAAAAATCTACTATAACGGAATTGAATCCACAAGCATTGATCGCGATGAATTGCAACAACAATTGGGGTTTGTCACACAGGATACGCAGTTGTTCGCAGGAACGATTCGTGAAAATTTGCTGTTTACAAAACCGGAAGCGACACAAGAACAATTGGACTTCGCATTGAGTCAAGCGTCGTGTGAAAGCATGTTGGCACGAAGTGAGCACGGAATCGACACAGTGATTGGCGAAGGTGGAATGAAACTTTCCGGAGGCGAGAAACAGCGTTTATCCATTGCACGTGCCTTGATTCGCAATCCACGCTTATTGGTTTTTGACGAAGCAACTTCCGCCTTGGATTCCATCACAGAAGAAGCGATTTCCAATACCATTCGTTCGATTGGTAGCCACAAAGAGCACATCACCGTTTTAATCGCACACCGTTTATCGACCATCATGCATGCGGACAAGATTTTCGTTCTTGAAAAAGGAGTCATTGTCGAAACAGGAAAACACGAAGAGTTACTTGCGGAAAAAGGCTTGTACTACGCGATGTGGAGGCAGCAAATCGGGGAGAGAAGGAATTAACAAATTGAGTCTGCCATTTTGGACAGATCAAAAACTGGAAAGTTTTTACGCTTTCTTTTCCAGCACCATTACGGTATGTTTCCCAGTACATACGAGTCGATTGGTACCTTTTTCACGTACTTCAATGGACCATAAATGCGTGGATTTACCACCGTGCACGAGTGTTGCAGTGGCCAAAACTTCCCCAGTTTGAATCCCTCCAACGTGATTCGCACTAACTTCTAGTCCAACCGCGTAGTGAGTTTCGTGGTTAATTAACAGCACCGAGCCTAAGGATCCAACCGTTTCCACTAAAGCGGCACTTGCGCCGCCATGTAATAATCCCATGGGTTGTTTGGTACGATGATCCACGGGCATAGAAGCTACGACATAGTTCTCTCCAATTTCAACATATTGAATACCAAGTTTTTCCATTAAGGTATCCTTGTTCATGGCATTCAATTCATCGAGTGGTACTTGCTTTAGTTTCATGGAACAAAGGTAAACAATCAGAAATATTTTTCGAATATTTTTACCTGAACGCTTGCGAATTCTGAAAGTTTGTGTACTTTTGCCCCGGAGAGTTGGCAGAGTGGTCGATTGCGGCAGTCTTGAAAACTGTTGAACCGCGAGGTTCCGGGGGTTCGAATCCCTCACTCTCCGCCAAAGAATACAAAAAGCTAGCCTTTAGGCTGGCTTTTTTTGTTTTCAAGCGCGTCAAAAGCTTGCTTTTGTAAGCGTTTTGAAAACAAAAAAAAGCCAAAAGTTGCGAAGCAGCTTAGCTTTTTGTATTCTTTGAAGCGTAGCCCTCTTGGGATCACGAGCGATAGCGA
>JANRBR010000004.1 GCA_030727405.1 Crocinitomicaceae bacterium | reverse complement strand
GGAAAGTGTACATGCGTCGTCAGACAAATACCATCAACTATTCCGATAGTTTGCCTTTAGCACAAGGAATTAAGTTTGACTTGTAAGAAGTTTAACTTCTAGAAAACAAAAAGCCCAGACGATACTGTCTGGGCTTTTTTTATCTCTTCTTCCGATTATTGACCCACAAAAATCGTGCGCTTAAAAAGATGGTGTTCGAGTCAAATATTTGGGAGTTTTGCGTGAATGGGTATAAGATATGGTATCCTGTTTGGATGTGAAATTGCATGATTTTAATGCCCACGGTTGGACAAATACCCATCCGGTATTGATCGAAATTGGTGCGCATGCAAAGGTTTAGTCCGTAGGTGAGTCCGATTGTTGCTTCTTTGTGCCAGAATCCTAGGTCGTAACCTAAAACCGGGTTCAGGTGACTGAAATCATAGGTGTAATTCACCCCCATGTGCAACGCATTTGTTTTGGATTCCAAAAGCTGTTCGGAACGCCTCCATTGCCTTTCCAAACCGAGTTCTGCTGCGTAAAATCTTCCGCTTTGTATGCCGAGGTAAGGTCCAGATTTTACCAAAACTTTCGGCTCTTTTCGTTGGAAAATTCCCTGTGCGTAGGTTCCTTGTTGCAAGATGAAAAAGCACACAAGAAGCTTAGTGAGTTGGAGGATGTTCATTTGCTTTAATGTTTGATTGATAATAATGAAAAATGGCACTTGTACTCACACCAGGAATGGAACCATGCAAAACAGATGTGAGCAACGGAAGCATCAGGGATTGTTGTTTCATTTCCTTGCTGATTACTTCCTCCTTCTGATCGAAGGAAATAAACATGAGTAAGAGACTCCCCACAAAAAATATCCATTGTAGCAATCCAAGCAGGGCTCCAGCTAAACTATTTAAGATCGATAACTTTACTAATTTAACCAAGCTTTCCAATAGTTTCCCGCCAAAATAAATGCCTGCACCCACCAGGAGAAACAAGCTAAGAAAAGTGATGGGGGCAACATAATTACTTTTCCAATGGAAATGGTCTTTCCCATATTGCACCAATACGTCCGTAAAATGGAAAGCCGCATAAAGTCCTACAAATACTGCCAATAAAAAAAATAAGGACATGATGAATCCGCGTTTGTAGCCTTTGTAAGCGCCATAAATGAGGGGAAGGATCAAAAGGATGTCTAAGATTTTCATATTCGAATGTAAAAATAAGCTTGCAAGCAGGAAGCATTGAATGTAAATTCTTCTAAACATTCCCTTGTGGGTTAGGCAGATTGTTGCTATTCTTGTAATATGTTAGATCCGTTCAACGACCAGTATTTTATGAAACAAGCCTTTTTGGAAGCTCAAAAAGCGTTTGACGAAGATGAAGTTCCTGTAGGTGCCGTCATTGTTTGTAAAAATCAAATCATTGCAAGAGGCCACAACCTAACGGAAAAGTTAACGGATGTTACGGCTCATGCTGAAATTCAAGCGATTACCGCAGCCTCGCAATACCTAGGGGCAAAATACTTGAAAGAATGCACCCTTTATGTCACCTTAGAACCTTGCTGCATGTGCGCTGGTGCTTTGTATTGGTCACAAATCGACAAAGTAGTTTTTGGTGCACGAGATGAGCGACGAGGTGCTGGACTGCAAGAAAAATCACTGTACCATCCCGCAACATTGGTAACGAATGGCATCTTGGAAGCGGAATGCCAGCAATTGTTGAAAGAATTTTTTGCGCGGAAACGTTGATTAGGCATATAAGGTATCGCGGATAACTTCCATCGTCACCTTTAAACTGAAATTCGGCAGGTGCAATTCGGCATATCGAACCAAAACTTCCAGTCCTTTGCGAATGACTTCTTTCGGATAATTTTCGGTTGGTTCCTTTAGAAATTGTGCTTTGAGAAAGGTGATAAGCACGGGGTCTTGCACAAATTTACTGCCACTTGGTATATTGGTGAAAACGCCTCGTTCAATGTCAAATGCATGCGCATCATCTTCGTCAAAAAGCGGCGCATATCCCAATAAACCCATGTACTGTGACAAAAACTGCGTAGGGAACAAAAAATCTGTGTTACGGGTTTCTAAATCAATGAGTTGAGCCTGTACATACTCAAATATTTGCGGGTCTGCACCCTGCTGTTTAATGGTTTGCTTGAGCACATCCGCCATAAAAAACACCAGCATCACCTTTTGAGGTTCTGTATAAATGCGGGAAGGAGTCCATGCGTAGTCCATTGCTTGAATGATCCCCAGTTCGCTTTCGGGTCGTTTGAAATAACTGATTTCATACAAACCTAATTGATTCAAGGACTTGCCTTTCTTTTTAACGCCCTTAAAGATGAAACTCGCAAAACCCTTTTCTAGGGTATAAAAATTCAGAATACTGCTGCTTTCTGAGTAATGGTGTTTGTCAATTAATATTCCCAGTTCTTTAGATTTCACTGTCCTCTAGCCACTTTAAAGTCTATTTTGTAGTAGAAAATTGGTAAGAAACCTAATTGGGTGTTTTGGCTGTAAGGTTGGTAATTCGGATTGGCAATATCCGATGGCAAAATTGCTGGGTTATAGGTCAAGCTAAGTAAATTTCTCGTATTTAATAAATTCACTAGGTCCAAACCGATTTCATGCGTCACTTTTTCCGCATTTTTTCTCCAACTTATTTTTAAATCCATGCGGAAATAATCGTTGAATTTAAAGTCATTAAAAGCGCTATCCAAGAATAAGATTTCTTTTGCGGCGTTGGTTGCAGCAATATCAACCAATCCGTAGCGTTTTCCCCCAGCTCTGGTAACCTTGAAGCCAATCCCGATGGTATTCTTCGCATTGATTTTAATTTCTTTTCCAGCCAATAAATTGACCACGTAATTTCCATTGTACGAAGTGTTGCGAACGATGTTATCGCTTCCTTTGTATTTGGAGTCAAAGATGGATCCTGTAAACAAGAAGAAGAAGGTTTTGTCAAAGTACTTTTGAACTGTCAATTCCAGTCCGTAGTTGTATCCTGTTCCTGTGTTCTGCAAGGAATCTTGGAATAATCGAGAGAAACCAGATCCAACGTTGATCATTGAGAAGGATGAAGGAGCCTTCGAAACAGGCACATCGTATAAATGTTGATAGTATACTTCCGACTTAATATTAAAGCCTTGATTGAATGATTTCTCATAACCCAAACCAGTGTGAACACTTTTCGTGAATCCAACATTCATGTTGCTTGCGGCATTCGTTGGCTGATTAGGTAAAACATTATAGGCGTACGTATAATATGGTTGTGTTTGACTGTGCAATCCACCGCCGGCAAAAACGGCTTGATTTCCTTTCATGCGGTACTTCCACCCAATGCGCGGTTCTAAAGGACTGATGCTATTAGATAAGGTAAAGTACTGTGCATGTAGTCCCGCGGAGAAATCCATGTTTTCATTGATGCGCCATTTCCATTGCACGAAAGGTTGAATTAAGGCCGCATTTCCTTGGTAATCCCATCTTACTTTCCAAGTGTTTTCATCGTCTAAATTAGTCAAGCAAGAATCCAGGAAATTCATGTTCATCACATCCAAGATGATTCCAGCTTTGATTAAATGCTGCTTGTTGATTTTGTGATTTATAGCCGTGTAACTTGAAAGTTTGCGGATGGTGTATTTGTATGCCATCATCGCATAAAGGGTATCGAATGTAATTTTGTTTGCTATGGTATCTACTTCTCTCCCTCTTAAATAGTCATGATTGGTATGCTGTTCTTCTTGTGAGAATGCTAGGGTAGAAGAAATGTAGGTTTTTTCGTTTAGTGTTTTCTTATAGTTGAGTCCGGTCGTGAACATGGAAGTTCCAAAATACTGATCACGGTCGCCTTCTCCGTAAAATTCTTGAGAATACTCGGTTTTATCGGAGATCATGATGTCAATATCACTTGCTCCACCCAGTCCAAAAAAGGAAAGTTGTCCGCCATTTTTCAATTGCCAATTGAACTTGAATGCTCCATCGCCATAAACTGGAATGGCGGAGGTTCCAATTTGAATTCCCAATGATTGAAACATGGAAAGCGTTGAATAACGTCCCATTGCCAAGAAAGAGGACTTTCCGTTTTTCGATAGTGGTCCTTCCGCGAGGAATTCCGTTCCAAGAAAGCCGAACTGACCAGTAAACTCGTGTTGTTTGTTGTTTCCGTTTCGCAATTTTAAGTCGAATACACCAGAAGTACTGTTCCCATATTCCGCCGGAAAAGCACTCATGAAAAAGTCTGAATTGCCTAACATTTTATTATTGATAATGGAAACGGGGCCTCCAGAACTTCCCGCAATCGCAAAGTGATTCGGGTTTGGTATGTCAATTCCTTCCACACGGTAAATCACCCCTAATGGCGAATTTCCTCGAACGACGATGTCATTTCGCGAATCATCTGCACCATTTACTCCGGCAAAATTTGATGCCATGCGGGCTGGATCCATGCGCGAACCTGGATAACGATTGGTTTCATCCACGCTGAATTGCTGAGCAGAAAGCAAAGCCATTTCATTGATCACCTCACCTCTTTTCTTGGTTAATACCTTAACTTCATTTTGTTCAGAAATCTTTTCTTGTAAAGGAATTTGAAGGATTAATTCGCGTCCCGAGCTCAATTCAACGGTCATCGATTTACTTTCGTAAAAGCTATATGCGGCATTTAATTCATATTTACCTACTGGAACCTTTGTAATTTCCCAGTTGCCATCTACATTTGAGATAGAGCGATAGGTATTTCCATCTCCAACTTCAATGGAAACTTTCACACCATTCAATGGGAAGTTTGTCTCGCTATCAAAGGCTTTCCCGCGAACTGTTTGTGTAGGTGTTTGTGCGAAAAAGTGCAAGGTTGGAATAAAACATAGTAGTAGTAATAGAAATCTCATATGCTTGGGTTTTAGGAAACGAATATATTGTTTTTATTGAAAATAGCGCCAAAAAAAATCAAGTCAAACTTTTGCACGGTTTTTGGTTAAGCACCTAAATATTGTTAATTTTAAAGAAAATTATTTATGAAAACACTTGCTTTTTTATCCCTCATATTTCTAACAAGCCTTACTTCTTTTGCTCAAAAAGGAGGAAAGGAAGATTTTGTTTGGCATACTGATTTAAACAAAGCCATTGACGTAGCGAACAAGGAAAACAAACCTTTAATGTTGTTTTTCACCGGTTCTGATTGGTGTGGGTGGTGTGTAAAACTTCAAAAAGAAGTATTTACACAAAGTGAATTTAAAAAATGGGCACAAGCGAATGTCGTATTGGTAGAAGTAGATTTTCCAAGAGCTGATATTCAAACGGAAGAAGTTAAAACGCAAAACCGCATGTTGCAACAACAATTTGCAGTTCGTGGTTATCCTACTTGTTGGTTTGTGAATGTGGACAAATTGAAAGATGGAAAAGTGAATTTCACCCAATTGGGGTCAAAAGGATATGAGGCAGGTGGTCCAGCGAATTGGACAACTGGAGCACAAACCATTATTAAACCGAATTAATCTAGGTTTAAGGTAGAGAATTCATCGTATTGAAAACCTCTTGAAAGCAGGAACCTCATCAGTTTCTGCTTTTTTATTTGTGGGTTTTTTTCGGTGGAAAGCTCACGGTTTTTTCGTTCAATCAACGATTCCAAAACAAGCTGGTATTCTTCATCGGAAATAAAGGCATAAATCCCTTCTTGGATTAACTTAGCGTCGATTCGTTTTTGATAAAGTGCTGCTTTAATTTTTTGTCTACCCCACTTTTTGATGCGAACTTTCCCTTGAACGTATGCTTCAACGAAGCGCTTTTCGTCCAAAAAACGGTTTTCTTTAAGGTAATTGATGACTTCAATAGACAAGGATTCATCTGCGCCCAAACGTTCCAATTTCGTTCGAACCTCTGATGCGCAGCGTTCCTGATAAGCACAAAAGGCTTCTAATTTAAAAATGATTTGCTCCCG
The DNA here is from genome assembly GCA_030727405.1 of Crocinitomicaceae bacterium. Taxonomy (GTDB): domain Bacteria; phylum Bacteroidota; class Bacteroidia; order Flavobacteriales_D; family Crocinitomicaceae; genus UBA952. The sequence continues at coordinate 33,670 of JANRBR010000004.1, read as the reverse complement.
TGAAAAAGCAGGCGAATTCATTACAAGGTAATTTCCTCGTTTGATTTATTCACAAAGGAATATTGCAATAAATGATGCGCAGTCAAACCTCGAACCGGAATCCATTGTTTGTATTTAAAGAACCAACGCCATTGTTTGCTGATGATTCCTTTTTTGAAGAATGCTTCCAAGTATGGGTGAACCAATAAAGTGACACCTTTTTCTTTACGGTCGTTCAATAAATAACTCAAGTTATTTTCAATTTCTTCCGAGAAAAGGATGCTTGCAGTTACTTCGCCACTTCCGTTACATGTTGGACATGTTTCTGAAGTTTCGATATCCGTTTCTGGACGAACGCGTTGACGTGTGATCTCAATGACACCGAACTTTGAAGGAGGAATCATGTTGTGTTTTGCACGATCAGACTTCATAAACTCCTTCATTTTTTCGAAGAGAATTTTGTTGTTTTCTTTTTCGTGCATGTCGATAAAATCAACACAAACAATTCCACCCATATCGCGCAGTTGTAACACACGCGCAATTTCTTCTGCTGCTTCAACATTTGTTGCAAGTGCATTCGATTCTTGTCCGTCGGCACCTTTACGGTTACCACTATTGACATCAATTACGTGCATTGCTTCGGTATGCTCAATGATTAAGTAACCACCACTTGGTAGTGGAACTTTCTTCCCGAACAACGCTTTAATCTGTTTATTGATGGCAAAACGTTCAAAAATGTCAATTTTTCCTTCGTAATTACGAACGATTTTCTCACGTCCTGGTGCAATAGAAGAAATGTATTCCTTCATCTCTAAAGCGAGTGCAGGATCATTGACATGTATATTGGTAAAGTTACCATTCAATAAATCTCGAAGAATGGAAGTGGTTGTATTTAATTCACCTAATACACGGCGAGGAGGTTGTGTCCCCTTTAAATTCGCATGCATTCCACGCCATTTTTCCAACAAATTTTGTAAATCCGTTTCTAAGTCTGTTGTTGACTTATTTTCGGCAACTGTTCGAATAATAACGCCAAAATTTTTGGGTTTGATTCGATCCATAAGGTCCTTTAGTCGGTCCTTTTCGGAAGAATCTTTGATTTTTTGACTAACAGATATTTTATCTGAAAAAGGTACGAGAACGAGGTAGCGTCCCGCCAGCGTAATTTCGGAACACAAACGAGGTCCCTTAGTTGAAATAGGTTCTTTCGCAACTTGCACCAAAATGGGTTGCGAGGAAGAAAGCACATTGCTGATTTTTCCGTCTTTTTGAATGTCTTTCTCTAGTTTGAAGTATTGCAAGTCAGCAACATTTTGCTTTCCTTGCATCGATTCTTTTACAAAACGTGCTTGAGTGTGGTATTGAGGACCTAAATCAAGGTAATGCAAAAAAGCATCTTTCTCGTAACCAACATCAACAAAAGCAGCATTCAAACTAGGAACCACACGACGTACTCTTCCCAAATAGATGTCGCCAACAGCAAAGTCTGAATTTCCACGATCTTCATGGAGTTCAATTAACTTACCGTCCCGCAACAAAGCGATCCAAATCCCATTTGACCTGGTATCGACAACGAGTTCTAGGTTCACAATTAGAAGTTTACAGGATGAAACAATGAAAGCTCACTGAAAGAATCAATGAGCCCCCTTTTCTTCTCAAATTAAGAAGTGATTACTTCTTCTTCTTGTGACGATTTTTTCTAAGACGTTTTTTACGCTTGTGCGTAGCCATTTTATGTCTTTTTCTTTTTTTACCGCTTGGCATAATATATATTTTAGTGTTATTTGAATCTAAAAAAAATGCACCCCCTGAGAAAGGGAGTGCAAAGTTAAATAAAATTTTGAAATAACGAAATCTTATTTCACGCTTACCTTATTCTTTACTTCATCAATGAAAACTTTTGATGGTTTGAAAGATGGAATGTTGTGAGCTGGGATGATGATTGTCGTGTTTTTTGAAATGTTTCGACCCGTTTTTTGAGCGCGTTCCTTCACTACGAAGCTACCAAACCCTCTCAAATAGACATTATTTCCTTTCGCTAACGACGCTTTGATTGAATTCATAAACGCCTCAACGGCTCTAAGAGCTTCGTTTCTTTCTAGTCCTGTTTCTACTGCAATGTCTGCTACGATGTCCGCTTTAGTCATATTTCTTGATGTTAATTGATTTTTAATGCGGTGCAAAAGTATATCACAGAAACTTTATATTGTTAATTTTCGAGTTTTTTTTTCTTAAAAATTTTACATGCGTCAAATTCAGGCTGAAATAATCACTTGGTATCGTGCCCATAAAAGACCGCTGCCATGGCGAGAAACGAAGAATCCCTACTTCATATGGTTGAGTGAAATCATCCTTCAGCAAACCCGAGTAGATCAAGGAATGGCGTATTACTATAAATTCATTGAGCGTTTTCCTAGCATATTTGACTTGGCGCAGGCCAGTGAACAAGACGTGCTAAATTTATGGCAAGGACTTGGATATTATAGTCGGGCACGAAATTTACACCGAACAGCTCAACAAATCGTGGAAGCGTATCAAGGAACGTTTCCAACAAGCTACGAAGGATTGCTTTCACTAAAGGGAATAGGTCCATATACCGCGGCAGCGATCGCCTCATTTGCGTTTGATTTGCCTCATGCAGTTTTGGATGGAAATGTGTTTCGTGTGTTAAGCCGGATAAACAATTGGTCGGTGCCCATCAATTCCACGCAGGGGAAAAAAGATTTTGAGCGTTTGGCAAACGAATTTCTAGACCAACAGAATCCCGGATTGTTTAATCAAGCCATGATGGAATTTGGCGCTTTGCATTGTAAACCAACCCAAGCACACTGTTCCGTTTGTCCGATTTCCATTCATTGCCTCGCCTTTCAATCCAAAACAGTTGAACAACTACCTGTTAAATTAAAAAAACAATCCGCTAGGAAACGCTACCTTGTTTTTGAAATCATGCAGCCTTCCTCTGGTAAAATTTTCATTGAAAAAAGAGAGCAAAAAGACATCTGGCAACACCTATATCAATTTCCATTGAAGGAATTTAATAGCCAAGAAGAAAAATCACATTACTTGAATAATACAGCGCATTCTTTCGAATCGAAAGAATACAAACATGTGCTTTCACACCAGCATTTGATGTGTCATTTTATCGTTAGACTTCCAACTGAAAGTGACATGGGGGAAGTCATTCAAATGGACGAAATCCAAGATTATCCGATACCTCGAGCAATTGAACGATTTTTAGATGACTATGGACTTGATATTTTTCATTCGCGAGCAAGATAACTTACTACCTTTGTAAAAACTAGAAGCATGGTTAACATCACACATTCCACAGAAGCGAAACATTGTCCTTCTCAAATTTTCATACTTGATAACAAGGCATCGGAGATCGCAGGACTTTCTGCAGAACTTAGTGCAGCTTTTCTGTCGAGTGATAAAAAATTCGACTATTTCAAAAGCGCAACTGGATTTACTTTTCTTGTCAAGGCGGATCAGAAAATGGAGGAAATTCGAGTGCTAGGGAACACGATTGAGGGAATGATTTTCGAATCAGAAGAGGCTGTTGAATTGCATGGAACTTCGAATGAAGCATTATTTGCCTTGTCGGAAGGATTGCTTTTGTCAAGCTATCGATTCACCCAACATTTTTCAAAACCAAAAACATATAAATTTCAACATATTTATGTTTCAAAAAGCTTGTCAAACGACCAGCTTTCTGAGTTGGCATCGATGGCAAAGGCGGTTGGTTGGACGAGAGACATGGTCAATACTCCAGTCTCCCATTTAACGGCAGAACAATTAGCGGAAGCCATTGCTCAATTAGGACAAGAAGCAGGTTTTCAAGTACAAGTGTTAGGAAAAGCGCAAATTGAAGCCTTAAAAATGGGTGGATTACTGGCAGTAAATAAAGGCTCCATTGATCCGCCAACATTTACGATTGCAGAATACAAACCGATCAATGCGGTCAATAAAAAACCCATTGTACTAGTAGGAAAAGGTGTTGTTTACGATACTGGTGGACTTAGTTTAAAACCCACTCCCGGATCCATGGATACGATGAAAGGAGATATGGCTGGTGGAGCAACAATGGCCGCTGTAATCTATTTTGCTGCTTTACAAAAACTTCCCGTTCACATCGTTGGCTTGATTCCCGCAACGGATAACCGTCCGGGCGGAAATGCCTACACACCTGGGGATGTGATCACCATGTTTGACGGCACCACCATTGAAGTATTAAACACGGATGCAGAAGGCAGAATGATCTTAGCTGATGCTTTGGCTTATTCTGCAAAATACGACCCGGAAATTGTCATTGATGCGGCAACGCTTACGGGAGCAGCATTGCGTGCCATTGGAACAGAAGCAACCATCATCATGGGGAATGCAGGAGATGATTATTTCCACGATTTGGAAAAAATTGGATTTGATGTTCATGAACGCGTGGTTCGTTTTCCATTCTGGGATGACTACAAAACACACATGAAATCGAAAATTGCAGACATGAAAAATATCGGTGGACCAAATGCTGGAATGATTTCCGCAGGGAAATTTTTAGAGCACTTCGTGAAAGCTCCGTATATTCACATGGATATTGCAGGTCCAGCTTGGTTGGACTCAAAAGAAAATTACAAAGGGGATGGTGGAACAGGAGCAGGAGTTCGTTTGTTGTATCAATTCTTGAAAAACCGCTATAAATAATGGATAAAGAACAAGGTGCTCAAAAAGAAATCACTTCAACAAAGGAACTTTACAAGGTTGGAATAACCCTTGGAGACCTTAACGGAATCGGTCCGGAAGTTGCGATTAAAGCATTAAAAGACAACCGCATTTTAAGCGATTTCACTCCAGTGATTTACGGTTCAGCGAAAGTACTTTCGCATTACAAGAAGCAATTGGATTTACAAGATTTTCAATATACTTCTTGTAAAAATGCGAGTGAAGTCATCGCTAAAAAAATAAACGTCATCAACGTATGGAACGAGGATGTGGAATTATCCATTGGCGAAGCAAACGTTACGGGAGGAACCTATGCGTTCAAATCCCTTGAAGCAGCAACACAAGATTTATCGGAAGGTAAAATTGATGTTTTGGTAACAAGTCCCTTTAGCAAAGATGCTATTCAGAAGGCTGGTTTTCAATTCCCGGGTCACACAGAATACTTAGCGGATATGTCTGGCGTGCCAGAAGCATTGATGATTCTTGTCTCCCCAACCTTAAAAGTGGCGCTGGTGACAACACACATTCCCATCAAGGAAGTTAGTTCAGCCTTGACAAAGGACGGAATTGCCTTAAAAATTGAAAAATTCGAACAATCGTTAAAAAAAGATTTTGGCATTGTTAAACCAAGAATTGCTGTTTTTGGGCTCAATCCTCACGCAGGAGAAAACGGGAAACTTGGAGCAGAGGAACAAGAAATCATTTCCCCTGCAATTCAACTAGCAAAAACAAAAGGGATTTTGGCTTTTGGACCCTTTCCAGCTGATGGATTCTTCGGTTCTGATATGAAAAACCAGTTTGATGGAATCCTCGCAATGTATCACGATCAAGGACTTACAGCTTTTAAAGCCTTAGCATTTGATGACGGGGTGAACTTTACGGCTGACCTTCCAATTGTGCGTACTTCTCCTGATCATGGGGCAGCATTTGACATCGCAGGAAAGAATATGGCGAATGAACAATCCATGAGAAGTGCCATGTATTTAGCGGTTGAAATATTAAAAAACAGAAAGTTCAACAAACAAATTCATGCAAATCCTTTGCCATTTTCAAAGGAAGAGCGCGGAAAAAAAGAGTCGGATCGACTGATATAATTTTAAAATTCCAAATAAATTTTATAATTTCGCGGATTCATTTTTGTTCATTGTAAAAACGATATGATTAGTCCTTATACGATACCATTTGTTGGATTGAAGCTAGGGCAGCATCTTTTCGATTTTGCGATAGACAAAACGTTCTTTGAATCTTTGCCGTATTCATTGGTTGATGACGGGAAATTAGTAGTGAAATTAAACTTGGAGAAAAAAGAAACCATGCTCGTAGCAAGTTTCGAAGTCAAAGGAGTTGTTTCGATGCCTTGTGCCAGATGCAATGAGGAAATGAGTCAAAAAATCAAAGGTGATTTGACCGTTTACTATGTGTTTGGAGACGAGGAATCAGAAGATGAAAATTTGATTGTGATTCCAAGAGAAAGCTACGAAATTGAGGTTCAGCAGTCCATTTATGAAATGATCATGCTCGCATTGCCAGCGCGGTCTGCTCATAAAAAAAATGAATGCAATGAGGAAATGGTGCAATTGTTAGAAAAATACATGTCGCAACAAGAATCAAAAGATAAAGAAGACAACATAGACCCACGATGGGCAGCATTAAAGAATTTAAATTGATATAAATAAATAGTTATGGCGCATCCTAAACGCAGAATTTCCACAACAAGACGTGACAAACGTAGAACGCATAAAAAAGCGACTGCTCATCAAGTGGCAACATGCCCTACAACAGGTCAGCCACATTTATTCCACCATGCACACTGGCATGAAGGTAAGTTATACTACAAAGGAAAAGTAGTTGCTGAAAAAGAAGCAATAGCAGAATAAGGATCCATCCCGTTTCCTAAATGAGGATTGGTCTAGACATCTCAGGGGGCGACTTCGCTCCCAAAGCAACTATTGATGGTGCATTATTGGCAAGAGAAGTTTTGCCTAATGATGTTACCATTGTTTTGCTTGGTGATGAAGAAGTAATTCGAACTGAATTTTCACAGCGTGGAAAAGAAACCGATGGTTTTGAAATCATCCATGCTCCTGAAGTCATCACCTACCATGATCACCCCACAAGAGCCATTCCAAAGAAACCAAATAGCTCAATTGCAGTTGGTTTTGATTTGCTTTCAAAGTCTAATTTAGATGTATTTGCTAGCACAGGAAATACCGGCGCAATGCTAGTGGGTGCGATGTACAAACTAAATACTGTTCCCGGAATCATTCGGCCATGTATCACCTCTACCCTTCCGGCACTCGACGGTTCTCAATCTATTTTGTTGGATGTTGGTTCGAATGCAGATTGTAAGGCGGATGTGCTTTATCAGTTCGCCGTTCTCGGAACACTTTATTCTAAATATGTTCACGGGGTTGAAAATCCAAAAGTGGCATTATTGAACATTGGGGAAGAGGACTCCAAGGGAAATCTATTAACCATTTCAGCATACAAGTTATTGTCTGAATCCGACGAAGTTCATTTTATAGGAAACATCGAAGGACGCGATTTATTCACAGGAGTAGCAGATGTTATTGTTTGCGATGGATTCACAGGAAATATTGTGCTGAAAGAAGCAGAAGGAATTTATACCTTAATGCGAAAACGCGGCATTCGTGACGCTTACTTCGATCGTTTTAACTACGAAAATTACGGTGGCACACCCATTTTAGGTGTCAAAGGAAATGCCATCATTGGACATGGGATATCAAATGATATAGCGATTAAAAACATGTTGTTACATTCCTATGAAGTAGCCGCTTCAGGATTGGCAACGAAAATTAATGATGCATTTAACTAAGAGATGAATAAAATAACAGCAGCGATTACAGCAGTTCAGGGATATGTTCCAGAAGACATTTTAAGTAACGAAGATCTTTCTAAACTAGTCGATACTTCTGATGAATGGATTACATCCCGAACAGGAATCAAGGAGCGCCGTATTATGCGCAATGGAGCCTCTTCTGATATGGCTGCAGCTGCAGTTAAACAACTATTGGAGAAAAAAGGCATCGATCCTATGGACATTGATTTGGTGATTTGTGGCACAGTAACTCCCGATCACCCATTCCCAAGTACCGCGAACATTTTAAGCGATAAAACAGGTATGAAAAATGCTTGGTCGTTTGATGTCAACGCAGCATGTTCTGGGTTTTTGTTTGCATTGGCAACAGGATCTCAATTTATTGAAACCGGAAAATATAAAAAAGTAATTGTTGTTGGAGTCGATAAAATGACCTCTATCGTGGATTATCAAGACCGCACAACTTGTGTGATTTTTGGTGACGGTGCAGGTGCCGTTTTATTGGAGCCAAATTCGGAAGGACTAGGTTTACAAGACTTTATTTTGCATTCAGATGGATCGGGACGTGAATTCTTGGTGCAGCCTGCAGGAGGATCTTTACATCCTGCCAGCATTGAAACAGTGGAAAACAGACAGCATTATGTGAAGCAAGAAGGACAAAGCGTCTTTAAGTTCGCAGTGACCAATATGGCGGATGTTTCTGCAAAAATCATGGAAAAAAATCAGTTGACATCAGACGACGTTCAATGGTTGGTTCCACATCAAGCGAATTTACGCATCATTGATGCCACAGCAAATCGCATGGGATTGTCCAAAGAAAAGGTGATGATCAACATTGAAAAATACGGAAACACAACTGCGGGAACGTTGCCATTGTGTTTGTGGGACTATGAAAAACAATTGAAAAAAGGAGATACCTTGATTCTTTCTGCCTTTGGTGGTGGATTTACTTGGGGTGCTATTTATCTGAAATGGGCTTATAACTCATAATATTAGTAATTTTGTAAAACAAATCATTGTTATGAATTTAGAAGAAATTAAAGACCTCATTAAACTTGTTTCCAAATCAGGAATTGGGAAAATTGAGATTGAAAGCGAAGGATTTAAGATTGCCATTAAAAATGCAAATGCTTCCAATGATCAGCCTGTTTATATTCAAGCTGCTGCTCCTGTTGCCTTGCCTCAAGTTGCAGCTCCTGCCGCTCCGGTAGCAGCAACACCTGTAGCTTCTACTGAAATTGCCGAAGAAGCACGATACATTACGGTGAAATCTCCGATGATTGGAACATTCTACCGAACACCAAGTCCTGACAAGGATGCTTTCGTGAATGTTGGTAGCGTGATTCAAGCAGGTGATAAAGTTTGCATCATTGAAGCAATGAAAACATTCAACGAAATTGAATCAGAAGTTTCTGGTAAAATTGTTAAAGTTCTTGTAGATAATGCAAGTCCTGTAGATTATGATCAACCACTATTTTTAGTAGATCCAGCATAATAGCTGAAAAAATCTTTCACTATGTTTAAGAAAATTCTAATCGCAAACCGCGGTGAAATCGCTATGCGTGTTATCCGTACCTGTAAAGAAATGGGTATTAAAACAGTTGCTGTATATTCAACGGCAGATAAGGACAGTCTTCCTGTCCGATTTGCGGATGAAGCAGTTTGTATTGGTCCACCAGTATCTGCGAAATCTTACTTATCTATTCCAAACATTATTGCAGCAGCAGAGATTACAAATGCCGATGCAATTCATCCAGGTTACGGATTCTTATCAGAAAACGAGAAATTTTCGCGCGTTTGCCAAGAACATGGCATCAAATTTATTGGAGCATTGCCGGAACAAATAGCTGGGATGGGTGATAAAGCCACGGCAAAAGCAACGATGATTGCAGCCGGTGTTCCTTGTATTCCAGGATCCGTTGGATTATTGAAAGACGTCGCTGATGCTAAGAAAGTAGCAACAGAAATCAAATACCCTGTCATCCTCAAAGCAACCGCTGGAGGCGGAGGTAAAGGAATGCGCATAGTTTGGAAAGAAGAAGACATTCAAGATGCTTGGGATTCAGCTCGTCAAGAGGCTGGCGCTGCATTTGGTAATGATGGCATCTACATGGAGAAATTCATCGAAGAGCCAAGACACATTGAAATTCAAATTGCTGGAGATCAATATGGAAATGCTTGCCATTTATCTGAACGCGATTGTTCCATTCAACGTAGACACCAAAAATTGGTCGAAGAGACCCCTTCTCCATTCATGACGGACGAATTACGCGATCGCATGGGTGACGCAGCCATTAAGGCAGCCAAGGCAGTAAAATACGAAGGTGTTGGAACAGTTGAATTCTTGGTGGATAAAAACCGTGACTTCTATTTTATGGAGATGAACACGCGCATTCAAGTAGAACATACCATCACAGAAGAGGTCATCAATTATGATTTGATTAAGGAACAAATTTTAATTGCTGCTGGACAAAAAATCTCAGGAAAGAATTATTATCCACAAATGCATGCGATTCAATGCCGGATCAATGCAGAAGACCCATACATGGATTTTAGGCCTAGTCCAGGGAAAATTACGGATTACCATTGTCCCGGGGGTCATGGTGTTCGAATAGACGCACATGTCTATGCGGGTTATACCATTCCGCCGAACTATGATTCTATGATTTCTAAATTAATTGTTGTGGCTCAAACGAGAGAAGAAGCGATCGCCAAAATGAAACGCGCTTTGGATGAATACGTCATTGGCGGTGTAAAAACGACCATTCCTTTTCATCAAAAACTTATGCAAAACGAAGATTTCTGTAAAGGAAATTTCACAACAAAATTTATGGAATCGTTTGAATTCTAGGATTTCTTCTTGCTGATATTCTCTTAACTATCAAATAGGCAACCTATTAGTTGGAAGTTCGTTTATTTAGCGCTATATTTAGCCTGCTTAAACTAACTATTACGAATAACTACTACTAGGAATGAAATCTTTCATCATTTTTTTGATGTCACTGTTTTTTTCAGTGGGGTTAAGAGCACAATTTTGTTCGCCTGCAACGGTGACACTTCCCATCACACCTACAACTGCTGTTCAATATACCCCGTCCTATTCAACAGGAATCATTTCATTTCCCTTTACAGCAACAGCGGGTTGTAGCTATACCTTTTCTACTTGTGGACTGAGCTCAAATGATACATACCTTAGATTATATAATTCCTCCTTTGTACAATTAGGGGCGTGGGATGATCAATGTGGTCTGCAATCCACATTCACTTGGACATGCCCAGGAACAGGCCAATACTATGTGCACCTTTCGAGATTCGTTTGTGCATTTTTGAACAGTCCCACTTCCATGAGCTACACTGTTTCTTGTCCAACACCTCCTTGTGTGAACCCCATAGTTAATGCAGGTCAAGATGTGGTCATTTGTTCCGGACAATCTACAAATTTAAACGGAACGGTTACAGCAGGCGCTGGCTCAACAGGAGGAAGTTCAGGCACTTTAACAGTTACCATTTCTAGTCCAATTCAACCTGCATTTTTAGATGAAACCTCTTGGATCTTAACCAATGCTGCAGGAACCATCATTGGTTCTGGCGGGCCTTATGTTTTAGCATCAACAAATACAGTGGCGATTAATAATCCTGGATCAGGTCCTTATACTTTTTTCATTGAAACCCAAGGGGCATTTAACGATAATAATGCCACTTTTTCCATCCTCTGTGGCGGCAATGTTGTAAATACTGGATCCATTACTGGAGGACAAACTACTTCTACGATCATTGCAGGGTGCAACGGAAGTGGTGGTGGAAGCACTCCTGTCACATATGTTTGGTCTCCCGGAGCAACCTTGAGTTCCAACAATATTTTGACACCAACAGCAACACCAACGACAACAACAACCTACACCTTAACCGCCACTTCAAATGGTTGTACAGCGAACGACCAAGTAGTTGTTACGGTTAACCCAACACCTGTTGTCAGTGTGAACAATGTAGTCGTTTGTAGTGGTCAAACAGCAACACTTACAGCGACACCATCGATTGCCGGAGGCACTTATTTATGGTCTCCAGGAAACGAAACCACCTCATCCATCAGTGTCACACCTAATGCCACAACTAACTATTCTGTTTCTTATACGTTAAACGGCTGCAACTCAGCTATTTCAAGCGGTACCGTGACTGTTTCAAATGTCATAGACTGGGCTAATATTCAATCCCCAGGAGTTTCAACAATTTGCGAAGGTCAACCAACATCCATTTTCGGACAGGTTTTTGAACCCGGCGTGACAAATTTTGCCGGCCAGGGTCCAGGAATTACCGTTGAATTCGCCTATAACACGGTGGATACTGATCCATCTACTTGGCCAAGTGCAAGCTGGACTACAGCAAATTATAATCCATCAGGTATAAGTTTGAACAATGACGAATATTCCGGGGTGATTCCTGCGTTAACTCCCGGAACATATTATTATGCCTTTCGCTACACCATGAACGGTTGTACTAGCTATGGGGCTTATAATGCTACCGGGGGTGGTTTTTGGGACGGAACGAATAATGTAAATGGGACACTTATCATCAATCCAAACATCACTCCAACTTTTAACCCTATCGCTGCCGAATGTGCTGGTACTATTCTTTCGCCTATTCCAAGTACTTCGTTAAATGGTTTCACAGGCACTTGGACACCAGCACTAAATAACCAACAAACGACAACCTATACATTTACACCTTCAGCTGGAATCTGCGCAACAATAGCAAGCTTGAACATTGAGATAAATCCACTGCCAGTTGCCGCCATAACACCTCCCGCTACCAACATATTAACATGTAGTACAGCGAATATTACTCTTGATGCAACTGGAGGAGGCACGTATTCTTGGTCTGACGGATCCACAATCCTAGGAACAAGTTCCGCATTAAACGTAACCTCACTAGGAACTTATACCGTTACAGTCACAGGTGCCAATGGATGTTCTGCTACGGCCACTCAAATCATTACTCAAAACATTACTCCACCAATGGTGAGTATCACACCGCTTGCTTCAAATATACTTACGTGTTCAACAACGAGCATTTCATTAACAGCAAATGGTACAGGAGACTTTGCCTGGACGAATCCAACGCTTATTAGTACCAATCCATTATTAACAGTAAGTACTCCCGGAAACTACACTGTGACATTAACAGCTGCAAATGGTTGTACAGGAACTGCCACACAAAGCATCACACAAAACATCACCCCACCTGCAGCTACAATTATTGCTCCGTCAACGACCGTAATAACTTGTACAACCACAAGTATCTCCTTGACAGCTACTGGAGGGGGAACTTATTCTTGGTCTGATGGAATGGGAATTGTTGGAACGAGTGCTACAATTGTAGTAACATCTCCTGGAACATATACAGTCACTGTAACAGGAACCAATGGCTGTACAGCAACCGCTGCCACAACTATTACTCAAAACACTTCTTCTCCAACAGCAGGGATAAATGTTCCGAATACAACAATATTAACTTGTGCAACAACCAATATTCCATTGACAGCTACAGGTGGTGGATCCTATTCTTGGTATAGTGGAACGGCAAATGTTGGAAATACTTCTTCGTTATCGGTCACGAATCCAGGATTCTATACTGTTGTCGTTACCGCTCCTAATGGTTGTACTTCACTGACCAATATTGTGATCACTCAGGATATTGTTGCACCCATTGCATCTATCGCAAACAACACCAATTCAACGATACTTGATTGTAACACAACGCAAATTTCATTAACAGGGGGCGGTGGGATAAGCGCATCATGGAGTAATGGCACGACGAACGTTTCTAGTACAGCAGCACTAACGGTAACAACGGCTGGAACCTATACGTACACCGTGACAAACGCCAATGGTTGTATTGACAGCGAAAGCATTACCATTACTTTCACACCCAACACGATTCCAACATTTAATCAAATCGGTGCTATTTGTGAGAACGGTGCTTTTACATTGCCAAGCACATCAACGAATAACGTTCAAGGAACTTGGAGCCCCGCGCCTAATTATTCTGCAACAACAACGTATACTTTTCAACCAAATTCAGGTTTGTGCGCCAATAGCACCAATATGACTGTTACCGTTCATCCATATCCTGTCATTAGTATTCTAAACGATACGATTTGTAATGGTCAAAGTACTACCATTAACTCAACTGTGAATCTTCCAGGGGGCACGTACATTTGGACCCCAACAAATGGAGTAACAGCAAACATCTTGGTTTCACCAACCTCAACCACCACTTACCAGGTAATCTATTCATTATTCGGCTGTACGGATACAAGTACTTCGGAAATATTCGTTAAACCCGTTTCAATACCACAAGCAATCAATCAAACCATTTGTTCGGGTCAAACAGCCCAATTGGTTTGTACTACTCCTTTAACTGGAGGAGTATTTGTTTGGTCCAATGGAATAACGAATGATACGATCGTAGTTAGTCCTCCAAGCACCACAAATTATTTCGTCGTGTACAATTTAAATGGCTGTCTGAGTTCACCAGTAGGTGTAGTAATATCTGTCAATCCGATTCCTGCTTTAGGAATAAATAACAGTACCATCTGTGCTGGTTCTAATGCGCTTATAACAGCCATTTCGAATTTGCCAGGTGGAACATATTCTTGGGGAACACCCGGAATTGTGGGTGCAGCGTCTCAAGTTTTCAGTCCAATGAACGATACAACCATAACGGTTAGTTATACATTAAATGGATGCACGAGCCCAATTGCTGTTAGTTCGATTACAGTGAACCCACTACCTATTGCAACGTTTAGTGCAAATGTGACACAAGGTTGTAACCCTTTATCTGTTACGTTTTCTGCAGATGACAATACCAATTCTTCCTACACCTGGACAACCAGCAACGGTCTCAATGCGACAGGATCACAGGCAGACATCCTATTTCAAATGAATGGTACATTTGACGTGAGCTTGACAGCAAATTTAAATGGATGTAGTGTAACGGAAACGATTGCAAATTACATACAAGTTGACAATTATCCAATTGCCCTGTTTGAACCTTCATCAGAAGTATTTACGGAGCCAAATCAAACCATGTATTTCATGAATAATAGCTTAGGTGCAGCTACATATCTATGGGATTTTGGCGACGGTGGAATATCAACGGAAGAGGGGCCAGCACATTTGTTTGAAAATAATGAAGATGGATTTGACGTTGTGCTTACAGCTGTTTCAACTTTAGGCTGTTCGGATACGGCAAATTATTTTATTGGCTTTGATCCTGGTTTGGTTTATTACATTCCGAATTCCTTTACACCAGATGGAGACATGTTCAATCAAACATTTAATCCAGTTTTTACGAGTGGAATAGACAGCTACAACTACAATCTATATGTTTACAACCGTTGGGGAGAACTTATTTTTGAAAGCAGTGATCCAGTGATCGGTTGGGACGGATCAATTGGTGAAGAAGGTAAAGATTGTCAAGCTGGGGTTTATACTTATCAGATATTCATTAAAATCCCTAATTTTGACGAGCGAAAAATGATCCTTGGTCAAGTAAACTTAATTCGATAAACGTGAATTTAAAAAAATTAGTATTTCTGAGCATCATTCTTTGGAACTTATTTCCAGTGCTTGCTCAAGGAACGGCAATTAGTGTTGGAACGCAGGTAAATACATTTACCAGCATGATACGTGGATACCATTTTACTGCTCCCACAAACTTTACGATTTGTGGATTGTACGTGCCACCAGATGCCAACGCCGCTGGGACCCAAACCATTCGTGTTGTGAAATTTACCGCTGGTCCTCCTCCGGCATTTGCAGGAACGACGAATAGTTTTACCCAATTATTTACCATTACAAATGCTCCGGCAACTGGTGTAGTACCATGTAATATTCCTGTTGCTACAGGAGATATAATTGGTGTTTATGGCTCTCGTGGTGCAACTTGCATAAACAGTTACGGTCCAGCAAATTTTGTGACAAGTATCAATGGATTTAATACCACACTCCAACGAAGTGGAATGCAATCTTGTCCGGCCGGTACAGGTGCCGCAATGACGAATATTTGGTCGGAGGTAAATTACAACATCGGCCGGATCAATATGTACATCAATTGTTGTCAAACTCCTACCATTACAGCCGGATCTAATAGTCCGATTTGTTCGGGTCAAGCCCTCAATTTAACAACTACTGCAAATCCAGCCGGAACATACACGTATGCATGGACGGGGCCAAATGGATTTACATCCATCATTCAAAACCCTACAATAACCTCTCCTACTGTCGCTGCATCTGGAAATTATACGGTTGTTGTAACTGTACCCAATTGTGGAATAGCCAATGCAAGTACGACCGTGGTTGTCAATCCTGGTCCAGCAATAACCGTAAATCCAATTACCATATGCCAAAATGGAACTGGTGGCACCTTAACGGCAAGCTCCTCCACCCCTGGGGGTATTTGGACTTGGTCTGAAAATGGAACTGTTTTAGGAAATAACGCTAGTTTATCCGTCAATCCGACTTCAACGACAACATATACCGTAGAGTATGCTGCAAATGGTTGTACAAGTACAAGTAACGTTGTAGTAACAGTAGAACCTACACCTCAACCACAAGTTGTTAATGACAGCATTTGCTTAGGTCAAGCAGGAGCACTTTTTGTTTCAAATGTTTCAGCAGGAGGAACTTATTTATGGTCTACCGGAGCAACTACTGCATCACTTAATGATTCCCCGATTGTCAACACGACTTATTCAGTTGTATTTACGAGTGTTAACAGCTGTGTATCACCAAGCGTTTCGGCAGATATCATTGTGAAACCGAATCCGGTGGTGGGTGTAGCTAATGATACTATTTGTAATGGTTCATCAACTACGTTAACAAGCATCGTTGATTTAACAGGAGGAACCTATTCATGGTCGCCCTTACCATCAACAGGAAATTCGATCACGGTCTCACCAAATGCGACAAGTACCTACACTGTTGTTTACACTTTACAAGGATGTACTGGAACAGCCAACTCAACCGTTCTTGTGAATCCGATTCCTGTGGCATCTACTTCCAATACGACCATATGTTTTGGAGACATCGCTACCCTTAATGCGAATGCGAATTTACCGAATGGAACGTATTTGTGGTCTACAGGTGAAACCACCAGTTCAATCCAAATAAGTCCGGCATCGACAACAACGTATTCGGTTGCATATACGCTCAACAATTGTACAAGTCCAAGCGTGAATGCAATTGTCACTGTAAATCCAATTCCAGTTGTTACCATCAACAACGAAACCATCTGTGATGGAGATAACGTCACCTTAACAGCATCTCCAAATTTAACTGGAGGAAGTTATACTTGGGGGCCCTTAAATGTTCTTGGCGGAGCAAATCAAACCTTAAGTCCATCCAACGATACGACCCTTACTGTAATTTACACCTTACTAAATTGTCCAAGTTTACCGGCATCCGGAACAGTGACAGTAAATCCATTACCCGTTGTAACTTTCAATTCAAACATCATTGAAGGGTGTGCGCCATTAAGCGTCACATTCACCGCAAGTGATCAAACCAATGTCACTTACAATTGGAGCACAAGCAATTCTTTAACTAGCACTGGAGGAACCGCTAACATCGTTTTCCCTGTTGGAGGAACCTTCGATGTTACCTTGGCAGCAACGACCATTAACGGTTGTTTTGATTCAAATACCGAAACAAATTACATTTACGTAGAAAACTTGCCTGATGCCAATTTTGAATCACCAATAAGTGTATTTACAAATGAAGCTCAGTATGTTCAGTTTAGTAATTTTTCAACTGGAGCTACGCAATATGTTTGGAATTTTGGAGATGGACAATCCTCCACTGATTTCGAGCCTTCGCATGTATTTCAAAGTACCATGAATGGATATACGATCCATTTAACCGCTTTAACAGATTTGAATTGTATGGATAGTACTTCTTTTTCTATAGGCTATCAGTACAATGAACTGTATTATATCCCAAATAGTTTCACCCCTGATGGAGACCAAAACAATCAAATTTTCATGCCTATTTTCTATTCCGGGTACGATCCGTTGAATTTCGAAATGCAAATTTATAATCGTTGGGGAGAAGTGATCTATGAAACAAGGAATGTGTTATTCGGTTGGGATGGTTCTGTTGGAGCAGAAGGACTGGATGCACCTGAAGGTGTCTATACGTATCGAATTGTTTACAAAAATCCGGATTTAGATGAGCGAAAAGTCATCACTGGAACGGTAAATTTGATTCGTTAACCTTCTCTACAAATACAGCGGGAAACAATTCAAATCATGCATCGAATCTTTTTTTCGAATTTATTGTTTTCCCTTTTGCTCAATTTATTGGTCAAACCAATTGCCATTTTTGGCATTGATGCGCAAGTACAGAATGCAGTTGGTCTCGATCAATACGGCTTGTATTTTTCACTACTAAGTTTATCGTTAATTCTGAATATCCTCATGGATTTAGGGATTAACAACTACGTTATTCAGACCGTTGCCAAAAACAAAGAGGAAGCGAAATCCCAAATTAGTAGTATTCTTGTTCTTCGACTTGCTTTGTTTCTGGTCTATATCAGCATTCTTTTTGCCTCAGCATTTTTATTAGCTTACGACTCCACGGGTATGAAACTGCTCTTCTTTTTAGGGTTAAATCAATTATTCATTGTTTTCATAGCATACTTCAGGGGATTTTTTTCAGGTCTGCAACATTATAAACTCGATTCATTTTTCTCCGTTTTTGATCGCATCTTACTCATTATCACAGCAGGATCCGTCTTACTTTTTCCAACCGGTTATCACATGAGTATCCAATTGTACATTCAATTGCAAACATTTGGCTATTTCCTCACCTTCCTGATGGCATTTCTTTTCTTTAAACGAATCATTGGCACCATTGACTGGAAAATTGATTTACTCCATTTTAAAGCTGTTCTTCAAAAAAGTTTACCATTTGCCTTGTTGATCATTCTTATGTCCCTTTATACACGGATTGACGGAATACTTCTACATACGTTTGCAACAAACGGTAACGTGGAGGCAGGAATCTACGCAAAAGGCTTTCGATTACTTGATGCGCTGTATATGTTTGGAATGATCTTCGCTGGCTTGTTGTTTCCCATGTTTTCAAATGTCCTGGGCGAGTCCTTGCAAAAAGTCAAAGAATTAGTACTCATTTCTTCTCATTTCCTCATGAGTGGCGTCATCGTAGTCGTTTTCATTTTAATCGGGCATGCTGGATATATCCTTCAATTAATCTATACCTCGAAGTCGGAAGCCATCACACCTTTTTGTTGGTTAATGTTAAGTTTCCTTGGAATCGCCATGAATTTTGTTTTCGGAACACTCCTCACGGCAAATGGGAATTTAAAAGAACTGAACATCATTTCAGCCATTGGAGTGCTGTTGAATGTGAGTCTTAACATCTTCTTGATTCCAAAATACGGTGCGTCAGGAGCCGGATTTACGGCATTTATTACGCAAATTACGATGGCCATTACTCAATTCATTTTGTGTGCAAGGTATTTCCAAATAAAAATTAGACTCGTTTCTGTCGTAAAATGGTTTCTTTTTGCCTTAAGTTTCGGAGGTATCCTTTTCCTTTTCAGTTTAATCATGATGAATTTAGTCGACCAAAATTTATTGTATTCCCCTATCCTTTTTGGAGGAATCATTTGCATCGAACTCATCCTTGGGTTGACGCTCATGTTCGTTTTCAAATTCATCGAACTCAAACCATTAAAAAATCTCTTTTTGATGCGGTCATAAATCAAATATTTTTTGAATTTCGAAGTTATTGTCATAGCTTGCAGCAAAAATCATAACTTCGCACAGCGAAATAACCTATGACAGATTTAAATTTACAAGAAGAACGATTCGGTTTAATCCAATTTATTTGGAAAAATAAAAAGCCCATTTTTATTATGACTGGAATAGCAGCGGTGGTCTCCATCGTCGTTTCCTTTTTGATTACACCAATGTATTTGTCCTCTGCGATTGTTTTCCCTGCTGCCTCAGGAAATGTATCTTTTGATGCGCAACGTAACGTAAAAGCCGCTGCCATGGATTTTGGAGAGGAAGAACAAGCAGAACAATTGGTGCAAATTTTACAATCTTCTCGAATCAAGGACAGAATTGTCAAAAAATACCATTTGATGGCAGATTATGAAATCGCTGAAAATGATCCAAATAAATACTACAAATTAAACAAAGCTTATTACGGAAACTTTTCATTTAACCGCACACGCTTTGGTTCCATCCAGATTGATGTTTTAGACAAGGATCCAAAAAAAGCCGCTAATATGGCAAATAACATCGTGGATTTGATCGATACCGTCAAAAATGAAATGATCCGCGAAAGAACCATTCCCGCATTTGAAATCAACTTGCGCAAGAAAAAACAAATGGAACATGAACGGGATTCATTGCTGACAAGATTGGAAGACTTAGCAAAACAAGGAGTCTTACCAAACGACGTTCGCGCTACCCTATATCAGGCATTAGTTGATTCGAAAAGTCCAGTAGAAAAAACGGAAATTCAGCGTAAAATTGACATCAACACTAAATTTGGTTCGGTTTACGATGGATTAGAATACCAGCGAAATGAGAAGATTGTTAAAATCGAAGATTTCCGAGTGTCCTATGAACAAGCAGAATCCGATGCAAATGCACAATTCAATCACAAATTTGTCGTGGAAAAAGCGGTGGTAGCTGATCGCAAGGAAAAGCCGAAACGCATGATCATTGTATTGGTTTCAACCATCGGAGGTTTCATCTTCGGTCTATTCTTCCTACTCATTCAACAGCGCATAAAAGAGCTGAAATTGAACGAAGCGTAGCGTCTTGAAAAAATCAGTCATTTACAGTTTTGTAGGTCTCCTCTTATCGCTCGTTTTTGGCCTACTTATTTGGCAAGACCAAGCGTATTTAAGTCTTTTCCCAGCTGGATTATTAGCCATTTACTTTGCTATTTTTCAAACGGAAAAATTATTCATTGCTATTGCCTTTTTTACCCCCCTGTCGATCAATATCGAGGAATTCAATTCAAGTTTTGGATTGTTTCTTCCCAGCGAGCCTTTGTTATTTGGACTCATGCTGTGGTTATCAGCACTACAAATTTACCGTCCATTTATGCCAAAAAATTTATGGCGGCAACCTATATTGTTTTCTGTGGGCGTATTTTTATTGTGGATATTCACCAGTTCAATTACCAGTTCACACCCACTTATTTCGTTTAAGTTTTTGTTAGCCAAACTGTGGTTTATTGTCCCGGTATTGTTTTTTGGGATTCATTTTTTACAAAAAGAAAAAAACAGAATTACGTTTATTTGGTTATTCATTATTTCAACGTGTATTGTGGTGATATATACGATTACGCATCACGCCATGTATGCCTTCGGAGAAAAAGAAAGTCATTGGGTCATGTCCCCATTTTTCAAAGACCATACAATCTATGGAGCCATTGTTGCCTTGAATGTTCCACTCGTTTTTGGCTTGTATTTTTATAAAAAACACGCACCATTGATTCAAGCGGTATTGATTTTAATGATCGCGCTGATTTTACTCGGATTGTATTTTTCCTATACACGAGCTGCCTGGTTAAGTGTGTTTGGCTGCATCTTTATTGCAGGATTAATCTTCTATAAAATTAATTGGAAACCGTTGGCAGGATTTGGACTCATCGCCTTAATCATCATCTTTATCAAATGGGATTCCATTCAGATGGAATTGGCCCGAAACAAACAAGATCACACAACAGAATCATTTGATGAACGTTTACAAAGTGCGACCAATATATCAACCGATGCCTCCAATCTGGAAAGAATCAACCGGTGGAGTTGTGCCATCGCCATGTTTGAAAATCGTCCTGTTTTTGGCTACGGTCCAGGCACATACGCCTTTGAATATGCGCCATTTCAAGAACCTGAGAATTTGACCATCATCTCCACAAATTTTGGGGACATGGGAAATGCACATAGTGAATATTTAGGTTCCTTGGCAGAGATGGGCTTAATCGGTTTGCTTTGCTTTCTGAGCATTGTTGCCTGTATTTTCTATACAAGTATCAAGGTATACCACCGCATTCCAACGATGGAAAGAGGAACAAGGGTTTTAGTGCTAACTATGATCATGGCCATGTCCACTTATTTTATTCATGCCTTCTTGAATAATTTCCTAGACACCGACAAAGCAGCTGTTCCAATTTGGGCCATGTGTGCAATGATCATCGCCATCGGTCTGCAGCAAGATAAGCTAGCGGCCAATCCAAAGTGATGGATTCATACTTTTCGTGAGTCCACCCGCAACTGAGTGAATTTCAAAGTGACATATAGATACACCGCTTCCATCCACTAACAAGGTTCCAATGGATTGTTTAGATGAAACTTTCGTTCCCACACTTACATACGTTTCTTGTAAATTACCATACACTGTACGGTAAGCACCATGTTTAATCACCACAAACTTTCCTGCTCCATTAATAGAGAAAACACTTGTGACCTCTCCTTCGAATACAGAACGCACGCGCGATCCTTTCGGACAGGTAATGTCAATGCCATTGTTATTCGTGACCACACCAGCTAGCGTTGGATGAGGATTTGTTCCGTATCGTTCCGTAATGCTGCCTTTTTCAACTGGCCATGGCAAACGACCTCGGTTCGACTCAAAATTTTTCCCAACAGCAGATCCTTCTGTGGATTCCGTATAAGTTACTTGTTTTGGTGTGGGAGTACCGTTTGGATTTGTTTTGGGTGTCTGCTTTGGTGTTTCTTTTGGATTGCTCGTTGATGAGGAGTTTGACTTCGCTTTTGGTGGAGTCACATTATTCGCTTTCTCTTTCTCCTTTTTAATTTTATCGCGCTCGCGTTGTTTTGCTTGTTCTTTCGCGATTTCTTGTTTCAGTTCCGCAGCAATTCGTTGTTTTATCTCCGCTTTTTTGCGTTCATCTGTTTTTAATTGAGCCAAAAGGTTTTGTTCCTCTTTTTTAATTTTCTCGTATGACTGTTCCTTTTTCGATTTGTCCTTGGAAATCAATTCGCGCTCTTCTCTTTTTTCTTGCAATGCTTGAAATTTAGAATCTTTTTCAAATGAAATGGAAGAAATCTCCTTCGCAATTAAGTCCTGGTGTTGTTTGATTAAAGCCGCTTGTTTTCGTTGAACGCCCGCTACTTTTTTCAAGTATCGGTTTCTTTTCATTGCTTCATTGTAATTATCTGCCGACAACAGAAACATGATGCGCCCATAATTGCTTCGATGTTTGTAGGCATATAAAACCATCTTTTTGTATTGTCTTTTTAAATCGCTCAAGCGTTTTTTCAAGCGTTTTACTTCCTGTTTCTTTTCAACCATTTTGATCTCAGCCATCCGCACTTGGTTGTCGAATATTCGCACCAATGCCTCCCTGCTTTTGATTTGGTTGTCGATCAACCTCAGTTCATTCAAAGAAGCTTTAGAATTATTCTTCACTTTTGATAAAAGTGATTTTGTATTGGAAATACGCTTCTCCAATTTTTGCTGCTCTTTTTTTAATTTTTCCTGGCTGGATTGACCAAATGCCAAGTTAAAAAAGAACAAGAAAAAAAGTATACTACTTACATTTTTCATATTTCTCTGGTATTACAATTATCAATTCTTGTGGTTCATTGATTTCCACTCGTTCATAGTCCATCTTGATGTAGATTCCTTTTTCTTTTGCCTTTATGTGCATGTGAACTACCTTAGGGATGTTATAACCGTTCACCTCTTGTCGTTCCTCGTAAATCACAATGATTTCCGTTGAATCACTTGGGCTTTTAATCGTAGTTTGCTTCAAGTATTTAGCATCATCACTGAGAATGTAGTTCAATACAATGTCCTCTTTTGGACGTCGATCCATGCGTTTTTTATCTCGCTTTTTATGTGTAGATATACTATAATGGAAAGGATCATGGTCAACAAAGTACTTTTGGTCAATGTTATAATCTAACGGTTTTCCTAACAATAATTCTTCTAAATTTTCATACGTGAACTCCACCCCAAAAGTTCCTTTTAAATAATCCAACGATTGCATGGTATAACATTTATCACGTTTGTTTACAACGGTTATCGTATCCTTCGTTACCATTGCTGTAATGATTGGGATGCGTGCATAGGTAATGATCGCACTCACTGCGCTATCCGCAACAATTTTTACGGACGTTTTAAATGAAATGTCAGAGGTTGAGTCCTTGTAATTAACATCCAATTTGGTGTAAAACGTTATAGGTTCAACTTTCGACAAGCTATCCAAACGGCCCACCAAGTCCTTGTCCTTCATTTTCGGAAGTTTTTCGGTGCCCTCTTCATGATTTTCCAATGCCTCACCAACCTTAGGCGAGCAAGACATCAACGTGCAAACAACACTTATGCCAAGGGATAAGTTAAAAAACAGGTTTCGCATATTTTTTTTGTGTAATTTTTTCATTCAAAGACTTGTTGGTTGATCCCAGTTCTTTTGCTCGTAACCATTGAACCATCGCTTCGTCCTTGTAACCTAACATGAATAGTGCATCGCCCAAATGTTCCACGCACGATTTATCTTGATAGGAATTCATGTTGCATGCTTTTTCTAAACTAGCTTTCGCTTCCGCGTATTTTCCTTGTTGAAACAAAATGAATCCATACGTAACTAGGTACCTTGGCTCACTTGGAAAAAGTTCTAGCGGCTCTTTGATTAATTTTTCAGCTTTGATTAAATCAAGTTCGTTAAAAGCTAATTGATACGCATAATTATTCTTGACAAAGGTGTTTTTCGGAGCGAGAGAAAGGGCTTTTTCATAATCCGCAAGGGCATCTTTTGTCAGCAATAATCCAAATTCTGCTTCTCCCATTTGACCTAGAAATTCTGCTTTAAGGTCATCGTCTTTTAATACAAAATCGATTCCGCTTTGTAGCGATGTTAAGGCTTTTTTAAATTCACGTTTTTGATTTAAAGCTGCGCCAAAAAGGAAATAAGCTAAGGGTTGGGTAGGGAAAAATTCAATGCATTTTTCCGCATCAACGGAAAGGCTATCAAACTGTTGGTATTGGTACTCCAAGGCCAAAATTTGGTTCCAAATTGGATAAACATTTGGATTGAACTTAACGGCCATTTTGTAGGACTCTATTGCCTCAACGATTTGATTCACCTTGAAATAGTAATCCCCCGCAATGGAATGTGCTTTGGATTCTTTTGGGTATTTGGATTGCATGTATTTTACCAAAGATTCCATATCTGGATCCATGACTTCTTGTCCTTGCAAAGCAATGAGTACGTTCATTTTTTGATCCAAACTTGGACCTTCCGCTTTCACTGCCGATTTTAAATTTTGGAGTCCGTTTTTAATGTCGCCCGATTGCATTTGCATATCTCCAAGCATCAATAGCGCCATGCCGTTATTTGGATCCGCTTCTACGAGTTCTTTGAGTAAGTCAAATCCTTCCTGATAGCGTTTATGTTGCAAATAATAATCAACTAAATTGGCGATGATCATTGGTTCTCCTTCGAATTTCTTTTTAGCCGCAAACAGAATGGCTATTCCTTCCTCGTCTCGATTTGCCACAACGAGCAATTTAAATTTTTCAATGGAAATCCCTGGATTCGAGCCCATATTATTTTCCATGCGCGACAATAAATCAAGGCCTTTTTTCGTTTTGCCCATTTTGGCATAACATGCGGATGCTCCAGCATAAAACGATTGATTTGTAGGTGCTTGTTTCAGTAGTTTTTCAAAAACGACAACGGCTAAATCGTACTTTTCCAATTCGATGTACATAAAAGCCAACTCACTCTGATAATGTTGGTTCTTTGGGTCAATTTCTGATGCCCGTTTGGTATGAATGGCAGCTTGCTCCAAGTTGTTTTGTTCCAAGTAAATTTGAGCAAGTGCAAAATGTGCCGCATCGTCTAACTCGTCCTTCAGGACACAACTATTCAACTTATCGATGGCCTCCGGATATTGTCCATTCAATTTTAATCGAACCCCTTCATGAAACGTACGGATGTACGTCGAATCATGTTCAACAGGTGTCTTTTTCTTTAACTGAGCACAAGAAGTGACCAATAACAAGAAGGTAAAAATTGCGATTAATTTATTCATGTATCGTACTAAAATCACCTAAACTGAGGTCCTTTGTTCTTCCCTTGTAAACAACATTCGAGCCAATCATGGAATCTGCAATCGTCGCATTTGAAATTTCCGTGTTTTGCTGAATGTTGGAATTCAATACCACCGAATTTCTAATCACCGAATTTGCACCTATGGAAACGTGTGGACCAATGACGGACGCATGTATCTCTACGTTTTTCCCGATAAAACAAGGTTCAATGATCACGGATTGTACGATTTGTGCACTCGGATCTTTCATGACGACTCCTGCATCTTTATCGTATTCCAACACGCGCTGATTGGTGTGAACGGTTACCTCTTTGTTTCCACAATCCAGCCATTCTGAAACAGTACCTGGCTTGAAAACTACGCCTGACTCAGTCAATCTACGCAAGGCATCAGGAAGTTGGTATTCGCCACTTTTGATGACTTGATGATCGATTAAATACTGTAATTCTTTATGTAACCTAGCTCCATCCTTGAAATAATAAATTCCAATCATGGCTAGATCAGAAACGAATTCTTTCGGTTTCTCTACAAAATCGATGATTTCACCTCTATCGTTCATTTTGATCACACCAAACGCACTCGGATCTTCAATTTGTTTCACCCACAATATTCCTTCGTCTTCTTGACTGATTTTAAAATCAGCTTTGAATAAGGTATCTGCGAAGGCCACAACAACTGGACCCGTTAATTTCTCAGCTGCGCACAACACTGCATGACCCGTTCCAAGTGGTTGGAGTTGGTAATGGATGGATCCTTTGGCTCCTAATTTCTCCGCTACCGCTAGCAGTTCTTGTTCAACTTCCGCTCCAAATTCACCCACAACAAATGCAATTTCGTCAATTTTCTCCGCACAAACTCTGGCGATGTCCTCAACTAAGCGATGAACAATTGGTTTTCCACCTACAGGAACCAAAGGTTTTGGAACCGTTAAAGTATGTGGTCTCAGTCGGCTGCCTCTACCAGCCATTGGAATGATTACATTCATCTCTTTTTATTTTACACCCGTACTTCCAAATCCACCAGCTCCGCGCTCTGAATCCGTCAATTCCGTGACTTCTGTTAATATTATTTTTTGAACTGGACAAAACACCATTTGTGCAATGCGTTCGCCATCTTCAATGTGTACCTCTTCATCGGATAAATTGATCAAAATCACACCGATTTCGCCTCGGTAATCTGCATCTACCGTTCCTGGTGTGTTCAATACCGTGAGGCCTTTTTTCAATGCTAATCCACTTCTTGGTCTGATTTGACATTCTATGGAAGGATCCATTTCCAAATACAAACCCGTTTTCACAAGGGTACGCTGCATCGGTTTCAAACAAATCGTTTGCTCGATGTTCGCACGAATGTCCATGCCCGAAGAACCTGGTGTTTCGTATTTAGGTAAGTCATGCTTAGACTTATTCGTGATTTTTACCTGCATTTTATCTAATTGTAGTCAAAATTAGTAAAATACAAGGGTGGATAAACAAAGTGTTTTGTTAGAAATCAACAGGCGTTTTTTAACAACCTTTGGACTAATTTTCTTTGTCCCATTTGGATTTGAGCTGAATTTTCACCTCAATTCATTACTTTTGTTTTTGCAAATAAACTGTTATGTTAGAAATACAACGCATTCGTGCCGAAAAAGAGGCTTTAGTCAAAGGATTGTTAAAACGAAATATCCAAGCAGAAGCTACCTTGGATGAAATTCTATCCAAGGACCAAGAATGGCGTGCGGCAAAGACCGAATTAGACAACATTGCTGCCGAAATGAATCAATTAGCACGATCCATTGGCGAATTATTCAAAGCTGGAAAGCAAGCGGAAGCTGCTACCATGAAAGAAAAAACGGCTGAATTAAAAGTGAAAGAAGCCGCTTTTAAAGCAACAGTTGATGGATTGGACGATGCAATCACTAAATTATTATACACTTTACCGAATGTGCCGAACGAACTTGTGCCAACAGGTCGAGATGCAAATGATAACGAAACGGTTTATGAGCAAGGAGCGACACCAACTTTTGGTTTTGACGCATTGCCGCATTGGGATTTAGCGAAAAAATACAACCTCATCGATTTTGAATTAGGTGTAAAAGTGACCGGTGCAGGATTCCCTTTTTACCGTGGAAAAGGAGCAAAATTACAACGAGCGTTGATTGCTTTCTTCTTGGAAGAGGCCAGCAAGGCAGGTTATGAAGAAATACAAGCACCTTTAATGGTGAACGAAGCAAGTGGGATTGGTACTGGACAACTTCCAGACAAAGAAGGACAGATGTACTACATGAAAGAAGATGACTTTTACATGATTCCTACGGCAGAAGTTCCTTTGACAAATATTTACCGCGATGTCATTCTACCAAGTCCTGATTTCTCCATTAAAATGTGTGGCTATACTCCATGTTTTAGAAGAGAAGCCGGATCTTATGGAAAAGATGTGCGTGGTTTGAACCGTCTTCATCAATTTGATAAAGTGGAAATTGTACGCGTCGAACATCCATCGAATACAGCTCAGGCATTGGAAGACATGATGGAGCACGTGAAAGGACTTTTAGACAAACTTGGACTTCAGTTCCGTATTTTACGCTTATGTGGCGGCGATATGGGCTTTGCATCTGCCATGACTTATGATTTTGAAGTGTATTCAGCTGCTCAAGAAAAATGGTTGGAGGTAAGCTCCGTTTCTCGATTTGATACGTTCCAAGCAAACCGTTTGAAGTTGCGCTTCAAGGATGCCGATAAAAAATCTCAACTTTGCCATACCTTGAATGGTTCTGCACTCGCATTGCCCCGAATCGTTGCCGCTTTATTGGAGAATCACCAAGATGAAAATGGCATTGTTATCCCAGAAGCACTTCGTTCATATACCGGATTTGACCGAATCGATTAAGCCATGAAACGCGTAACTGGAATCGGTGGAATTCTCTTCGAATGTGAGCATCCAGAAGAAATGAAATCTTGGTATCAAAAACACCTCGGACTGCAAACCGATGCATACGGAACCAATTTTGAATGGCGACATGCAGATGATCCGAATCAAAAAGGATTTACGCAATGGAGTCCGATGCCAAAAGATGCCGCTTACCTCAAGCCTTCGAATCATTCATTCATGATGAATTACAGGGTAGAAAATTTATCTGCGCTTGTTCCGATTTTGATCCAAGAAGGCGTGCACATTTTAGATGAAATCGAAGAAGTGGAGTACGGTAAATTCGTTCACATTTTAGATCCAGAAGGAAATAAAATTGAACTTTGGGAGCCCAATGACGAAGCATATGATCAAATCGTTGATGGACGAACAAAATAATCGTTTCTTGAACAATCTATTGGTATTTCGAGCGTTAATCAAGCCAACAAACTTATCTTCGTAAGGCATGATGCCGAACAAATTTTGGTCCTTTGTTTTTCTTTGTATTTTTTCCCTTGAAGCGCAAGCTCAACTAGGGAATAGCCGCACCGTGACACAAACATTCAATCGGGAATGGATAGACCTCGATAGTTTGAGTATCTACCCAAGTTCCTTTGTCGCAATGCACGGAAAAGACACCTTGAAGTCCAGTGCTTTTCAAATTGATTTTCTTTCAGCTAAATTTCGTTTAGTAAGTGAACTTCAAGATTCACTGACATTACACTACCAAGTTTGGCCCATAGACTTTTCCAAACAATACCTGAAAAGGGATACTAGTTTCATTTTCCAAGGTCGTCCGATTTCCGAACGGGATCGATTTAAAATAGAAGCCAACGCTCCCAATCCCAATTTTTTTGGCGGCAATGAGCTCAGTAAAAATGGAAGCATTTCCAGGGGAATCAGTTTTGGCAATAAACAAAGTTTAGGGATCAATTCCGCATTGAACTTAGAATTAAACGGCATGATCAGTGACAACTTGAAACTGAGCGCATCCATTTCTGATGCCAACATCCCGATTCAACCCGAAGGAAACACCAATAAATTACAAGAATTTGATCAAGTATACATTCAAGTTTCAAACGATCAATTCAAATTAATCACTGGCGATTTTTGGCTTTCCAAGCCGAGTGGTTATTTCATGAATTACAAAAAACGTGGACAAGGCATGAGTGCTGAATTTCTTGGTAAAACGAGCCAAGGAGACCATTGGTATACACAAAATAGCGTCGCCCTATCAAAAGGAAAATTCAACAGGCAAGTCATTCAGGGCATTGAAGCTAATCAAGGACCCTATAGACTGAGAGGAGCCGAAAATGAACCATTTATTACCGTCCTTTCGGGAACAGAGCGGATTTACATCGATGGGGTTTTGCTCACGCGCGGACAAGAATTCGATTATTCCATCGATTACAATACCTCGGAACTCGTTTTTACCTCCCGTCACCTCATCACAAAGGACACGCGTATTGTTGCTGAATTTCAATATTCAGATCAAAATTATGCCCGTTCTTTGCTTCAAAGCGCCAATAAATTCGAAACGAAAAAAGGACTTTTTTGGTTGAATGCGTACAGTGAACAAGATGCTAAAAATCAATCTTTACAACAAGATTTAAGTGCCTCACAGAAATATGCATTAGCGCAAATTGGCGACAATTTATCCGAAGCTATCATCAATAGCATTGACTCCATTGGATTCATAGAGAATCAACTCCTTTACCAATTAACAGACTCGCTTGGATTTGATTCCGTGCTTGTGTTTAGTGTGGATCCGGCCAAAGCAAAATACCGAGCAAGTTTTGAATTTGTCGGTGCAAATAAGGGGAACTATGTCCTTGATTCCTATAACGCATTAGGAAAAGTATACAAATGGTTGGAACCCATTTCCGGCATTCCTCAAGGGGATTATTCCCCCAGCCGCCGCATCATCACCCCTAAAAAGAAACAAATGCTCACAGCGGGAATGCAAATTCAAGTGAGCCAACATATGCGAATAGAAACGGAAATGGCCATTACTAAGAATGACCTAAATACCTTTTCTAATTTGGATGGAAAAGATGATCAAGGATTTGCGCACCACTCCAAACTTATTCAACAGCTACCTTTCAAAAAAGATGAATGGCAAAAACTAAATTGCGAAACGTATTTAGATGTAGAATTATTAAGTCGAACATTTAGTCCGATTGAACAGTACCGCAAAGTAGAGTTTGACCGCGATTGGAATACACGAAACAAAAACTATAGTGGACAACAACGGTCCTTGTTGGCAGGAATACGGATTTCTGACAAACAAAAAGGGGCCGCAAAACTGGAAGCTCAAAATTTTGGTATTGGCAGCGATTTCAATGGTTCGAGAATCTACTCAGAAGGCAACTGGAAAGTCCCTGGTTGGACCGCAACTTGGGACGCAAGCGCATTGAACGCTCGTTCGAGCGAACTTGTTGGGAACAATTCCTTCATTCGACACCGAGTAGACCTCACCAAAAAAATAGGGAAAATCAAAATTGGTTATAAAGACGATCACGAACGCAACATCTTTCTTGCGGACTCACTGATTTCAAACGTAAGTTATCAATTTTTTGATTACCAATTTTATGCAGCAAATGCAGACTCCACCCAATTTCAATACAAGGTTTATTACCGTGAACGCTTGGACCAAAAAAGTGATTCCATTCAATTGCAGCCCGTCGCCAAAGCCAGAACAGCAGGAGCGGAGTTCACGTGGAATCAATCCAAAAATCAACGCATCACGATTCTTTCTGCTTACCGTTCTTTACAGGTTACCAATTCCATCTTACTGCCACAAACACCAGAAAATTCTTTGGTTGGACGCATCGATTACGAGGGAAGGTTTTTAAAGAATGCTTTAACAGTCAATACGTTTTATGAGGTTGGGTCGGGATTAGAACAGAAACGTCAATTTCAATACTTGAAAGTAAATGATGGACAAGGGATTTACACCTGGATTGACTACAACAGTGATGGCGTGAAAGATTTAAACGAATTTGAAGTCGCTCAATTCATCGATCAAGCCAGTTACATCCGTGTCTTTATCCCGAGCAATGAATACGCAAGTACCTTTGCAAATGAATTCAATCAAAGTCTTTTTTGGCGACCTGAACGGATTTGGGCCAATGCTTCTAAGGTGAAAAATGTGCTTTCCAAATTTTCAGATCAGGCAAGGCTGCGCATGCAACGAAAAGTCAACGAATTTGACCTTCAAAGTGCTTTTAATCCTTTTTATTCCACCATTTCCGATGTGAACTTACTGAGCTCATCCCTAAATGTAAGTAATTCATTGTTCTTCAATCGACTCGGAAAAGTGTTCACGGCAGAGTATCAAGTTTTGTTGAGCGACACGAAAAATTTATTGGCGAATGGTCAAGATGCACGGAGTCAAAAAAGCCAGGAAGTTCTTTTACGCTGGAACGTCCGTCCAACTTTTTCGATTGAAACAGCTGCCAAGCAAGGGGGGAAATCAAGTTTTGTGGATTATACCATCGGTAGAAATTACAAATATGCCTACCAACAATTCCAACAAAGCTTCATTTACCAAGGATCAACAAATAGCCGTTATGCAATGATTGCAAGGATTTCAAAAAAACAAAATGACCTCCAATACGGAGGAGAAACCTGTCTTTTGCGTGAACTTGGAATCACTTGGAAGCAAAATCAAACCGAAAAAGGAGGATTTCAAGGCGAGTTGAAATGGATTCAACTAGACTATACAGGCACGAGTCAATCTGCTATTGGATACGAACTTTTGGAATCATTAAAACCCGGAAGAAATTACACTTGGGGAATCTCTTACCAACGAACCTTGGCAAAAAATTTACAAATGACGATTCAGTACAGTGGAAGAACTACAGGAAATTCAAGAACCATTCACAATGGTTCCATGGAACTTCGCGCGTTTTTCTGATCAAGCTTTTTGAATCAATTCACGTGCTTTTTCACGTGCCAGTTGGTCTGCTAAAACGTATTGCTCATAGCTAGGACTCAAGAAATTCGATGCTGATTCCACAACCGCCTCATTGATTTCTGCGATTTCTAAAAAGCTGATTTTTTCTTGAAGAAAAGCATCGACTGCGACTTCATTTGCAGCATTTAAAGAACAGGCAGCTGTTCCCTGAAGGTCCATTACTTTAAAAGCAAGGTCCAAGTTTTTAAACACGTTTCTGTCTGGAGCTTCAAAAGTTAATTGCGGATAATCCAAGAAATTAAAGCGTGGGAAATTCGTTGGAAGGCGCTTGGGAAAGGTCAAGGCAAATTGAATGGGTAATTTCATATCAGGCAAGCCCATTTGTGCTTTCATACTTCCATCTTCAAATTGCACCAAACTGTGCACGATCGACTGTGGATGGACAATCACATCGATTTGATTCGTCTGCAAACCAAACAACCATTTCGCTTCGATGACCTCGAGTCCTTTATTCATCAAACTGGCTGAGTCGATGGTGATTTTCGCTCCCATGGACCAATTTGGGTGTTTTAAAGCTTGGGCTAGACTCACAGATTTCAATTGATCATGGGTAAAG
This sequence comes from Crocinitomicaceae bacterium, assembly GCA_030727405.1. Classification (GTDB taxonomy): domain Bacteria; phylum Bacteroidota; class Bacteroidia; order Flavobacteriales_D; family Crocinitomicaceae; genus UBA952. The sequence goes on along the minus strand of JANRBR010000004.1, from coordinate 589 downwards.
CCACGGAAGGGACCTCCGGAAGCCGTTAAGTATATTTTTTCAATCGGGTTTTGAAATTCTCCGACCAAACATTGAAAAATAGCCGAATGTTCAGAATCTACTGGATAAATGTTCACCCCTTTTTCCTTCGCTAATTTCGTGATGAGTTCACCAGCAACGACCAATGTTTCTTTGTTGGCAAGGGCAATTGTTTTTCCAGCTTCTATCGCGTGAATCGTTGGTTTGAGTCCAGCGTAACCCACAAGCGCCGTCAATACGGTATCCACTTCGTTTGATTCCACGACTTGACACAGTGCTTGTTCACCAGCGTATACATGGATATCCTGGTTCCAAAGTGCGTCCTTTACCTTTTGGTAAAGCGATTCGTCACTGATGACAACAGAATTCGGATGGTATTTCAGTGCTTGTTCAATCAGTAAGTCCGCGTTTTTACCTGCAGTGAGTACCTGTAAATCAAAATAATCAGGATAGGATTCCAGTACTTCAAGTGCTTGGGTTCCAATGGATCCTGTGGATCCTAAGATGGCGATGCCTTTTTTCGAATTCATTGAACAAAAATAACACTTTCAAGACGAAGTTGTTCGGTCTT
>JANRBR010000003.1:7586-39828 GCA_030727405.1 Crocinitomicaceae bacterium | reverse complement strand
CGTGATCAAAAACGCATCTTCCCAGTTTGTGCTTGGTTACAAGGTGAATATGGAATGAACGATATCTACCTTGGAGTACCAGTTGTTCTAGGTAAAAACGGAATCGAGAAAATCATTGAATTGCAATTGAACGACGCGGAACGCGCACTATTAGTTGAATCTGCTGATGCAGTGAAAAGTGTGATGGAAGTGTTGGACAACATGATTGCAAACGCATAAGTCCAATTCAAGGATATAAAAAATGCGGGTCAAGGTTGATCCGCATTTTTTTTGTTTAAGACTTTTTAATTCATTTCGATCGCACCAATATCCGGTGGATTGTTTCGCGGATTACCAAGGATATCTGTAACAACGGTTGTTGTAATGCCGTTCCCCTCTAATTCTGAAGTGGAACCAAAAGTAAAATCAAACTCATTTGGATTCGTGAATGCAGGTGCGCCATTCCAAATGACACTTGCGTCATAGAATGAGTCGGTGTAAATTTCTTCTGATCGCAATAGGGTGTTTTTGACATCGAAATTTAGGACCACTCCGGACATTTGGATGGTATCCATAGCAAATTCAGTGTTTAGGTTGCCCGTTACCACACAATTGTACAATTTCCCTTCGTTAATCGAGGAAACATTGGTTTGACCAGCTTTGTAGTCGGTGTAATAATTGCTAATGCCAACAGCTGGATTAGTCGAACTTCCGTAACCCAATAAATCACAATGATTGAAGTTGAAGTCACCACCTTGAAGGACAAACAACGCATGCGTGCCGTTTTTAGCAATGATGCAATTTTCTGCTTTCACCTTCGCTCCGGCAAAAATAAACACCCCATAGCGCGCCTGGTTTTTGATGATGGTGTTGGTCATGGTCAAGGTATAGCCTGAATTCGTTTGATCTTCGTCGTACAAGTGGACACCAGATGTTCCATTTTTGATAATGGCATAATCAATGGTGCACGGTCGAGCCTGCTGAAAATAGATACCGTAAAATTGTCCACTAACATTTTGGTAATCTTGCTCCAAGCGATCCCCTTCGATGATCACTTCGTTTCCAAGTGTTCCCTGAATGTTAAGCGTGGATTTGTACACGTACAAAATCGCATTTTTATGCATGTAAATGTGTGTCCCTGCCAATATATCCAATGTTTTAGCGGAATCTACAGCAGCGTAACCATAAATAACGTGGGGTTTATCCGTTGGCCAAGTCCCCTCATTCAAGTCTTTGTAATGAAAGTAGGCATCTTGACCCCAAACAGCCAATTTGACAAATTGATCTTTGCCATTTGTTTGAAAGCGAATGGAATCCTCAATCACCAATGGTAGATTCGTTCCATTCGGGTCCAATGTCACTTCGACAAAAACAAACAAACTGTCCCCTCCCTCTATGGTGATGTCTTCCATCTTTGTCCCTTTCATTCCATCCACATTCATGAAAAATTTGGAAGTTGTTCCGCCCATTAACTCAATTTCGTCGATGTTGACCGTTTTGGAATCCTTGTTGTAAATTTTAAATTGTTGTGTGGTGGAACCAATCGTGGTAAATACAGTATCAAAAACAACCGTGTCCTTGGAGAAACTCAAATGGTTTTTGGATAACAATACGTTTTTCCCACAGGAGCTTAACTGTAAGCCAAAGAGAACGAGCATGGCGCTCAAAAAGAAGGTAAGGACAAACTTCATGTGCATATAACGAACAAATCTACGGATTATTGAGACTTTTTTTGAACCTTTGAAGAACTTGGTTGTAAATAGCTAAAAATCATTCTGATGAAACGAACTAGTTTATTTAGTTTTTTGTGTTTTTTATCCTTCCTATCGATGGCTCAGCCTCCGAATGGGAAGCTAATAACTCCTCAAAGCAATACTCAAAATGGAATCATTGAAAACGGGACCAATGTGCCCAAAGGATACTTGAATAATATGAATCTTAATGAATCCAATTCCCTAATAAACATGGATTCGTCTTATTATCATTCCATTGAAACGAAAGACGAAGAAAGAAAGGAAGTGGAGCGGGATGATGTGGTCGATCTTCGCACAATTGATCAAAAAATGCAATTTTTCTCAGCTTTTTCCTTGGTTCGTCAAAACTCAAAAGCCAACCGATTTCAACGCACACCTTTGACTTCTGAGCAAGCAGAGATGGATGCCAAAGTGAAGCAATTGGAAGCCATTTCACCTGATTCTTGGGAACATCAATTTGCCTATTATTCGGCAGGAAATTACAATTTGGATCGATCAGCAGCCATTGAACAAGCGTTTCAAATGAATCCGGAAAATGTAGAGGTGCAAAAACAATTTGCATCCTACAAATACATGAATGGGGATACTTTAGGTACTGAAAGCATATTATCATTGATGTCGGTAAACGATGTGATTAGTTTAGAAGTGGAAAGTTATACGAGTGATGTGTTGACTTCTTGTACCATGAATTCAACCTTGATTACACATGGATTTGAAGATACGTATGGCACATTCCTTAATCAATTTAGTCACCAACAGCGAATGGATGTCAAAGTGGTGTCCTTGGATTTCTTGCAAAGTCCGCAATACCGTAAAGAATTAGAAGGACTTGGTTACGTTTTACCAAAATCGACAAAAATTGATGTTGCATACCTAGGGCAATTCTGTACGTTAAATGCTGACAAAGAACTTTTTCTGTCGGTCACCATTCCAAGGAATTATTTTGAGCCGATTTCAAAAAAACTATACCCAGTGGGACTTACCTTTCAATACACGGACAATCCAGCGGAGGATTTACCGATTCGACAAGAGAATTTTTGGTTCGAACAGTTTAATAAATACGGTTTGACAGAGGATCAGGAGCGCAGTAAATTCGCCATGAATTACATTCCCATGTTGCTGTATTTGGAACAAAAATATGAGAAGGAGGGGAATGAGGTTTTGCTGCAACAGATTCGGGAAAGCATGGATTACATTTTAGGAAGGAAAGTAAACAAAGAGGTAGGGAATTAAATGAGGTTGTTTCGTAAGTCGATATCGGATTGGAGTGATGAGTCCTTAATGCATGCATTGAGTCAAGGGGATCAAACTGCTTTTTCGGAAATTTACGAACGATACGCCGGAAAATTAAGGGGTTATTTTCGAAACATGTTGTGGCGTGACGATGAAAAAGCCGAGGATTTTGTACATGACTTGTTTGCTAAAATCATTCAGCAACCGGAATTATTTGATGCCACACGTTCCTTTAAGACCTGGGTTTTCTCCGTAGCAAGCAACATGTGTAAAAATGAATACAAGCGAATGGAAGTTAGAAAAAACACACTTCACGGTGTCGATACCTCTTTTGCGGCATCTACTGAAAATGTGCTGAACCAAGTTCAGGATGCACAGTTTTTGAAAGAATTTGAAGAAAAATTGCAAGAATTAGACGAGAAACATCGATCTGTCTTCACCCTGAGGCACCTCGATGGACTTGCTTTAAAAGAAATTGCTGAAGTGTTGGAGATCAATGAGGGGACAGTGAAATCACGTCTGTTTTATGCAACGAAATTTTTAGCGAATCAACTTAGTGTTTATCAATTGACGCAATAACAATGGAAGATAACTTAAAAGACATTTTAAAAAATAAGTTAAGTTTTTCAGACTTAACAGCTAGCGAACGCGCCCAACTATTGGAATGGTGCGTGGATGACGAAGAATTTCAGTCACTGAAAAAACTTTTTCATCAAGTCGATGCCTGGTCGGAACATCAAACGGAGGAAACCAATACCAAGCTGAGATTGGATCAGCTTTTCGCCATTCAATATGCCGGAAAACAAACACCGTCAAATGGACGTGACATTCGTTTTTCGAAAAACCGTTTTAGCCGAATGTCTTCATGGATAACGGTTTCAGCTGTCGCCGCAGCACTTGTTGTAACTTGGTTGGTATATCCACCTGCACAAAACAACGTGACGGCTAAAAAGAATTCCCCTGAAAAGCCATTGGAGAAAACGAAAAAGGAGGATAAGCAATTGGAAATTATTGAATCGAAGCAGCAGCAGGTGGAATTAGCCAACCTTGCACCAAAGGTCCAAAATCAACGTCAATTGGAGCTAGAATCCATTGCTGTGGATAGCATTGTGCAGAATGTCCAGCTTGCTACCACACTTGCTCCAGTTAGTTTAACAATGGATGCTTCAAGTATGTTAGCGAATGGTTCAAGCTTCACGCAAAGCACCGCAGGAGCGTTAACAAGTTATGCATGGACAAGTGAAAACCTTAATACGGTACAAATCGTCGGTGAGCAAAATTTCAAAATGAAAAAAAACACCAGCGGACGAAAAAAACAAGCAGATGCATTTACCTCGTTTAGCGTGAAATCCATGCCGGAAATGTTAGATGTTATCGTTTCTGCTTACTGATAACGAAGAACAAAGTGTTCTTTTTCTTGAAAGCTTCGGGACGCTAATAGTCCAAACTGAAATAAATCCGCACTAAAATGGATGTTCAAATCCAGCGTCAATTGTTTCCACATTTCATGTGTTTCGTCATTCGACCGGATGCCATCAATCACTAAGATGCTGTTTTCTGAAATCGTGTTTAACGTTTGACGAACAATGTCAGCAACTGTTGATCCATGATTCTTGGCATCGATGTAAACAAGGATTTGGTGATCCATCGACATTCCCTTTTGAATTTCCGAAAATGAATGAATCTTAGATGCAGGGAATAATGGAAGGTAGGCGTTTGGATTGTTCATCCACTTATCATCGATGTATAATTCAGTGATTTCGAAGTGTTCTGCTAATTGAAAAAGGCACTGAAGGATTTTTCTTTTCATCCTTGTTTGCGCTAAAGCATCGGTCAGCTGTTGTTTAGGAAGCGCTTTTCGAAAACATTGATCCATCAAATCGTACACAAAAGGAGAATGAATGCCATGTCTTCCTTTGGCTTTCCAAGTATATTTTATAATTTCGATGAATCGATTCACGGTGCAAATTAAAGAATTCATATGGACATGAGAGGGGATAGGGTGGAAGAATTAAGAATGGAAGGGCAAAAAAATGCCATTTTCAATCAAGAAATCCCCATGGATGTCATCATGCCCTGTCGAGTGGATGAAGGAATCGTACAATTGAATTCGGAACAAAAGCAACACTTTGCTGCTCACTTCAAAGCTTGTCAGCGATCCTTGAGTTTTTTCATACCTGCATCTGGATCAGGATCAAGGATGTTTCAGTTTTTATATGAATTTTTGGATGCTCCACATGCATTGAATCAAGCGGAAACTGAGCGTTTTTTTAGCCAGATTACTTCCTTTGCTTTGTTTCGAAAATTACCTGCACATATTCAAGAAAGTGTATTGAATTTTGACATGAATATTGAAGATTTCATTCATTATTTATTGGACGAAGAAGGCATGAATTTTGGACAATATCCGAAGGGCCTTATTCCATTTCATTTTAATCCACCCTTTCTTTTAAATCCTTTTCAAGAACAATTGATACAAGGGTCGGAATTAACTGGGGCGCCGATACAATTTCATTTCACCATTCAAATGATCTATGAAAAAGCTTTTCAGGAGGCAATTGAATTATTGATTCAGATGACCGGACAAAAGTACTTAGTGACTTATTCGGAACAAGATCCCAAGACGAATGCCTACTTATTTGATGAGGGACAAAACTTGGTTTGCGATTCGACAGGAAAAGCAATCATGCGTCCTGCTGGACATGGAACCTTATTGTCAAATTTGGCGCACATGAATTCCGATTACGTGTTGGTGAAAAACATCGATAATTTACAGCATTTTACGAAGTCAAAACCGACCAATATTGAATGGGAGGTTTTGGTCGGAATGTTGGATGAGGTCAGAAGCGCTTTTCATCAAATGTATGTAAGCCCATCGAAAAGCAAGTTGATGGAGTTAAATGCCATGTATCAATTCATCAGTAAGGAAGAATTGGAAGAAATGCAAACCGACGATGAAATAAAAGAATTGGTTAATCGTCCGCTTCGTGTTTGTGGCATGGTCCGAAATGAAGGTCAACCAGGAGGTGGACCATTTTTTGTTCGAAAAAACAACAAAATCAGAAAACAAATCGTTGAAAAATCACAACTATCAAGCCATCCAAATGCGGGAAATTTAATGATGCAAAGCACCCATTTTAATCCGGTGATGATGGCTTTGAGTATGAAGGACTTTGATGGAGGGAACTACGATTTACAAGCATTTAAAGATTCGGAAGGCTACATCGTATTGGAGAAAACAATCAAGGGGAAGAAGGTGAAATTTATGGAAAATCCAGGATTGTGGAATGGAGGAATGGCATTCTGGAACACCATTTTTGTCGAGATTCCCAACGAAGTATTTACCCCTGTAAAAACCGTTTTAGATTTACTTCATCCTGCACATCAAGCAGAGTAAAAATTCCTCTTTTTTTATGGAGTAAAAACACTTTTTATTGGCTATTTTTGCAATAAAAAAGAAAGATGGTTCCTGTTACTGTTTACGCTGAAATGACGCCGAATCCCACAACCATGAAATATGTGGCGAACAAATACCTTCTTGCGACAGGTGATGCTGTAGAATTTGCTTCAAAAGCAGACTCAAAAGGCTTTTCTCCTTTAGCGGAAGCCTTATTTGATTTTCCCTTTGTTCAAAAGGTTTTTATCGCAGCGAATTTCATTACAATCACGAAAACAGACAATGTGCCATGGGATTTTATCAACATGGAATTGCGCGAGTTTGTGCGCGAATGGTTGTTTTTCGGAAAAGAAGTATTGATTCAAATGCCATCTAAAACAGTGGCAATCGAAGAGGATTCTAAAACAGAAAACCCTGCAAAATCATTCAATCCTAGTGAATTTGACGACCCAATTCGTGCCTTATTGGATGAGTATGTTCGTCCCGCAGTAGAGAACGATGGAGGTGCCATTGATTTTGTTGGATTTGAAGACGGTATCGTAACCGTTTCGATGAAAGGTTCATGCGCTGGTTGTCCATCTTCTACCGCGACGCTTAAAGGCGGCATTGAAAATTTATTAAAACAACACCTTCCTGAAGTGAAAGAGGTCGTGGCATTTAATGGCTAAAAAGCATACCTGCATGAATATAAATTGTTCAATTGGATAATTATTCCTAAATTTAAATGAACAAGTCATGAGGCTTGTTGTTTCCAATAGACAAAATCCAACATGGAGTCCGAAATACATATTGAAAATAAAATAGATCTGAATAAGGCCTTGCGTCATTATTTTGGTTTCGACCAATTTAAAGGAGAGCAAGAAGCCATCATTCGCAACGTGTTAAATGGACGAAACACCTTCGTTATCATGCCGACAGGTGGTGGTAAATCGATGTGTTACCAACTTCCTTCCCTATTGTTGGGAGGAACGGCAATCATCGTTTCACCGCTGATTGCCTTAATGAAAAACCAAGTGGATGCCATTCGTGGATTCAGTGAAAATGAAAATGTTGCTCATTTTTTAAATTCATCCCTTTCCAAAGGTGAAATCCAACAAGTAAAAAGAGACATTCAGTCCGGAAAAACAAAAATGTTATTTGTCGCACCGGAGTCCTTAACGAAAAAAGAAAACATCGATTTTTTAACAACCGTTGAAATTTCCTTTTTTGCCATTGATGAGGCACATTGTATTTCGGAATGGGGACATGATTTCCGTCCAGAATACCGCCGACTTCGTGAAATTTTTCAAAAGATTTCGAATGTACCTGTGATCGCTTTAACAGCAACAGCTACTCCAAAAGTTCAATACGACATCCAAAAGAACTTGAATATGTTGGATGCCGATGTATTTAAGTCTTCCTTTAATCGAGACAACTTGTATTATGAGATTCGTCCTAAACGGGATGTGGAGAAAGAAATCATTCGCTACATAAAGGGTCGACAAGGAGAAAGTGGTATCATCTATTGTTTAAGTCGTAAAAAAGTAGAAGAAATTGCCGAATTACTCCAAGTGAACGGCATCAATGCACTTCCGTATCACGCAGGATTGGACGCTCATTCGCGTGCAAGGCATCAGGACATGTTTCTCATGGAAGAGGTGGAGGTCATCGTGGCAACCATTGCATTTGGAATGGGAATTGATAAGCCAGATGTGCGGTATGTGATTCATCATGACATCCCAAAATCGATAGAAAGTTATTACCAAGAAACAGGTCGTGCAGGTCGCGACGGTGGAGTAGGTGAGTGTGTCGCTTTTTATAGCTACAAAGACATTGAGAAATTAGAGAAATTCCTACAGGGAAAAGCGATTACGGAACAAGAAATTGGTAAGCAATTGCTGTATGAAATCGTTTCATATGCGGAAACATCCGTGTGTAGACGCAAGTTTATCCTGCACTATTTTGGTGAGGGATTTGATGAAAAGAAATGCAACGAACAATGTGATAATTGCCGAAATCCACGAGAAAGAACAGAAGGTTCAAATTATGTGGAGATGCTCTTAAATTCCATTGTTTTAATGGATGAAACACAGAAGTCAAAGCATTATTGTGCTTATTTATCCGGACATGTAACGGCTGATATCAAGGCCTACAAACACGATAAGCTGCCAACTTTTGGGATTGGCAAAGAACAAGATGAGCATTTTTGGAATGCCGTTATCCGACAAGTAACCGTAGGAGGTTTGGTCTACAAAGATGTTGAGACTTTTGGTACATTGAAATTGACCGATGCAGGTAAGGCATTCATTGAAGCGCCTACATCCTTTCAGCTCATTAAACAGCACGATTTCTCGGGAACGGATGACGATGATTCGATCATTCAAACAGGTGGGAAAGGCGGTGCTTTTGATGAGGTCTTGTATCAATCATTGATTGATTTACGCAAATCAATTTCCAAGCAAAAAAACATTCCTCCTTTTGTGATTTTTCAAGAGCCATCCTTGCGAGACATGTGTTTTCAATACCCAATTACCTTGGATGAATTAACCAATATTCAGGGAGTTGGAACAGGTAAAGCTCAGCGCTATGGGGCGCCTTTTGTGGACCTGATCGCTCATTATGTAACGGATAATGACATTGATCGACCACAAGACATGGTGGTAAAAACATTGGTCAATAAATCCGTTCTAAAAGTTCAATTGATTCAAAACATTGATCGAAAATTGCATTTGGAAGACATCGCAAAGGCACAAGGAAAAACCTTTGATGACATATTGGATGAAATGGAATCGATTGTGAACTCTGGAACACGGGTGAACATCAATTACTACATCAATACGATTCTCGATAATGAAAATCAAGAAGAGATTTTTGATTACTTTGGTGAGGCAGAAACCGATGATTTAATTGCTGCATACCACGAGTTTGATGGTTTGTATTCGGAAGAAGAACTACGCCTCATGCGCATCAAATTCATGAGCGAAGTAGCCAATTAAGTTAGTTTTTTTTCGTCTCCAGGATTAATTCTTCAATGGAATTTCTAGATACCGCGTGGTAACTTTCTTTCGCTCCTTGAAAGGTAGTGATGGCCATAGATCTTGTTTCCTTATTTAACAAAAGTGCTTCGTATATCGGCATCAAGTATTTACGTCTTCCTACTTTCGTTAAAAATGCTTGAATTTGAGATTTATTCACCTTCGCATAGCCACAGTTGGCACTTAGGATGAACCATTCCGTTAATAATTCACTGTTTCCACTGTTTGAAAATTTCAAATAACGATCAATTTCCTTCATTTTTTCCATCGAAAGGTTACGAGGCAAACGGCGAATAAAGGTCTGCCATTCTTGTACAATATGATCCTGGTATTTGATTTGTTCGATTTTCTTGATTTTTTTCTTTCGTCGACCTACTTTTTTCCATGTGTAAGTCGTTTTTGGCGCAAAGCTTTTTTTATTCTTAGTAAAATCATCCGCTAATTTTTCCATTTGAATGAGTCGGTCCGAGCGAAGTTGAATGCAATTTGCTGGTAAGCCTGTTTGGTAAATCCACTGATTGTAATCAAAAGTTTGATTTTGTTTGCTTAGAAGCTCCTCGTTTAAAAAGGCCGTAAATTGTTCCGAATCAACTGTTTTAAATTGAAAAGTTTGAAAATATTTCTTCAAAAAGGCATCAAATGCTTGTCTACCCACTTGTTTTTCAATCGTTTTCAAGAAAAATGCACCTTTAACGTATGCGATGTCCGTCATTCCGTCATCCGGGTTTCGACCCTCCAATGCTAAATGCAATTTACTGTCCTCCGGATTTGCCGATTTTTTAATTCGGATTAATTCGTCCTTCAATTCATCGAATTCGACCAATGCGAGGATATCTGCCACTTCTTTTCCATAAATGGATTCCATGATCCGCTGTTCGAAATACACGGTGAAACCTTCGTTCAGCCAGAAGTCATTCCACGTCCGGTTGGTGACCAAATTTCCAGACCAAGAATGTGCCAATTCATGGGCTATCACAGAAACCAAACTTTTATCACCTGCGAGCAAAGTTGGATTAGCAAATGTCAACATGGGATTCTCCATTCCCCCGAAAGGAAAAGAGTAAGGAAGCACTAAAATATCGTATTGTCCCCATTGATAGGGTCCATATAATTGCTCTGCTGCAGTGATCATTCTAGGAATAGCATCGAATTCATTTGCACATGAAGGAAGTAATTCTGGTTCAGCATAAACACCGCTATTCTCACTAAATGCATGGTATTCTAAATCTCCAACCGCTAAAGCAATGAGGTACGCTGGAATTGGTTTGTCCATCTCAAAATGGTATTTTCCTTCTTTGTTCTTTTGTGTTGGATTTTTAGCACTCATAACCGCCAATAAATCCGTTGGAACTTTCACATCTGCACTATAGGTAATCCTGTTGCTTGGTGAGTCTTGCAAAGGAATCCATGTGCGGGTGAGAATGGCTTGTCCTTGTGTGTATAAAAACGGTTTCGTTTTTGAACTGGTTAATTTGGGATCGAGCCAATCAAGTGCATCGGAGCGTTCAGTCGTTTGGTAATAAATGTTGATGAATTTTGTAACCTTCTTAATTGGAACCATCAAAGCTTGTCCGAGTATGGAGTCTTTGTCCATTTTATCGATGAACATATCTGCTTCTTCTTCTGAACCTTTCTCTCCAATGGTCACTTTTTGAATCATTAAACCATTGATGTCAAAAACAGCGGTGTCCGCACCTCGATTGTTCATTTCATGGCGTGCCACCCCATAAATTGTTTCGTTGTCGAAATTGACATCGAGTTCAAGGTGCAAGTGTTTTGTTGAAATTTCGTTCAGGTTGGCATAACTATGAAAATCCGTATCTGAAGAAGGGTGTTCTTCCGACAGCGCGTTGTTTTTGTGAAGTGCATCACAGGATGTTGTGATGAGCAGGATGGAAATAACTCCAAAGAACGCCTTCATTTTCATGGTTATTTATAGTTTAAAATCCCAAAACGTTCTTGCGATCCTGCAATGGAATAAATTAAAATGTTCTTGTTTAAATGGTCAACACGGCATTGTTTTGGGACGACGATGGCATTGAGGTCTTTTCTTGTCTCCATCATTTCACGCGTTATATTTCCTGTTTCTAAATCAATTTTAACCAAGGAAACAGCGTTGTTTTTCTTAGAAAGATTAAAACTGTAATAGTTTTCGCCAGAGCGATCGTAGTTCCCTGATTCATCGTAGTTTTTGAGGTGATCATTGAATATGAAATTCAGTGATTTTTCAGATTGAAAGCTGCAATAAGAACTAAATTCACCATAATCATTGGTGGAAACCTGTGATTTGGGTATGCGTTTTTGCCAGAGCATTTGTCCATCTTTGGATATCCGAAAGGCAATGATGTCGTCGTAGTAGTAATAATTTACAGTGGTTGTAAAACTGGTTCGTCCATCATAGGTGGTTCGCTGAAAAACAAAATACTGTTCCATAGAACCAACCATGGATCCATCTGCCAAGGTGAAAAAGTCCCGCATGCGGTAATCGTATAATTGTGGACCGATATTGTCGCGAGAATTGAAGGTTCCGGGATTGTTAAAATTATTGGGGTCGTTCCACGTACCATTCGATGAAAAGCGATCTTGTTGCCTTGTATTCCAACTTTCTTTCACGAGCTCATTTCCGAAAGGAATGAACGATTGCGCATTCAGTGCATTGTTGTTTGGGTCGATTTGGATGCTAAAGATCCCTTCCATGCCATTTTTTTTCCCAGTCCCATAAATTCCAGTAAGGGCAAAAGCACCTTGTTCATTGGAAGACATTACTAAATCATCGACTCTTTTCCCTTGTAGGTCGATCGTGAATTCGTTTAATTCTTTTCCATTCGCTTTGTAGACATGAAGTGCTTTAAAATTCTCAAAACTACGTGTAAACATGCGGTCATTTGCCTTGTTGTGTTCAGTTAAACAGATGAAGTAATCACCTGTATTTGAAATATGATGATCGTTGATGGTGCTTAAATTCCCATCGAAAGGAACGTTGTACTCGCCTTCGTTAACAACTCGAAGGGAGTCATTGATGATTTTGTATCCGTAAAAGTCATTGTTGATTCCTTTTCCTTCGAGTTCCCAGATAATTCCAACGAATTTCCTGTTTTGTGAGGAGATGATGGTAAAGTTTGGTTTCGCATCAAATTTCGGGTTTTCGTATTCCGCCAAAAATTTGGATGCGTTCATTCCTAAAGCTTCGTCATAATATTGGGCGTAAAGCATCATGCTGCTTTTCATTCGGTCGGAAAGAAAGACCACTGTTCCTTGTCCAAAACTCAGCGCGTCTACAAAATTGCAGAGGCCTGTTTCGGTTACTAATTTTAGTTTTTCCTGTTGAAAGGTGCTTAAGTTTTCATAGGAAACGAGTCGGTAAGATCCAAAACTACTTCCTCCGGTCCAACGCAAGGTGTTGAAATCCAAATCGTTTTTTGGTAAAATATCGATTAAATATCCATTGCTTCGTTCCAACGGACCCCATGTAATTGGAAAGTTTTGCGCACTGCTCACATGCCACCATAAAACCAATACAAGGAGGATTTTTTTCATCGTTATTCTTTTACCAATTGAATGCCAAGGAAGTTCTTAGGAGAAATGTTTTTTAATTCTGCGCTTAATTCAGGAGTCAAGTTCAATTCATCAATAAAAGCGTGAACGCTTTCTTTGGTTACTTGTTCATTTTTACGAGTTAGACCTTTTAACGCTTCGTATGGTTTATCAAAACCTTCGCGTCTCAGAACCGTTTGAATGGCTTCCGCTACTACTGCCCAATTTTGATCGAGGTCTTCGTGTAGTTTTCCTTCATTCAATAACAATTTCCCAAGTCCGTTTAAGGTTGATTGCAAGGAAATAATGCTGTGTGCGATTGGTACGCCAACAACACGAAGTACCGTTGAATCTGTTAAGTCCCGTTGTAGGCGAGATACAGGTAGTTTACTCGATAAATGTTCAAAAAGGGCATTTGCAATTCCAATGTTTCCTTCAGAATTTTCAAAATCGATTGGATTAACCTTGTGTGGCATGGCCGATGATCCAATTTCTCCTGCTTTGATTTTTTGCTTGAAGTACTCCATCGAAATGTAGGTCCACATATCTCGATTCAGATCTAAAATAATGTTGTTGATGCGTTTCATCACATCAAAAAGGGCAGCTAATTGATCGTAATGTTCAATCTGAGTCGTCGTTTGAGAACGATTTAGGCCTAATTTTTCATTCACAAATTCATTCGCGAAGGCTACCCAATCGTGTTTAGGAAAGGCAACGTGGTGCGCATTAAAGTTCCCTGTTGCACCACCAAATTTCGCCGAATAATCCTGTTTTACGAGTTGATTTCGTTGAATGGTCAATCTTTCTGTGAATACTTGAATCTCTTTTCCTAATCGAGTCGGGGATGCTGGTTGACCATGTGTGCGCGCCAACATGGGGATGTCCTTCCATTCTTTTTGATATGTCGTTAATTGGGCAATTAATTGATCCAACATCGGAACATATACCGTTTCAATGCCTTCTTTTAAAGATAGTGGAATTGCTGTATTGTTGATGTCCTGAGAAGTTAAACCAAAGTGAATGAATTCCAAGTATTTATGCAAGCCCATTTCTTCCATTTTACCTTTTAGGAAATATTCAACGGCTTTCACGTCATGATTCGTTGTTTTTTCCGTTTCCTTGATCCAAAGGGCATCTGCTTCGCTGAAGTTCTGGTAAATGCTCTTAAGGTCGTTAAAAGTTGCTTTAGGAAAGTCTGAAAGCGGTTCGATGCCACTTTCTACAAGGGAAATAAAATATGCTACTTCCACCAATACCCGGTAACGAATTAGTCCGAATTCTGAGAAAAATGGACGCAGTTGACTGGTTTTAGAATGGTATCTTCCATCGATCGGAGAAATGGCGGTAAGTGAGTTTAATTCCATGTTTGTTTGATTAAAGGACAAAGATACGACATTGCTTAAAACTACTCAAATGCAATTGCATGGAAACCTTGATAAAAGTGCGATCAAAATGATAGTAGGATTAAAATCCTTGGTATTTTTGTTTCATGGAATTTTCAAGGCGTTTTATCCGATTCAATTGGATGGTTTTAATCCTGATCTACTTAATTGTAGTGGCTGGTAGTTTGGTGCGCATCACGGGAAGTGGTATGGGATGTCCGGACTGGCCAAAATGCTTTGGAAAATGGATCCCACCGACGGAATTATCAGAACTCCCAGCGGATTACCGAGAATCGTATTTACAGAAAAGGGAAAAGAAGGTCGCGAAATTTTGCCGGTTTTTAAGTGCAATCGGCATGAATGAAACAGCTGAGCGCATTCAATCCGATCCCACAGTTTACGTGGAAGAGGCCTTTAATACTCGAAAAACGTGGACGGAATACGTCAATCGTTTGGTTGGTTTCTTGGCTGGAAATGCCATGATCGTTGCGCTGGTATGGATGCTGGCCGTTTACCGAAAACGTAAATTTGTCCTATTGATGCTGCTTAACCTCGTTCTTATGGGAATCGAAGGTTGGTTTGGCTCCATTGTTGTTGCCACAAATTTAGTTCCATGGACCATCACCGTTCACTTGTTGTTAGCTTTGGTCATCATTGGAATACAATTGTACTTGGTTTATTCCATGGAGCAGAAAGACCGGGTGAAAATATCCTTATCGAAACCCATTCGCTTGAGTTTATTGTTGATTTTAGCCATTACTTTTTACCAGATGTTCCTAGGTACTCAAGTGCGCGAAGCCATAGATGCACTCGTAAAACAAGGGTTCACGCGAGAACAATGGATCGATCGCATTGGTATGGCATTTTTCATTCATCGAAGTTTTTCTTGGTTGGTTCTGATCCTGCTTTCTTGGATGTTTTGGAAAAATGAGAAAGGAATAAAGTATCCTAAAATCCGTTGGGCATTTGTTTTACTGGTTTTAGAATTAATTAGCGGGGTATTATTGGCATATGCAGATATGCCTGGTTTGGTTCAAACAAGTCACTTGATTTTTGCCAGTGTTTTATTTGGACTCTTGCTTTATGCTGGATTTGAAAGCAAAAAAGAAAGTAAGGTTTCTTTATAATTTTTTACCGGAGTTTCCACCCCATTTTTAGCGGCATTTTCGTTACCTTTCCTATGGTAACTGAATCATTGTTGAATAGGAGATGACTGACACAAAAATCGGGGAAGTAATATTGGATCAGTCCTTTGTTAAACGTGTTCAAAAAGGAGAGCACGATGCCGTTGATGCTTTGTACAACGCTTGTTTCTCTGTATTAATGAACGTTGCAGTTCGGTATAAAACCAATCGAGCGGATCAAATCACCCTTGTTCACATTGTTTTTATGAAAGCATTGGACCATTTATCCGATTTTACCCTCGGTACTTCCTTTATCGCTTGGATAAAAACGATACTACAGCGGGAAATTATCGATGATTTTAGAAGGAATAAGAGGAACTTGCTCCAAATTGGACTGGAAAAAATAAATGAAGTTGGACAAGACCAAGACTTCGATGAGAATACCGATTTGCCTGTGGAAACGGCTAATGTTAACCTCTTGCTGTCTCATTTGCCTCCAGCCACAAGAACGGTTTTCAACCTTTTTTTGTGGGATGATTTAAAGCCAGCTGAAATAGCGAAAGAATTAGATTTGTCCATAGAAACCGTTCGATGGCACATCAAAATGGCGCGCAAATTGATCCGAAATCAAATCGAAAAGTCATGAAAGAGCAAGAAGACATCTTGAGGGAAATGGACCATTGGTTGATTCGTCAGTGGAAAGAAGAGCAATTTGTTCCAACTTCGATGGAAAAATCCGTCGTGAAGCAATGGATTGCAAAAAAGAGGCGCTGGAAACGATGGCTAAATGGACTTACCCTTGTTATAATGACTATTTTACTTCTTCTATTAGGTTTGTTTTTTACGAAAAGCGTTCCAAAAAAAGAACAGGATAAACCAAAGGTACAAGACCTTCAACAGGAGGAAATTCTCGAAAATAAACCAATGGAACGAAGCACATACGTGCCAATGAAAACAATTGCTTTACTAGCGGTGGACCAACTTCAACCGTCGGTCCTTGAAATGGGAGAAGATCTTGAACAAATTGAATTGCCAGAAAAAGAAATTTTGGCTGCAAAAGTCGATCCTTTGTCAACTGGTTTGTTTGTCGATTTAGACAGTATCATGTATCAATTAGGAATCTTTTTCCTTCAAACTTCAACGTTTCATAAGGGGAGTTATTTCGCTGGTATAACTTCAAGACACCAACTCATCGTGTCGCGCATATTGGATGGAAGTAACGACTACCCACTTTCTCCTGACTCGACGAGTTCTGAAGGCGGATTTCGTCCTCATGGAATGTCAAAAAATCAATACGTTCAATTTGCGATGTTTGATGTGCGGCAATTGTTATTCAACGAAGCGATTTACCGTAAAGTAGTAGCTATTAATACCTTGCCCAAAATAGCGTATAACATGCGAACGACTGCTCCAGGCTGGAGTAATCCCGTTTATTTCGATGTAAATACATACGTACCTCAGTCCAAAAGTATAGCAGAATTAAACCAGGATCAAAATACGCGGCAAATTGCACAACGGGAAGGACTTAGAGGTCAATATCCAACTGGACAACGGGGTAGGTCTAACTACTTTAGAAAAGCCATGCGAATGAATTATCAAGCAAAAGTCGGTTTGTTGATTGGAGATAACTTCCTCATCAAATCGCAAGGAGAGCGCATCTTGGTCGTGAGTTGTGATGCCGAGCGTGTTTCAATGGTGGATCAAAATGGGATTATATTGGCCAGTCATCCAATCAACATTCAAAAACCGCGGTATTTTAGTCAAAAAGCCAAGTATCCATTTTACGATGAAGAATCGCAGCGTTTGTATTTAATTGTGGAAACGAATTTTTCCTATATGTGGTTTGAAGTAGATCAATTTACGGGGGAAGCAAAGTTTATTTTTAAAACAGAAACCATTTGGAACCAGCCAAACTGGAAAATTAGTGGAGGAATATTGTCTTTTGAGTTTAAAGGAAAAAATTTCCAACAACCCTTGGATTAATCACCAACAACAATTGGTTTCGAGTAGTTTTGGTAAACGATTCGGTAATGTCCTTTCGGTAAATGGGATAGCGATAATTTGTCCTGATTCGTTTGTATGCGGTGCTTGAATACCACAGATCCCCGCGCATCCATTAAGTAAATGTACTCCCCAATGCATAGTGGGTCAACCTTTAGGAAAAGTTCGTCGCTTGTCGGTATTGGAAAGATTTGCACCATTTGCTCTTCAATGAGCTTAGAGTACATCACGTCTTCAATTTTCCACGTTTCTTTCAATCGGATGTTTCCAGCGATTCCTGTGCAGACATAAAAATCACCTTCGTGTGAAAAGCAAACGCTTCCTTTTCGAGGATTGGAATTGAAATCTGGCAAGTATTCGATGTTAAATAAGTTTAAGTTTATTTTCTCAAAACTCGTTAAAGATTGACCGTTTGGATCCAGTCCACCAAAGAGGTATAAACAAGAGTCTTTTTGTACTGAACCAACGTAGCTTCGTTCACCTAACGATAACGCTTGAAAAATGGACCACTCATCTAGGATAGGATCGTATTTCCATGTTTCTGAATTCCACGATGTAGCTGTTGTTTTTCCAGCGGCGATGTAGCCAGCATTACCAAAAGAAAATGCAATCCCGCGCCAGATTCCGGGAATGGGCAGGTTGTTTTTCTCTTGCCATGTTTGAGTGATGAATGAATACTGCCATACTTCATGGAGTATTCCAGAATTATTTTTTCCACCTATGAGGTATAAAAAGTCGCCAAGGATAAAATGCACACATCCTGCTCTGCCTGCACTTGGTAAAGCGGGTAGGGAGGACCATTGTTCGTTGACAGGATTAAAGCTCCAAAATGAACTGAAATAATTTCCATTGCAATCGTCTCCGCAAAGAATGTAACCTAAGCCGTTGTGCGCAAATCCAGTGGCATATTGGCGGCTTTCGCCATCTGGTAAGGGTGTGCTTGATTCCCAATTTTGAGTGGTACCATTGAAACGGTAAAAATTACGGGTGCAAGAAAAGCCATCGTCTCTTCCGGTGCCACAATAATGTTTATCGTCAATGCTGAATCCAGCCGCATCATCCCTCGGATTTCCGGGAAAATCTGGAAGCTGTTGCCAAAATTGCGCAAAGCTAACAGTCGCAAATTGGCTAAAAAAGATTACGAAAATAAGACGCATGTATGACATAACGCCAAGATGGTCTTAATTATTTTAAGTGTGTTAAAATGATGGAGTTCCGATGAATTTGTATACAAATTTTTGAGGAATCGAATAACTCACTCGAAACATATAGGACAAGTAACTTTGATTAAAAATATTAGAAGATAGTGCCGAGTAACGATTGTTCACAGATGCGCCAATCGAAAGGTTGTTTTTAAATTTGTACTCGTAAAAAAGCCCAAAATTTTGACTCAATTGAGATATAACACCAATGCTATGTTGGTAGGCGTCGAATTTTAGGCTTAAAAATCGTTGGTGGAAAGAATCGTTTACATCCAATTGATAAAAAAGTGATGGAGTCAAAGAAAAGTGATTTGCAGAGTCTAATTGAAAACGGTAACTGGCATTTGCAGAGATGTAAATGGGTGATTTATTGGTGAATGCGTACATTGTTCTTATAGGTCGATTCAAATTTAATCCTGCAAGGCCAATAGACCATTTTTTACTCACCAAAGACATTCCAATATTTAGGCTGTAGATGGCAGGATTCCAATAAGTATTGTAATCTACAGGTGGCGTTGCGCAGTTACCAATAGTCAAGTTATCTCGGTACATTCCTAATGACAATCCCGAATTTAACAAGAGTTTCCGTGTCATTTTCCGTGAATAAGAAGTACTCAAGCTCGTTCCTATGGATTTTTGACTTGAACTTTCGTACAGTTCATTATTTAAGCCAAAGGAGAAGGATCCGATTTGTTGCTTCAAGGAAAAAAAATTATGTAAGTTGGAAACAGTAGCCTTTCTAGAATAGTTAACTGTATTGCTCGTGTATATTTTTTTCTCCGCAAAAGCAGACGGATTTGTAGCGTTGAAATAATCATCAGCTGAATATGAGAATTGAGCTAGAAAAGGACTACTTAGACTAAGAAATAAAAGGAATGTGATGTATCTCATTGAAAGGGTTTTCTTTGTTAAACAAGCAGGTACAATAAAAAGTTACACATGTCGCACCCATTAACTGGATAAATTGCGTTAATTTAAAGTAATTGAAATTATGCAAGATCCAAGTGCGGAGTTATTGAAGAAAGTTCAGTCCAACGATCGAAGGGCGCAATTGGAATTGTATCAACTTTGTTATCCTGTTTTAATTGGAGTTGCACGGAGGTTTCGAAGGAATGAAGAGGAACATAAAACATTGGTAAATAATGCCTTTATGAAGATCATTCAAAACTTAGACAAATACCAAGATATTCGCTTTTTTAGTTGGATAAAACGGATCATCACAAACGAGATCATCGATGATTTTCGCCGTTCAAAAAACTACCATGCATTTTACCAACACGATGCAACGATTGAAGGACATGACTCAGTTCATCCCGAGGCTGAATACGAATTGAATCAGGCGCATTTAAATGTCATGCTCCTTCAATTATCGGAGCCAACTCGCGTGGTTTTCAACTTATTTGTGGTGGATGGATATTCGCATCGCGAAATTGGCGAGTTATTGGGAATATCCGAACAAACATCGAAATGGCACACGAAAGTGGCACGAAAAAAATTAAAAGAACTTTTAAAAATAGAAAACCATGTTATCTAATCAAGAAGATTTTGATCGCAATGTAAAGCGTGTCCTGCAGGAAACGACAGTAGAAGAAATACCCCTGGATTTTTTGGTGGACATCGAACAGCGACTCGATCAATTAGAGAAAAAGAAAAAACGACGCGTACTTGTTTGGCTTTTTACGGGAATTGTCCTCGCAAGTGGAATGAGTTTCGGGCTTTTGCGTGAAAAAGGTTCATCGAGCAATTTTGTGAAAAGTACCCAGGGAAAAGTTTCCAAGAAAGCTGTCCAAGCGAAGGCAATCACTAGAGTGGACTCTGTCAAAGAAAGCAAATCCGGTCGAATGAAATCAGTTCATAAAAGTGCTGCAGAACTGTCTGGATTGACTAGTAACAAAGTTATGTCTTCCGGATCTACCGTAAAAGCTAGGGTAACGGGTACAAGGAATGTAAATCAGTCGGATTTGACACCTAGGATCACACCAACAGAAAGTATTGCTTCCGTTCAAACAAAGATCACTGTGTCGGACTCAGGGCAAGATTCACCAGAACTCATTTCAAACGTAAAAACGGAAATGCCTTCATCAAATGATTCTGTAAGAGAGGATACGCTTAATCAGAACGAAAACAAGCATACGGAAGTGAATCAACCGGTAAATATTCCGGAAATAGTGATGAATATCGACCTTCCAAAATGGTCCCATACGATTGGTTTTTTTACAGGAATGAGTGGGGTGCTATCTTCCTTTCGAACGGATGATCCCTATTTCATGTTAGCCGTTGGCGCACCGAATGTGCTCAAATACCGGGAAATTCGGTCCACTCAAGAGCGGGCAACTTCCAGCATTGACTTATCACTGCGATACCGAATGGTTAAGGAACACCTTGTTCTGCAAACTGGTTTGGATTTCTTTGAATGGGGCGAACAAATTCAGTACGATTATTCGTTTAATTACGATGGTGTGAATCGATATTCCTACCTGTCCCTACCTGTTTATTTGGGCTATCGTCAAGCATTTCACGCTTTCGAATGGAGCGCCAATATTGGTTGTTCGATTGGACATGTTTTACAACAGAGAGGACGCTACATTCAACCCGATTTAGTGAGCTTGGCCTTAGAAAACGCGCGAACTTGGACAGCGACAGGAATGGCACAAGTTGAATTCATATACATCTTTGATCGCTATCGTTTTACCCTTGCACCCACGTACCGAATGTCCATTGGAAACGTGGTGAATTCAACATTTACCAAGAACCGTTATTTTTCCTTTGGATTGCAAATGGGAATGGCGTATCAATTTTGATGGTAAAAACCAATATCAACGCGATTTAGGTCTACGCGAATTGGATTTTTTGGATGGACCGCCACGTTGTTCCTTCTTTTTCGTTGCCTGTCCAAAGTCCGGACTAATCAAATATGGTTTTTTTGATTTTGGCGCATGAGAAGAAGCCGATGAGGTCGGTTTTTTTGTCGAGGCAGGCTTGCTTGATTTGCGCACATCCTCGTTGCTGGAATCTTCCAATAATTGGTAAATGATTTCCATCTCATTTTCGGTCAAATCCCTCCATTCTCCAACAGGTAATCCTTTCAATTCGATGTTCATGATGCGAACGCGCTCCAACTTGGTTACTTCGTACCCAAAGTGCTCGCACATGCGTCGAATTTGGCGGTTGAGTCCTTGAATGAGGGTGATCCGAAAAACCTGAGTACCTTCTTGCACGACTTTGCATTTTTTCGTGTTCACACCTAAGATCGGAACGCCTTTCGACATGCCGGAAATCATTTCGGGAGTCAAGGGTTTGTTAACCGTGACAAGGTATTCTTTTTCGTGGTTGTTTCCAGCGCGTAAAATTTTATTGATGATGTCACCATTGTTCGTCAAAAAAATCAGTCCCTGAGAATCCTTATCCAATCGACCGACTGGAAAAATGCGTTTGCTGTGGTTAACGAATTGAACAATGTTATCCCGCACATTTTCTTCGGTGGTGGAAGTGACACCAACTGGCTTATTCAAGGCGATAAAGACGATGTCTTCTCCTTGCCTTGGTTCCAATTCCGTTCCGTTGACACGAACTTTATCACCAATATTTACTTGATCACCAATGGTCGCCTTTCGTTTATTGATGAAAACCAAACCGCGTTCAATGAATCGATCGGCTTCGCGTCGCGAGCAGAGTCCGCTTTCACTGATGAATTTATTTAGTCGCATGCAAGGAAAACGCTTGGGTTAGTCATATAATAACTGCTGAATCAATTGAAGGATAAAATTAGTCAATAATAGTTTCGTGGTTTGAAATGGACGGATTTTATTTGAGGGACGTGACATGTCGTTGTATGTTTTTTCCAATTGTAATACATAACTTATAAAAATCCATTCAGTGTGATGTATTTAGTTTGAGTATCTTACGCGAAAGAAATTATTTATTCTCACAAGTATTTACATATGTTGCTCTTACATTTTTATAGGATTTATAAAAGCCTTACTTTTGCGTAAAACTAATACGAATGATCTTAAGATTCAGCTATTTCCTTCTCTTCATTGTGGCCATATCGACACAAATGTTAAGAGCTCAGGTTCCAAGTTCATCCTTTCTGTCGAATCCTTCATTGAATGCGGGTGTCATCACGATTTGCCAAGGACAGTCCATTACCTTTACCAATACTTCCACCAATGTAATGGCAGGTACAACCTACAGTTGGTCTTTTGGTACCGGTGCAAGTCCCGTTTCTTCGAATTTGGTTGGACCGCATACGATTCAATATAATACGGCGACTCCAGGAACTTCTGTAACACTAACGGTAACCAATCCTAATGGACAATCGAATACTTTAAGTCGGACCATCGTTGTAAACGCATCACCGGTTTCTAGTTTGGTGCTTGCCAATACGGGCAATAGTTTCTCTACTTCGGTAACCAATGGGGTTACTTTATTCAAGAGATGTGTGAGTCAAAACATTACCAGTACCAATTTTTTATGGAATGTTGCCAATGTTCCAGGCACGACTCAAACCTTTGTTTGGGGCGATGCAACACCGAATGGATCGCAGGCAAACATTGTTGCTGGCCAAATTTCACACACTTATGGACTCGGTTCATTTACTTTGACACACATTGTGACTAATTTAAATGGATGTTCCACCATTAAACAATATTTAATTTTCAATGGTGACGCACCAACGATTAATGTCTCAGGTTCGGGTCAAACAACCTGTTTGCCTTTCCCTTATGAAATTGATATACTTTCCAATAATATCCCTGGAACGCAATACACCGTTTCTTTTACGGATGGAACACCTTCCAGTGTTTTTTCTACTGTTAACGACACGACGATTTCCCATATCTTCAATACTTCTTCTTGTGGACAATCCTATCCAGTTGGTCCCATAATCATTAACAATGCCTTTTCTTCTACCATTGTTGCACAAAATGCTTGCGGTACAACATTTGCAACGGTAGGACCCATCACCATTTCAACCGGAACGGATGCACAATTTACGTATTCGCCCATTTCTCCAATATGTGTCAATGAGGATGTGAGTTTTTCAAACACGAGTTCTTCTGGGGAATCGGTTAGTAACAATGGCTGTACCAATGCATACGGGCATTATTGGAGTATCCAAGAAACAACAGGCTACACCGTGCCATTCGGATCACTCGGTTCTAACAATGGAAACATTAACGCTAATTATGACTACACCACTTGGACAAATGGAACCGATAGTCTTGTGGTGAATTTTAATACACCTGGAGTTTACCATGTTTGGATGTATACCGGTAACAATTGCGGAATGGATTCCGTTATGCAACTAGTTACCATAAGTCCAGCTGGTTCTGTTCTAGCAATTCCTTTAGATCAAACCATTTGTTCGGGAGATTTTTTCACCCCAATTACCTTTACTTCAACCATTCCTGGTTATGTTGTCACTTGGAATGTTGATGATTCAACAAATGTGACAGGATTCAATTTACTATCAGGAAGTGGTATTACGAGTACGACTGTTACTCCCATGATGTTGTTCAATTCCACGAATGATGTTGCTACGGTTCATTTATCCGCAGCTGTTGGATGTACCAATACACCACCGACCGAGGTGACGATCAATGTCAATCCAACTGGAAATGTCGAAGCGAATCCGAGTCAAGCCTATGTTTGCAGTGGAAATAGCACAAACATTCAATTATCGAGCAATTTACAAAACACCACTTTTTCATGGATAGTAACGGCTCCGCCTACGATTACCGGAGAACTACCAGGAGTGGGGTCATCGATTAGTCAAACTCTTACCAACAGTGGAAATACCTTAGATACCGTGTACTATACTGTTTTTGCGGGTGGCGTTCTTTGTCCAGGTGATTCCATTGTGGTTCCAGTAGTTGTTCAGCCAACTTTAGGAATGAATAACATCCAAGACATTACGGTTTGTCCAGGAACCATTATTAATCCAGTTGATTACATTACAAGTCCATTAGGTGCTACCTTAACATGGACCAATACCAATGCAGCGATTGGTATTCCTGTTTCAGGAACAGGTCAAGTTCCCACTTGGAGCGCGGCATCCAATACTGGTACAAGCAATATTACAGGTACGATTACCACAACGGCAGTGATTAATTCCGTTTGTCCCGGAGTTCAGGATCAATTTAATGTGACTATAAATCCAGTGGCAACTGTGGATCTATCAACCACGGATACATTAATTTGTAGTGGAGAGTCAGTTGATGTTCAGTTTTCAGGAAATTTAACCAACATGACAGTCGTTTGGAACCATGTTTCACCGAATACCATTTCAGGTGCGACCAGTGGATCCGGAAACAGTGGTACGGTTACAGATGTACTCGTAAACTCAGGGAACACAATTGATACGGTCATTTATTATTTCGTTCCGGTGGGAGTATCTTGTTTAACTGACACGGTATTCCTATCAGTAGCCGTCCAGCCTCAGATAACCATGAACTTTTTACAGGACATCACCGTTTGCGCGGGAACAATCATCAATCCTGTGGATTATGTGACCAGTCCAGTAGGAGGAACGATTTCATGGACGAACACGAATATCAATATTGGACTTTTAGCATCCGGAACAGGACAAATTCCTACATGGACTGCGCCAGCAAACAACTCAGGAGCAATCATTTCAGGAACGGTATCGGCTACGGCAACATTGAATGGTTGTCAAGGTGTTCAGGATGATTTTGTTGTGAGCATCAATCCATCACCAGGATTTCAATACACGACTAATCCTCCAGATGGATTTAGTTGTTTGAATAACACCGTTCAAATCAATGGGGTGATTCAACCGAACAATTGTACCATTTCGTGGACAGGTCCATCCATTCAATCAGGTGGACAATCCACAACAGTAGTAGTGGCAGATCCGGGAACGTATATTGCGACGGTTATTAGTCCCTTAACTGGCTGTTCAAACATCGATACGGTGGTACTGGATCCTCCTAATCTGGTCGTTATAACAGACGTTCAAATTGAAAACGTCAATTGCTTCGGTGGAACAGATGGACAAATCACCATTCTTACCAATCAAACAGGAACACTTACGTACAATTGGACACCAGCTTTTGAAACGAGTAATATCCTTTCCAATATAGCAACAGGAATGTATGAGGTGAATGTGGTAAATGAAGATTTATGTTCAGCAGACACAACCTTGTTCATTACAGAGCCACAAGCCATTGAAATCGATTTGGTTTCTTCCGAAGTTTCACAATGTGGGGAGGCAAACGGTCAAATAGATGTTTCTGTGATTGGCGGTGCTGGATCTTATGTTTATTCTTGGAACAATGGAATCAATACACAGGATCTGAATGCCATTGATGAAGGGACGTATATTTTGACGGTAACGGATGCAAATAATTGCACGGAAATAGACACATTCTCAATTGATTGCAATCCGCTTATTGACATTATTGTTCCACAGTTCTTATCTCCAAACAATGATGGAAAAAACGATGCCTGGATTTTTGGTAACACCGCCCAGTATCCTCAGATAAAAGTATGGGTATACAACCGCTGGGGTAACATTGTCTATCAGTCAGAGAATTACCAGAGTGACTGGAATGGATGGTATACAGAAGGAAGGCAAGTGGATGAGCCGCTTCCGGCTGCCACTTATTTTTACGTGATTGACACCATGAAAAAGTCACAAGATTTAATTAAAGGATACATTGAAATTCAACCATGAGAAAGTTCTTAATATACTCCGTTTTATTTGTTTGCATCGCTCAGTTGCAGGTAAATGCCCAACAAGACGCACAGTCTTCGTTGTATTTTTTCAATCCATTGAATTTCAATCCTGCATATGCTGGAAGTAGAGGTTCCTTGAATGTGACTGCCGTGAACCGTGCCCAATGGGTCGGATGGGAGGGAGCGCCACGTACCCAATTTTTATCCGTTCATGCACCCATCATGAAAAAACACCTTGGTGTTGGTGGGAATTTAAGTTTTGACCGTGTCGGAGCCAGAACAAATTTCACTTTAATGGCGAATGTGGCTTATCATTTGGAATTCAAGCACACCGATTGGAAACTTTCGATGGGACTTTCAGGTGGAATCCAGTCGAGTCAATACGATTTCAATGGTTTGCAAGTGATTGATCCGACCGATTACAACTATACGACCTCTAATCAAATGTCGGCGCCAAATTTTGGAACAGGCGTTTATGCTTATTCGAAGAATGCATACATTGGTTTTTCGATTCCTCGACTTTTACAGCGATCATTAGACACCTTATCTAATTCCTATTTGCAGCGCCATTATTTTCTAGCAGCAGGATATGTTTACCATTATAATTCAGTTTTAGACATCAAGCCATCGGTGTTGGTAAAGTTTACTGCGAATGCACCAATAACGATTGACATGAACCTTTCGGCGCATTTGTACAAGCAATTTTGGGTAGGGGTGATGTACCGTTACCGTGAATCTGTGGGAGTTAATCTGGCATATTCACCGAACGACAGCTGGTCCTTTGGCTATGCTTATGATTTTCCAGTAAACCATTTGAGGTTTAACAATTGGGGAAGTCACGAAATCTATTTAGCATTTGATTTACGTTCCAAACAGGCGGCATTTATCAGCCCAAGATATTTTTAAAGAACCGGACATGAAACAAACCATATATACACTTATTTTCGCTTGTTCGATGAGCCTGTCATACGCACAGAGTTTCAAAAAGGAATATGCCCAAAAGTTATCCAATCAATTTAATTACGTGGAGGCGTTCCCTGTGTGGGAAGAATTGGTGAATGAATCCATCGAAGCAAAGAATACTGATTTTACCTCAGTAAGGAAAGCGATTGAAGCAGCTTATGGATCGGAACAATACGTTGTCGCCTTGAAATGGTCTGACTATTTATTGGCGCAAACCAAAGAAACCACACCAGCGGATTACTTGAGTCAATTTCAGTTGTTGTTGTTGAATAAAAAATACGATGGATTAAAGTCGCAGGTGGATAAAGCACAAGCACTATTTCCAACGAATGTAGACATCCAACGTTGGAAAAGTGAGGCAAGTAATTTGACGGAAATCCTGGATCAAAAATCGGTTTATGATGTCACCTTATTTCGTTCGGTCGAAGTAGGAGAGGAGTTTTCTGCTTTTCCATTTGAAGAAGGAGTTTTATTAGTCACAACTGGACAAAACACAGGATTTGTGAACCGTGTTTATGGGAAAACAGGACAATTTTTTACGGATTTGGTTTATGTTAAACTAAAAGGTGGAAAACAAACAAAAGAGGTCATTTGGAACGACATCAAACGAACGAATCCCCACGATGGACCCATTTCTTTCTCCTTCAACAACCGCTATGCCTATTTGACGACAAATCAAGACGTTTTAGATGAAAAGAACCGCATAAAATACAACCGCTTAAAGCTTGAAATCTACGAAAAAGAGCAAGAATTATGGGTGAAAAAAGATTTTTTCAATTACAACAACAGCGCCTATTCCGTTGGACATGGTGTGGTGGATGATTCCTTGAACCTGTATTTTGCATCAGACATGCCTGGAGGATTTGGAGGTTCCGATTTGTACAAGTGTAAGTGGAATGGAAACGGTTATGATGCACCAGTCAATTTAGGTCCCAAAGTGAATTCCGCTGGAAATGAGTTATTTCCTTACGTTTCCTTGGATGGAACGATTTATTTCGCGTCGAATGGCTGGCCAGGATTTGGCGGTTTGGATATCTTCACCTGGGATTTTGTTTCCGCTAAACCAAGCAACATGGGAGCTCCAGTGAATTCCAATGCAGATGATTTTTCCTTTAATGTCAATGAAATTTCCGGAAAAGGATTTTTATCTTCCAATCGAGCGAATTGGAAAGATGAGGTATTTGTGGTGAATGCGAAAATGCAAAAAAGGTATGTAGACATTGAGTTGAAAGACTGTCGAAACAAGCCTTATGCGCAGCAAAAAGTAACTTTGTACCGAAACGATGGTTCTTATTACAAAACATTGATGTCAGATGATTTTGGTCGACTAAGTTACATTGGCGTTATTGGAGAGCAGTACCATTTGGTGTATAAGGATCCAACAAACGGCTTAATGGACAGTGTGACATTCATTAATCAAATCGATGCTTCTCAAACCATTCAGATGTTTGCACGACCAAAGAATCAAAAAAGTAATTTATTGGTCTTAAACAACTCCAATTTACCATTGGATGGTGCTTTGGTACGTTTCTATCAAAAAGGCAGGGAAGTTCAAAAAACCATTACGAAAAAAGACGGATTTGTTTCGTTTGATGGCTACGTTGTTGATTCATTCACGATTACAGCGATCAACCACAATGAATTTTCGATGCTGGTTCCTGAAA
This sequence comes from Crocinitomicaceae bacterium, assembly GCA_030727405.1. Taxonomy (GTDB): domain Bacteria; phylum Bacteroidota; class Bacteroidia; order Flavobacteriales_D; family Crocinitomicaceae; genus UBA952. The sequence goes on along the minus strand of JANRBR010000003.1, from coordinate 10,883 downwards.
ACAGGCGATGCGATACCTTGCTTTCCATCAATTGCAACATGAAATTAAACACGGGTAATTCGTTCATCAACTTGGATATGATTTTATACGATTACGACAAGTGGAATTTACGAGCGGAGAGCATCGTTGAGTTGGATAAACTCGTAAAGTACATGAAATCCAACAATTTAAAGGTAGAGTTATCCTCTCACACGGATTCACGTGGTAACGATGAATACAACGAACGCTTGTCTCAGAATCGATCTGAATCCTGTGTCAATTACATCATCAGCAAGGGAATTAGTTCATCTCGCATCATCGCCAAAGGCTACGGTGAATACCGATTGAAGAACAAGTGCGGAAATGATGTCGAATGTACAGAAGAAGAGCACCAGTTGAACCGCCGTACGGAGTTGAGGATTATTAACGAGTAATTTTTTTCATTTCTTAGGTTCGGGAGACAACCAGGTGCCAATTTTAGCGTTGAATACATAAAAGAGAAGATAATTTCTTTATAATGTGGAAATAAAATCAGATTTCTAAATTATTTATTAATCAAATCAGATATAAGGATAATGATTAAAAGAGTACTTTTTTACTTGTTAATTTTTATTATTAATTCTCAAATTTTATTTGGGCAACAGGCAGATTTTACCACTAATCCGCCAAACAATGGGAGCGTTTTAAATATTTGTAGTAATTCTACGGTCCTTTTTCAATTGAATAATAGTGTTAGTGTTATTGGCAATAATTCAAATACTGTTGTTTCATGGACCATTACAACAACTTCAGGTTCAAATAGTGCAAGTATTACTTCAACCTCTCTTAGAACAGAATTCCCAATCACATTCCCAACTGGAAGTTATACTGTTCTTTTAACTGTTAGCATTCCAAATACCCTGCCATTAACAAAATCTCTTAATGTTATTGCATCCAATACAACAAATAGTTTACCAAATATTTCATTAAATTCGGCAAATTCTTCTAATTGGTCCACTTCTTCAATAAATATTGAAGGGAATAGCGTTACAACTTTTACAAGCTGCCCACAGACTATTTCCAATTCACATTATATTAAATGGGATTTAAACAACATTACTTGTAGTAATGTAAACAACATAAGCATATCTGACTATTCACAACCTAGTCCTATAGATTGTAGTATGGGAGAAATTGAAAATACTTATGATGCACTTAATGTTAGATTTTTTTACCTTGTTTTAAAAGTCGATTTTACCAATGGTTGTACTTTTTCAGACGTCTATTTTGTGCAAATTGGACAACCTTCAATTCCCCTTGAATCAGCAACTACTCCGGCTTGTGATCCTGGTAACTATTCTCTCAGTTTTACTAATCAGTATCCTGGAGTTTCCTATAATATTGATTGGGATCTAAATGATGCAAATAATCCTTTAGAAACATATTCTTACCCCAATCTACCTATTAAGCCTTCTAAAGTTTCTCACATATATCCATTCTTGGGTTGTTCAATTGGCACGTCTCAACCTTATCAGATACAAGTATCGGCTACCAATACGTGTGGTACATCTACAAATCCTGCAGCAAATATTTATGTAAGTGAGGCTCCTGAAGCAATTTTTAGTCGATCTCCTGATTTAGACACGATTTGTCAGGGCACTACGGTTACTTATACAAATAATTCTATAAGTGGTAATTATGTTTATCCCAATAGTGGCATTTGCACACAAGACTATAATTTTTGGTGGTACCATTCAAATAATACGGGAAGTGGACCGTCGGTTTTACCAAATTCCCCTAATGTTATATCTCCATCAACGATTACCAGTTTAGGAACTCAACTTACTAATGGTCCTCAAACATTTACCGTAACCTATAATCAACCAGGTACTTATACAATTAAATTATTTGTTAAAAACCCTGCTTGTGGTCAAGATGTCATGGAAAAAACGGTAATCGTTCTTCCCAAGGCTTTTATTCCGGATTCAACATACTCGATATGTTCCGGCTCATCCTTTAGCTACAACCCAACAACTAACGATCCAACTTCGGCAACGGTTGTCCCTTCAAACACCACCTATACATGGACGGTTGCAGCAGGTCCTAATTCATCCTTAAACAATGTGATTGGCGACACTATTCAAGGTTCACCAGGTGTATCTGGACCCATAAGCCAGACACTTAGCTTACCGAATACGGTTTCCACCCAACAACAAGTTATTTATACGGTAACCCCGCATACTACCTCCGGTGTTGCTCCAAATAGTTATACATGTGACGGTGATACATTTACAATTACGGTAAACGTACTTCCTGGTATTTCCATACCTGATACCACATTGGTTATTTGTAACAACGGTACTTTTTCACTGTCACCTATTTCTGGAATGCCAACTTTGGCAACTGTCGTCCCTTCGAGCGGGATGAATTACACTTGGAGCATTGATAGCGCTTATTCAAACATTAACCAAATTCTTGGAGAATCACCAGGAAGTGGTACTTCCATAAGTGGATCGATTCAACTAGATATAAATACAAGTATTGATTATTCTCAGATTTATCAAATAAAATATATCGTGGAGGCCTCTGCAGGCACAACCTGCCCTTCAGATGTATTTAACCTAACCGTGAAGATCAATGCGATTGATCCCGGTATGATTACCCCAGATACCATTACGATTTGTCAAAATTCAACTCCTTTACCGGTGTTCGATCATTCTACACTACCTATTCATCCTTCCTCAACCATAGGTGATACCTTAAACTGGATATGGGAACGATCCAATGTATATTCTGGTTTTACGAGTAATCCAACGTTCCCAATTACTGTTCCAAGTTCCTCGAATCAAAATTCCATTACCGCCTTTAATTCGCCCCCTGGCACATATTATTTCCGAATTCATTACACGCAACAATTAAATGGCGTTACCTGTCATTTTTATTCGGACACATCGGTTTTGGTGATAAATGGGGTGAATGTTCCTTATTTTTCTGTTAACCAAACAATATGTTCGGGTGACAATCCTACTTCATTTACAATAAGTACTCCGGCATCTGGTTCTGGTGTTTTGAGTTATCAATGGCAATCTGCAACAGCAGTTAGTGGTCCATGGATCAACATCACACCCAATGGCACGAATTCAACTTACGATCCACCTTCAGGAATAACATCAACTACATACTATCGAGTTATAGTGACAAGTACGCTTGGTAACAGTGCCTGCACGGACACAAGTAATGTCATAACTGTAACGGTCAATGATATCACAGCAGGTGTCTTCGTCAACCAAACAATATGTTCGGGTGACAATCCTACTTCATTTACAATAAGTACTCCGG
>JANRBR010000003.1:0-7486 GCA_030727405.1 Crocinitomicaceae bacterium | reverse complement strand
AACCAAACAATATGTTCGGGTGACAATCCTACTTCATTTACAATAAGTACTCCGGCATCTGGTTCTGGTGTTTTGAGTTATCAATGGCAATCTGCAACAGCAGTTAGTGGTCCATGGATCAACATCACACCCAATGGCACGAATTCAACTTACGATCCACCTTCAGGAATAACATCAACTACATACTATCGAGTTATAGTGACAAGTACGCTTGGTAACAGTGCCTGCACGGACACAAGTAATGTCATAACTGTAACGGTCAACCCAATCCCAGTATTTTCGACTTTTTCCCTCTCCATCTGCTCCGATCTACCTATAGGTTTTACTTTTCCATCAAATACAACACCCGCAGTTTCAAGTTGGAACATCATTGATACCATTATAGAACCAGGATTAATAGCGGCAAGTTCTAATTTTCAGATCGCATCCAATGGTTCAACAACAACAAGTATCTTAAGTGCAATTGCAAACGATTCTTTTACCAATACTACAAATACAAGTAAAATAGTCACTTATAAAGTCATTCCTTTAGGAGCAAATGGTTGTCTTGGGGATACCTTTGATATCATTGTAACCATTCTACCTGAACCAGTTGTAACCAACACCAACCTTCTTGACGAGTGTTCAAATGTACTTATCGATCAAGATTTTCCAAATAGTATTGCTTCCAGTGTTACAACTGCCTGGTATTACGTGAATTCCATTACTTTAAATGGCGTAACAATTCCTTCTGGAACAAGTTTAGGGGTGAGTACTGGACCTATAGAAATAAGTGCCCCAATGAATCCAAGCATTAATCCGCCAGGTAATATAAACGATAGTTATGTGGCGACAGGAACTGGAAACGGAACAGTTACTTATCTCATAACTCCGATGAGTGCGCAAGGTTGTATTGGAACGCCATTTACCATGTCAATTAACATTATTCCATCCGCCATTCAGATGTTGAATACCGATACCTTAATTCGATGCAGCGGGGAAAGTGTTGATTTGAATTTAGTCTCCAATACACCTTCATTAATTCCGATATGGAATGCGGTTACATCAAACACGACACTTCAAACGCCCACGTACGCTGTTCAGACCTCGTCCATCATTAACGATGAGTTAGACAATCCTGAAAACTACACCCAAGAAATGGTTTACAGTGTAAATTTCATTGGAATTCCAAATAGTCCAGCAAGTGGTTGCCCAGGTTCCGCAAGCAATGTGCATGTCTTTGTTGTGCCTAAACCAGTGATTCAACCCATAAATGACCAAATACTCTGTCCGAACCTGACGATTAGTCCTGTCATAGTGAATTGTGACATTCCAAGTAGCATAATTACTTGGAGTACAGCTGGCGACAACATTGGTTTACCCATAGTGCCAGTTAACACCTTGCTAAATCCTTCAATTGTTCCTGGATTTACCTCGATAAATAGCCAACAGACAGATCAAAATTTAGAAATTACGCTTCAATCATTCTATACTTATACCATTCCGAATACCTCACTTTCTGAAACATGTGATAGCTCAGAGTCATACATGATTACCGTCAAACCTGTTCCGGAAATGTTAGATCAGAATTTAGCCGCTCTATGTTCAGAACTTAATTTGAATGTGCCATTTAATGCGAGTAATAACGGTGTTCCCGGACTTGATCCAATTACCAATCAATACTTAGGTACAGTTTCCTTTGATTTAGTTGCATTAAATCTGAACGGGCTTTCCATTTTCGGTGGAAATGTTGGTGCAGCAAACGGTTTAACAGAAAACGATTTAGAAGACGATTCATATACAAATACATTGAATGATACTATTTCAGTGATATACGAAGTGATCCCTGTTATTACATATCCAATTGTGAATGGCACCTTGTCTTGTGAAGGAGAACTATTTACGGTGACAGCTCCCATCATTCCAGAACCATTTGTCGCAAATGTAACATTGACCATATGTAGTGACACAGAACTCGAAGTGATTCTTCCGGACGATGTCGATGGACCTTTTGTTGCAACAAACGGTTATTCTATTTCAAACATTTCAATTCCTTCGTTTTTAGGTAATTCAGGTGGTTTGCCAATTATCTGCAACGACACAAATAACATGGTGCTTTTTGATGATAAATGGAACAATGTCACTTTAAACACGCCGAATGACATACTTTATACCATCATTCCCAAAGCGGAAGCAACGGGATGTGTTGGAAATCCATTTACGGTAACAGCAACGATTAATCCAGAACCAGAAGTTGATGATTTAACTTTAACTGTTTGTTCGAAAGAGGAATTAACTACCGTTAATTTCAATACAACCAATGGAGTATCGACAACAAGTTATGTGGTAAATGCCTTAACTCCAGCTCCTGGAGCATTGGCTTCTTTATATTCCGGCGGACCGATTTTAACTTCTCCACCATCTCCACCAATCAGTTTATCAGAATTAGATTTTGAAGATGATGCTTTTATAAATACAAGTTCTCTGCTTTACACCATCAATTACCAGATTTCACCATTTAGTGACGCTGGATGCAAAGGTGAAGAATTTGAAATGACGGTTGATATTAATCCAGAACCAGTTGGGGTAAATGCATTCTACACCTATTGCTCAGATAGCCTATTTGGTATTGATTTGCAACAGCAAATCGACAACGGAGGAAACGGTGTTTCTAGTAATTTCAATTGGACACTCATTCCGCCGGTTATTGGAGGACTCATCACACCAGGCACCATTCCTCCAGACGATTCTTCGGTAAATCCAGGTCCACACATTGTTGGTCCAATCGAAAATTTTGTGTCCCCAGGTATTTTAACATATAATGTCATCCCGACTTCAATTAATCCACCTTTTGGGTGCGTTGGTGATCCATTTCAAGTGGAAATCACGATAAAACCTGAACCAGTGGTTTCGAACCTGACCATTTCTGTTTGTAGTGAAAGTGAGTTAGCGTTTAATTTACCCAATAACGGCGGGACCTATGCATTGAACAACATCTCTCATCCAAATACTACTCCGAATCAAATCATTTCGACTCCTCAAAATAACCTATTGTTTGATTTCTTATACGATCATGCTTGGAGAATTGATACGATTTCAGTTGGACCAACCATGCAAACGGTTACCTATAATTTGACCGAGACAGGTAGTAATTTGTGTTCAAGTGATCCATTTAACCTGTTTGTTCAGGTGAATCCAATTCCAATCATTCAATTTAACGTACAAAATGCAGTGAATTGTACAGAAACAGATCTGTTCTTTAACAATACAAGTACTCCAGGAATTGATTATTCATGGGATTTCGATGATGGAACCTTTGGTTTCGTAGAAAATCCTACACATGAATATGTATCAGCTGGAACATACGATGTTCAATTGATTGGAACATATCCGAATACAGGATGTACTGATTCAAAGGTGATTCCGATTGTGGTGAACTATTTACCTGATTCATACTTTACCCTTTCACATACGCAAGGCTGTGATCAATTGGATGTGACCATGAATGCAGTAGATTTAAACAATGATTGGTCGTATTTCTGGGATTTTGGAAATGGAGAAACTTCGAATCAAGGATTGTTTACCTCAAATCAGTTCACGACCGAAGGCTGTTACGATGTGAGCTTAACCATTACAACGCCTGAAGGATGTGTTTCCACTCACACAGAAACGAATGCGGTTTGCATGTACGATACGCCACAAGCTTCCTTTGAATTGGATGATTATGTGATAAACAACATCGATAACGACGTACAAGTCTTTAATAATACCGTGGATGCCACAAGTTATTTCTGGGATTTCGGCGATGGTACTACCACAATGGATTTTGAACCCATGCATGCCTATGCGGATATTCCATCAACCTATGTGGTTCAATTAACAGCCTTTAATGAAATTGGCTGCTTGGATGTAGCTTATAGAGATTTACTTTATTGGCAGGATTTATTAATGTATGTTCCAAATACCTTTACTCCAGATGGAGATGCATACAATCAGGATTTTCTACCGATAATTTCCGAAGGATATAAACCGGAAACTTATCAAATGCAGGTATTCAATCGATGGGGTGAACTTGTATTTGAAAGCAACGACAGCAAGGTAGGATGGGATGGAACCTATGGCACAAATAGAGTGCTTAAATGCCAGCAAGGTACTTATACTTGGGTGATACGTTTGGAATTACTCCAAAATGGAGAGAGTAAAGTATTTACTGGACACGTCAATTTATTGAAGTAAGCTTACTCTCTAAAGTTTTCAATTTGGACATGAAATCCTTAGTGATGAACTAAAAATGTGCGCAGGTATTCAAAGGAATTCGTTGTGGTACATTTTATTCCGGTAACTTCCGTTTGAAACTGAGGAATACGCGCATTTGGTTGTACACAGTTTTGTTTGAAAACAGTAAGGTTCTGGTTATTTAAACACCCCCTTTGGTATCTTCATGTTTTCAGCATGGAACGTAAAAAGGCGTTCTTTTTGACTCTTTTTCCTTCCCAATTGACATCAACCTATATTTGCTTTGATACTATCGATTTCCCCATTAAAGCAGTGTTATTTTTCGCCTTTTAAGCGCAGAAATTAAAGAATTGAATTTCCTATTCCGTTGATGGAATAGGAAATCTTATTCAAGATATAATCATATACATGATATGACTGAAATCATTGGTCTAAAAAGGACTTGATTGTGTTTAAGTCCATTCACCTATGAGAAGCATTTTAGCACATAGCCCCAACTATTGAAAAACTCACCAACGATTGAATACCCCTTATTTCAGTAAGTTCACATGTCCAACTTTGTAGATGACCTCACCAGATTCTTTCACGATGAAGCGGAGTTTCCAAATGTAGGTTCCATCTTGGCAAGCATGTCCATTTATTGTACCGTTCCAACTGTTATTGAAATTTGGCTGTGTATTTGGTACAGGCGGTTCCTCTTTTGATTCGTAAATTAATTCCCCCCAACGATCGTAAACACTGAATACATACGATTGTGGTTTGATGATGGTCGAAATCACTGGGTAGAAATATTGATTGTTTTCGTCGTAATCTGGTGTAAAGGTATTCGGCACGTAAACCAATACTTCATCTTGAATGCGAATCACTTGGTACGCGGTATCTGGACACATTCCTTGATTCATGGCGATTAGCATGATTTGATAAAGTCCTGGAGGACAACCATACGTATAGCCAATTTGATTTTCGTCGCTTGGATCGTAGAATGGAGTAGGTGGAGTGAACAACTCACTCATTGGAGACTGTGGATCACATTCACCTAAATCCCACAAGTAATTGGTGGCATTTTCTGAAGTATTGATGAAACTAAACGTCGGATTGATCAACGATTGCGATAAGTCGGACGGATCCATATCGAAACTTGCTTCCGCCCATTCGATTCCATCGATGTTGATAAAGGCACTTGTATCGTTGTCACAACCGAATCCAGTATTATTAACAATCACAAAAATGCTCGTATCCTGGTAGATATTGAAACTGTAGGTATTTATTACCGATGTAGCTTGCAACAATGTTGAATCCACATAAGTTCCATTTGATCCTGAATACCATGTGTACACATTGGATGAATTCGGTGTTCCTCCTGTAAAAGTAGTACTTAAATCAATTTGAGCGTTCATACAGGCCATGAGATCTCCTTGGATGGTGATTTCTGGATCGTCAAAAACATTTACTTCAAAGGTATCTAAGGCATTACATCCAACGCCCGTCATGTTCATTTCAACCACGAAGCTTGCGTTGCTTGAAAGTGGTGTTGTCGTGTAATTCAATGAATTTGCACCAACAATGCTTTGATATGGTTGTCCACTTGGATTTGATTCATACCATTGATAGGAACCAACACTTCCAATACCCCCTTGAATCACGGTATTTAAATTGACTTGAGCTCCTTCACAGACATTTGAAATGCCTGATATGGCGATTGTAGGGTCAGAAATGACCGTTACACTCACTTGATTCGATGGCAAAGATCCACAGGCAATTCCTGTTTGTTGCACGATGACGCTATAATTATTGGTGCCAATTTGAGCCGAAGGTGGACAGAAAGTTTGTGTGACTTCGCCGCTCGGTATCCATAAATAGGTATTGGAACCAACACCACCCTGAACGCTTGCTGTTACGCAATCGGCAGCACCACCCAAACACAAGGTTTGAGGAATTGATGGTCCAATCGTAACGATAGGATCTGGCATGACATATAGACTTCCAACTTCGGACGTGACTGCGTTACAGCCAACTCCATTTGGATAAGAAACGACACAATAATAATGGTGTGCACCTTGTACGTTGAAAACGGGAGTGGTATAGCCAGCACCTGTTGCTCCAACGATTGGTGTTCCGCCAAAATTAACCGCGCTTGAATTTTCATACCATTGATAGGTTGGATTCCCAACACCACCACTTGCTACGATAAAGAACGAATAGGATCCACCAACACAAATCATGGTATCACTCGGCATTTGCGTCGAAATAATCGGATCTGATGTCACATTGACCACCGTTTGTGCTGGAGAACTTTGGCAAGTTCCGGATAGTCCAATAACCGAATAATTTGTTGTATCCGATGGACAAACTTGAATCGTTTGGGTAGTCTCGCCAGTCGACCAGATGTAGCCGGTTGGTACAACGGTCGATGCCGATGGTACTGCTGTGAGTGTTACACAACCCCCTTCACAAATGTTCGGATTAATATTTTGAATGGTTATTTGCGGTGCGGTTTGAATAGTAATAGAAACTGGAAATGCTGGACTCGTACAACCATTCATTGTATAAACCACCTGATAAGTTGTGTTTATTATTGGATTGACTGTTACATCAAAAGATGTTGCGATCGTATCTAATGGGTTGGTTGTTATCCAAACATAAGACCCATTATTACCATTTGATAATGTTGGAGTTCCTGTTCCAGTTAATTGAATGCTTTCACCAGGACAAATGGTATTTTGGCTAGCTGTTCCGACGACGCTTGGTATTAAATTAACATTGACATTGGTATAAGCAGTATCCTTACAGCCATTCAAGTTGTAAATCAATTCGTAAGTATGAATACTATTTTGAGTTGAATTACCGTTTTGTGGCGAAACGGTAAGTTGATTTTGATTATTCACTCCAGATAATCCAAAGCCACTCCATTCGTACGTTCCGTTAGCTGGTGAAACAGTTGACGTTAATGTAGTTGTTTGACCATAACAAATAGTAGGATTTTGATTGATCTGTACATTTGGAATAGGGTTAACATAAACAGATTCTGTTATCGTATCATTACATCCATTTAAGCTGTAAATAAGCGTGTAATCTGTGGTAACTGAAGGTGAAACCGTTATTTGTTGAGTCGTTTGAGCTGTATTCCAAGAATAACTTCCACCAGTTAAATTTGGTATTCCGATAAGATTTGCTGATTGACCTTCACAAATCGTTGTATCGTTAAAATTAATAACAGGCACCGGATTAACAGCTACAGTGACAGTATCTGCTAAAGACGGACATCCGTTCA
>JANRBR010000002.1:40469-43841 GCA_030727405.1 Crocinitomicaceae bacterium | reverse complement strand
GGTCTAGGATATTCTACTCCTGATTTGTTACGAATCATCACCGTACCATTCAAGGTCATATCCCCTGTTCCTGAAGCCTTTGTTTTTATTGTTCCAACACCATCTTTCACGGTTACTGTTCCAGGACCAGTAACAACAGGATTGTTATCCGAATCATACGCAGCCATGGTAACTTTCAATTCAATGTCTTCTCCTTCCGTAGCAACACCAGGACCGCTCACCAATTCTTGGATTTTATTGAACGAGAACTCACCTACGGTCACTTTACTTTTCAATAAATTAACCGCCTTCGCACGTGCACTTAAAATCTCATTCTGCATCGAAGATAGAGAGGCAATCGCCCCTACCATAGGTGCATGATCAAAAGTACGGCCCATCCAATGGATGTTTTTTTGCTCATGGTGATCTGCTTTTTCAATTTTGGTCAACTCTTGGTACAAACCTAATAACACTTCTGCATCATCTGGATTCACTTTATTTGATTTTGCATTGATCATTTTCTTGATCTCTTCTTGCAATTTCATGTTCGTCCAATTGTTATTGATGTCTTTCACCTTCACTTTCCAATTGTTTTTTTCGCCTTCTTTGTAAGTACCAGAAGTTTCCACAATAAATTTACGGAAAGCATTGTATTGTTTCCAAAGTTTGATACCCGCTTTCGAGGGATCTAAACGTTTGATATCAGAACCAACAATTTCGTGCATTGGAATATCAAATTGATCTTTGGCTTGAACCGCCATTAAATTCAATCGTGCTGGTTGAAGTGGAGATTTTGGATCATATTTTTTCCAAACAATCACTTTTTCGTTTTCATTATCAATCGTTTTGATGTCTTCATTCGCTTTTGATAACAAATCTAATTTAAGGTCATCGATAGACTTAATCAAATCTCCAGCTTCCTTGTCGATTAATTTAATCATCCCAAGGAATTTTTTGATTTTCTTCGCTTTCGCTCTTCCAGATTCGTCGTCTTTCAATCCAACTAACTCTCCGGACAAGTCTTTTTTCGCGGCATTACCGCGCTCTAATTGAGTGATGCTTCCACGTTGAATGTTTTCTTCAATTGCTACGAATGCATCCAAAATTTGTTTGGATACGTTCAATGCAAGAAGAGCAGTCAAAACGAGGTACATCATACCAATCATCTTCTGTCTTGGGGTTTCCTTACCACCTGCCATAATTTCTAGCTTTTAGTTTGTTTGTAATTAAAATTAGTACCTACTAAAATTAAGCTTTCATAGCTTTCAACATGTTGCCATATACGTTGTTCAAATCAGTTAAGTTTTGAGACAACATGGACATGTTTTCACGGTAAGACGTGGTATCCTTCGCTGAAGCAGCCAAGTCAGTCATGATGTTTTTGATGTTTTCTTGAAGTGCGTTCATTTGACCTAATGAATCCAAGTAATCTTGAGAAGATTTCAATTGCAATTCATATACGTTATTTAAGGCCCCTAAGTTTTGACCTAATTTTTGCATTTCCACACCGAAATTACCTTGTCCTTCAGTTGAGATTCCAGCAATTGCTTGAGCAGAAGCTGCATATTGGTCCGTTAATTTAGTTAAACTTTGAGAAGCTGTTTCCAAACTTTTCACATAAGAATCTGTTGCTCCAGCTGCTGTTGCAACAGCACCCAAAGATTTTGCATTGTCTGCTAAATTAGACATACCATCTTTTAAACGAGCTAATAGATTTTGGTCAATTCCAGCTTTATCTAATTCTTTAGCCAAACCGTCAGCAGCACCACCGCCACCACCTAGACCACCTTTTTTCAATAAAGGCATCAAACGATTTTCTTCGTTGTTTTCTTCCACTGCCAATTCAGGGAAAACACGCGTCCAATCTGGATCTTCATGCATTGGTTCCAATGCAATGAATGCAAAGATTCCTGCTTCTGTCAACAATCCTGCGATCAACATGACGTCACAACCAGGCCAGTGCATGATTTTAAATAACGCTCCAACAATTACCACCGATGCTCCGAATCCAGACAGGTATTTAACAAATAACTTGTACTTTCTTGAAGCAAAAAAACCACCATTACCACTCATAACTTTTGATTTTAAATTAAACTATAGATTAAACATTGATTACTTAATTGAAATATCGCTTTGGATTTCTTCTCCATTCTCCTGTTCGATATTTTTACCACCACGACCCAAGTGAGTCATTGTGTTTCTAAATCCAATATACGACTTAGCTGTATCTTGGTATTCATAGGTACGCGTACTATTCATTAAATAGAATCCTATATCTTTCCATGAGCCTCCACGAATAACTTTGCGTTTTTTAGCAGCTGGATCTCCATCTTTCGCATCGTACTCATAATCGGCACTCATGTCTGTTTCAAACTCGTACGCATCTGGATCAAATGCTGTTGAACACCATTCCGCAACGTTTCCTGCCATACAGTATAATCCAAATCCGTTAGGATTGTATGAATATACTTTAACTGTATAGAATCCACCATCCTCAAAATAACGACCTCTCATTGGCTTGAAGTTGGCCAAGAAACATCCGCTGTTGTTTCTGATGTATGGTCCACCCCAAGGGTACTGAGCCATATCTAAGTCACCACGTGCTGCTCTTTCCCACTCACTTTCAGTTGGTAAACGGAAATCATTCACAAATAAATCTCCATTTGACTGCAACCAAGAGTGGAAAATTTGAGTTCTCCACACAGAGAATGCTTTCGCTTGTGGCCATGTTACACCAACCACAGGATAGTTATCGTAAGCTGTGTTCCAGAAATAATTTTGAGCCATTGGCGTATGATTCGCATACGTAAAATCCCTTACCCAACATAGCGTATCTGGATAGATGTTGATGCGTTCTTTGATGATGAAACGACTTCTATCCGTATGCCCTCGAATGGCATTATGGCTACCCTTGCTGTTTGTGAATCCTAAATCCAAATCTTGGCCTGGGTTGGAAAGGATTGATCCTTTCAATGAGTTTGTATCGTTAATTTTCGTTACACCCTCAGCCCATTGATCCACGTACAAGGTTGTATCTACCCAAACTTTGTTCGTATTTTGATCAACAGTATATAAAGTTGAACGGTGTTGATCGTTTGACTTGTAATCTTTACCAAGCGGTTCACGTCGGTCTCTTCGGTAAATAGCATTTGCTGCATCACCATATAGGCTATCATAAGCAAATGTTTTACGAGAGTCGATTGCTTTTGTAATTACTTTCCCTCTTCTAGCTGCTTCTTTGTAGTCAATCCAGAAGTAATCAAAGAACAACAAACGCGTATCAATTTCTTTTCTTTTGTAGAAACTCTCTTCAGCGCTGTAGTACATATCAGATAACAAGAAAGCGATTTCAGGATCGTCATAATCAATTGGTTCAGCCCAATTCAAGGTAAA
>JANRBR010000002.1:1809-40369 GCA_030727405.1 Crocinitomicaceae bacterium | reverse complement strand
AGAAAGCGATTTCAGGATCGTCATAATCAATTGGTTCAGCCCAATTCAAGGTAAAATACTTACGATTGTCCACGCGACCACCTTGGTAGTAAGTTAATTTATCAGATGATCCTTTTTCATCCTTCATATCTGCAGCACCACCTCTCTTGGAATCTCCTTTGAAGGCGTACATTGCAAAAATACCTGCCAATTCATCATCGGTCATCACCAAACCATCTTTTAAGTTCGTTGGACCAACTTTTTTCGGATCGTATTTATATCCGTTTACAAGTGCATTCGTAATTTTTACTTTAGCATTTTTGTTTCCTGTCTTCCCGTTGAATTTACCCAACATCGTCAAATAGGTCAAATCGACATTTGCACTGTTCGTTGAATCCATGTAAAGTTGGAAAGGCGTATTACCTCCTTGAACATCAGAACCCATGTTAATTAATGTACGGTATGGCTCTTTGAAGAAATTATCAGGAACATTTACCCAACGTTCAGCGTCCTCATCCACACTTCTTCTGTACAATTTCTCACGAGCAATTGAATCACGCACCCAGTGTACAAACTGACGATATTCATTGTTGGAGATTTCAGTAGCGTCCATGTAGAATGCTGGAACGGAAACGGTTTTTTTACGAGCCGTGTGTAGACCCATGATGTCTTCATCGTCTTCACCAGACTGAAAAGCACCAGAAGGAACATAAACCATTCCTAAAGGCATTTTTCCAGGTCCTAAAACGTCTGGATACCAGGTGTCTCTACCACTCACACCCACTAAATTACCTTCTACATCACTACATGAGTACAAGAAACTTAGTACAAATAAAAAACTAACTAACTTTTTCATTCTTTTGTTTTTGGTTCTGCCATTATCCAAATTACCTTGCTACAGGATTCTCTTAACTTGGGGTATAACGTAAGAACTATATAAATGGTTACATTATTTAATTATGCCTACTATAACAAACGAGGATGTCTTGCTTTGGTCTTAGGTGGTGGTGGAATGAAATAACAATATTTCACCATCAACTCGTGAGACCCGCGAGAGATACTAGCTATTTTATTAACGGTAATATCATAAGAATATCCTACTTGCAATTTTGGCATAGGTGAATAACCTAACATAACAGCGATTGCATCCGAGGTTCTAAATGTTAGTCCACCATATGCATCCTTATCGTCCAATTTAAATAAGTAACGTGCGTTTAAATCTGCAGAAAATCGAATAAAGTCTGTACGAACGAGCATTTGCGCATCAATTGTTCCATTCATAACATCCTTGAACTTGTATCCACCCATTAGGTAGTAGTGACGAGCCGTCTGATAACTTTGCGTAATCTGACTTACTGCTTTCGATAAATCCGATTCCGTTAAATGGGTAGAGGAAATACCTACGTAATAATCTTTTGATTGAAAATACAAACCAAAATTTGCATCCACAGCCGTAGCTGCAAATCCAACTGGCAAGGTAGGGTCAACTACTTGTGTTGGCGGAACCCATTCTGGATCCATTCCAAAATTCATGATCCCAATTCCAACACCAACTCCTAAAACACCTTCGCGTCCAATTTGGATTGGGTAAGAATAATTCAACAATAAATTGTTTTGACGTGAAAAACCAATCGCATCGTGGTAGAAATTGATTCCAATCCCACCAGGTAAAAATCGAGACAAGTTTGACTCAATATTTAAGATGGCCGAATTTGGCGCACCATTGACTTTATCCCATTGATTACGGTAAATACTCGTTGCACAAATTCCGTTGTACAAATCTAGACCAGTTTTACCAGGATTAATGCTCATCTTATCAAAAATGAAATGAGTGACGAGCTTATCTTGTTGCGCCTGGACGGATCCAATAACAGCAACTAACAAGATGGTTAACAGCTTGGTTTTCAATAGCATATGGTTTATTTAACAATATTAAAATAGCAAATCTTACACAAGAAATGCCATTTTAAGGTGCTAAAATAAGGAATTTAAATGAAAAAATATAATGATATGTGAATTTAATGTGATCACTATCCAAGTTTCTGGTAGGTTTTCCACCAAAGGTCAGGCATTTCATTATTCATGGCATTATCGTAGTCGGATTTGTTGCATGGTACCATGTGGTGTCGCTCATACTTCGTTCCACTTTGAGGCGGATATGGGACTTCCATCCACCAACGTGCTGATTTATTGCTTTTAAAGAAAATGATTTCTCGATTTGAATCTTCCATAAAAACAGTGAATCGTGTGTAGTCAATTTTGCTTCCGATGGGGAAATCTCCTTTTCGCGACATGGCACCTTGCAGAAAATACCAGATCGTTTCAGCTAGCATCTTATCGCACAAATCACTCGGTTTTTCGAAATTGAAAATACCTAAAGAAGTTACTTTATCTGAAATCCCTGCATATTTTGCAATTTGACACATTTGTTCTGCATAAAATCCATTTGGATTCGCTTGGGGATTCAATGTTTCGGATGCTTTAATCGAATTAAAATCAATGTTTATAATATCTGCGTTGCGCAAATGAGGTTCTGCTAGGGTGAAATCTTGATTAAATTCCCCAAGTCGACAAATATCAAAATAGAGCTTTTCAAATAAGTCAAACTCTTTCACGCTGGCAAATGGCCGTTGTAGTCCGATATTCGCATGATTAAATAAATAGCAAGGCCTTTTCAGTAAAATTTGACTTAAATATCCGTTTGAATGGATTTCTTCGTCTGGTGAACCAAGGTCGAGCGCGTGATCAACAGAACAAATGTTCACCAATTGTTCCAGTTTCTCATATCCATTGTACATGGCCACGGTTAAATCTTGGCTCCCTCCAATAATGATTGGAATAATTTTATGTTTAACCAATTCCGCAACGACTTTTGATACCGCAAAATAAGTATCCTCCAATGTGTTTCCTGGTAAGATGTCCCCAAGATCGTAAAAAGGCAAATTCCATGTGCCTTCATGGTGCAGTGCATAAAGTGCTTTTCGAAAATGCGTTTGTGAAGAAGAATTTTCACCCCCACTTCCCCGGAATTCAGGAACGTAAATAAGTGCGCATGCATTTTTTTCCAAAGCAGGGAATCCACCTTGGTTTTTAACTATATACGAACCTAATTGTTGTTCCTTCCAAGTTTCTGAATCGCTAACTTCTTGGAAATATATCGAGATGTCATTCATTCTATTGTCTTTAAACAACAAAACTAACCATCATTCCTACGGCAATATTTCGTTTGACAAAAAGAAATCAAAACGCAGCCGTGTAAAACTCTATTTGTTTAAAATGGCCGCTATGTTCGGCTTGAAATAGCGGTCTGATTTTAATACTTTCCCGTCTTCGCGGTAAATGGGTTTTCCATCCGCATCCAACTTGCTCATATTTGATCGTTGGATTTCTTCAAAAACTTCTACAATTTTATCTTGTAGTCCATGTCTTAGAATCGTTCCACACAAAATGTACAATTGATCACCAAGAGCATCAGCGATTTCGACCATGTCTCCATTTTTTGCAGCTTCGAGGTATTCCTCGTTCTCTTCCTTCATCAAATCAAAGCGCAATTGGACTTCCTTTTCAGTTAAATCTGATATCGGTTGGTAATGGTTTTCAATTCCAAAGGAATCATGAAACGTTTCTACCGCGTGTATTATTTCTTGAAATTTCATCGTTTATATTAATAATTCAATAATTTCTTCATTCCTGCCGCAACTTTTTCTGCATTCGGAAGCAACTCAGCCTCTAGTGAGCTATTCAATGGGATTGCGGGTGTGTCCACCGATGCCACAATTTCAATAGGCGCATCCAGATGGGCAAAATGTGACCGTTGCAACCTTCCAGCTAATCCTTGTGTAAAGGTACATTCAATGGATTCCTCTGTCACCAAAAGAATTTTACCATGGCGTTCACATAAATCACCCATTGCTTCCATATCCAATGGATTAATGGTGCGCAAATCAAGTATTTCAACTTTTCCTTCAAATGACTTAGCTGCCTCTAAGGACCAATACACACCTCTTCCGTATGTAATCACGCCGATAGAATCTCCACTCAAACGAATTTCTTCTTTTGCTGTTTGAACAATCCGTGCTTTTCCAATTGGGATCATGTAATCCTCACTTGGCTCAGTGGACATTGCACCTTCCGTCCCAGGTATTTTAGACCAATAAAGTCCTTTGTGTTCAAGAATTACTACTGGATTAGGATCATAATACGCTGCTTTTAACAATCCTTTTAAATCTGCTCCTGTAGATGGATAGACCACTTTAATGCCTCGAATATTAGCCAAAACCGATTCAACACTGGATGAATGGTATGGTCCACCAGAACCATAGGCGCCGATTGGAACACGAATTACTGCGCTAACAGGCCATTTACCGTTCGATAAATAATAAGAACGAGAAACTTCGGTGAATAATTGATTTAATCCTGGCCAAATGTAATCTGCGAATTGTACCTCAACAAATGGTTTTAGTCCAACAGCGGACATACCAACTGTTGACCCAATGATAAAGGCCTCTTGAATCGGTGTGTTAAAAACTCGGTCATCACCAAAAGTTTGTGCCAAGGTTGCTGCTTCACGAAAAACTCCACCAAGGCGTCCACCTACATCTTGACCATAAAGCAACGCTTCTGGATGTTTCGACATGATTTCACGCACTGCAAAAAGCGCAGAATCCACCATGACGGTTTTTTTCTTGCCACTTGGTTCTCTTTCTCCTTGTTCTTCTGTGATTGGTGTTGGTGCGAAAATAAAATCCGTCACACTTTCGAGGCTTGGTTCTTCTGCGTTCAATGCATCATCATAAGCTTGATCGATTTCCTTGCGCACTGCAGATTCTAAATTAATCACTTCAGCCAAGCTATAACCTAAGTTTTGAACGGCTTGTTTTAATTTTGGATAAGGGTCGTTTTTCGCCGCCTCTTCCAAATCATCACGGTACCATTCTTTACGAACTCCGGATGTATGGTGTCCAAGTAAGGGAACTTTTGCATGAATGATAAACGGCCGACGTTCTTTTCGAACGGTTGCAAAGACTTCTTGAACCGTTTCAAAACTCGTTTGGAAGTCGCTGCCATCAATGGATCGCACTTCAATGCCATGAAATCCTTTTGCATATTCAGAAATGTCCTGTGCGCGCGTTTCGCTTGCATTCGCTGATATATCCCAGCCATTGTCTTGCACTAAATATACAATCGGGAACTGCTTTAATGCTGCCATTTGAAATGCCTCGGAAACTTCTCCTTCCGTGCAGGACGCATCACCGAGTGAGCAAACAACAACAGGTGCATCTGACATGTCCCATTCCGCAATGCCTGTTTTTTCTTTGTATTGAATTCCCATCGCAATTCCGGTCGTTGGAATGGCTTGCATTCCGGTAGCCGATGATTGATGTGGAATTCTTGGAAATCCTTCTCTGTTTAATGAAGGGTGACAATAATAGGTTCTTCCACCGGAAAATGGATCTTCCTTTTTTGCAAAAACCTGCAGCATTAATTCGTACGGCTTCATACCGATTCCAAGTAAAATGCTATCGTCACGGTAATATGGAGAAACCCAGTCTTGTGCTTTTAATTGCATTCCGACAGCCAATTGAATGGCCTCATGTCCTCTGGAGGTTGCGTGAACATACTTAGAGGTCACCTCTTTGTTTTGCTCGTACTTTTCGGCCATCGTTTTCGCCGTACACATCAAACGAAATGCCTCCCAATTGGTGGTTTTATTATCCATTGAACTCATGGTTCTTTTTTTTGTTTTGTCAATACTTTCAGTGGGACAAATATACAAATCCACTAGGAAAGGCACGAATTCACCAAAGAGAATGGGGAAAATAATTTGCAAATAGCATAAAAAAGAAACGATGCACCAAAAATTGATGCATCGTCTCACCTATTATGGTGGTGATAAGAGGTATTTGTTAAAACGAGAGTAAAATTCCAGCGTTCACACCACGCAATGACAGAGCTGATTCTTCGTTAAAGACGTCTGTCAAATTATATGTCATGTAGAGATTCCAGTCACCGTAGCCAATCAGCGCCATAAGTGAGGCAGAAAAAGGACGGAAATTAAAATCATCTTTCGTTTTGTTTTTGTTTTTGTTGCCTTCCACTTCCCATTTCGTTTTTTGCATGCCACCAATACGGATTCCACCTACAACACCGGCAGAAATTGTCCAGGATTCGTTTGGATCTTTATTGGTGTTAATTTGCAACAATAATGGTGCTTGTAAATAAACTGAACTCAGCGTGTTCTTCGTGTAATTTTTTGTAGCGTTCTCCACTCCGAAGATGGTGTCATTTGACGAAGTAATGTCAACATTATTTTTCAGTGCATAACGGTTCCATTGAAACCCGAGTCCAGTTGTTACTCCTAAATATCCTTTAATAATGGGGAATCGTTTTTCGAAAAGATTTAATTGAATGCCGAGGCTTTTTGCAGGATCTAATTCTAAAAAGCCTAGCTCACTGCCTGTTGCCAATTTATTTTCAGAAGTTAAAAATCCATTGGCATTTATTCCAAAGCCCGACCAAACTGAATTGTTTGTTTTAGATTCGCAGTCCGTTTTTTCAGAATTAAAATCATCTGAATCCAATACCAATGCTTGGTTGTCTTCCTGAATGATTACACGTTCATCGATGATCATTCTTTTTTCGCCTTTTGCATTTCCGTTTCGATCGCCCAGGATCACAATTTTCATGTTTCCAATCTTCACTTTGATGGAATCCGAAGAAAAAGGACCATCCTCACCTTTCATGGTGGAATCCATGTAAACTTCAACGCGTGTAAACATTGAATCGGAACCATAAATCGTTTTCATTTCTTCGGTCAAAATAGAATCCATTTTATCCATTCGTTCGTTGATCACAATCACGGTGGTGTCATTTCCTTTGATTTGCACAATTCGTTTGGTCATGTCTTTTTGTGCGAAAAAGGTTGTGGAAAATCCGATAAATCCTAAAAGTAATAACTGCTTCATTTTATTTCATTTTTTGTTTTGATATGCCTTTGACGGCGCTACTTTATTTTTGTTACAATCCACTTATCTTTTAGTGTGTTTTCTTTCAATTGAGATAAATCCTAATTTAAAATAAGTGGTCTTCACATTTCCATCTTCTTTTTCCTTATAGGTAATAGGAATCTTTGTTGTTTGGGCTAAGTAATTGGTAATGGAGGTGTATTTTTCCGACATACTCGGTTTTGCCTTCCCAAATAATTTTTCGTTGCCTTTTTGAAAAACAAATTCACGGATCCCGATGGACTCACTAACTATTGAGTTATTTAGAGTGTAAATTGGTTCGGTAGTTGGATTCACCGCAGCTAATTCAATCGGGTCTACAATCGGTTGAGCCAAGTACATCGACGGTCCACTTGGGATTTGTTCTATTTTAGGAACGAGCTCTTGAACTATGCAATCACGCACTTCATTCTGTCCTAGATCGATGTGTTCATTTTGAATATTTTCAGGATTCTTTCTTTCATTACCAGTGGCCTTATTCGTCTCGTCTATTTGTGGTTTAGTTTCCTTTTGGTCAACATTTACGGTTTTTTGTGTTGTCTTCCTAGCTGTTTTCACCTGGTTTTCTGGACTTGGCCAATTCAAGAATAACACTAAAATAACACTTGCCGCTGCTGCATAGGTAAAATACCTTCGGAAAGGAATGACTTTTCCAGAATTCCTTTTCAATGAATTAATGGCTGGGAAAATAATTTCATGATTTGGAACCAATTTGGTTTGTTGAACGGCATTCCATTCACGTTTCAACTCACCGTCTATTTTCAACAAATGTTCGAAGGTTTTTTCTTCCTTTTCGGACAAGAGTCCCTCTATTTTCGCAATAGACATTTTCTCTTTTTCTGTTCCTTCCTCCTGTTGGTAGGCGGACGGATGAAAGCCCTCTTTTTTCAATAACGCGGAATGATCAAAATCGATGGAATCATTCTGTTTAAGGTAAACGAGTGTATCACCTAAATCACCGAGCGAGGGGTTTTCTTGAATGAATTGCTTCAATTGAATCAATTGCTCTTCAGAAAGACGACCTTCGATGGCATCCAGCATTCTAGCTTCCAAATATTCTTTTGACCAATTCATATCAATACTTCTACCTTTCCAATATATGCTTTCAAAAATTTCCTTGCACGAAAAATGTACACTTTTACTTGGTCTTCACTCAAGTCAGTCATTTCAGCAATTTCGTGATAGGAATATCCCTCGTAATCTCGCAAGGTTAATACCGTACGTTGTATTTCAGTGAGTCGATTTACACCTTCATCAATTTTCTCTTGAACATCAAAGGAAATGTGTTCCTGTGTAGGATTTACCTCCAACGATGCCAAGTGATTTTGTTGCAATTTGGCTCTGCGGGAGCGGTCGATTTGAGCGTTTACTACTGTTCGGAACAAGTAAGATTTCACTTTGTTATTGTCGACCTGATCAATGCGCATCCATAATTTTTCGTAAGCATCTTGCACAAAATCTTTTGCTAAATCTGTGTCATTCAAATTCTTTAGTGCAAACCGATACAATCGGTCTGCAAAGTCCTTTACGCTTTGATTATACTCACTTACCGTCATAACACCACTTTTAGGACGACTTCCTTTAAGATAAGTTACAGGAAGTTTACTCTTTATTTTCCTTGGTATTTCTTCTTGTACTTTTGGTACAATTTCCATTGAAAATTTTCAGCGGTCTCCAATTGTCCATGAAAAATCAAACAAGTTACATCGTTCGATTTCATATCGAGTGCTGGTCCTTTCGAAATGAAGAGTGTGGCCGATTTCCCTTGTTCCAGTGAACCAAATTCATCATCGATTCCGATAATTTTGCATGCACTCAAAGAAATTGATTGCAATGCTTGTTCAGCCGTTAATCCGTATGCCATTGCGGTTCCCGCTTGAAAAGGTAAATTTCGTGTGTTCATTGCCTCCATGTCCCCAGCATTTTGTAGGCAGAATAAAATTCCTTGTTTTTGCAACAAAAACGGCAAGGAGTAAGGTAAATTGACATCATCCTCTTCACGTTCTGGCAGGCTATGTATTCTGTTCAACATGACTGGTATTTTCGAATCTTTTAATCGTTGTCCAACTAAATGCGCTTCGTAGCCTCCTACAATAACTGGGAATTTTAGTTTAAATCGTTCAGAAAACTCAATAATGTCCAAAATTTGCTGCATTCCATCCGCATGAAAATACACGCGTTTCTGTCCGTTAAAGCATGCCTTCATTGCTTCCAGGCGAAGGTCTTCAATGGATTTTTGACTTTCCGCATATACTTTAGCAAGATCAAAGAAATCGATGATTGCTTGTTTATCTTTTTGATAATTTTCGTTTCTCGATTTTGGCGCTGGTTCCGCCCACCATCCTCCACCTTGTGTACTAGATGGCCAATTCAAGTGAATTCCATCATCCGCAAGTACCGTAGCATCTTCCCAATTCCATCCGGAAAGAAACATAGTAGCAGAGCTTCCAGAAATGATTCCGCCGCGAGGACTTGCTTGAGCGATCATGACTCCATTCGTTCTAACTGTTTCAATCACCTTGGATTCTACATTAAATGCCACTTGAGCGCGGACATGTGGATTGAGTTCACCCACATCGTTAAAATCCCTCGTCGCCCGAACCGCATCAATTTCGGTCAAACCAAGCGTCGAATTGGTCGCTACGATTCCTGGATAAATGTGCTTATTTTCTGCATCGATGATGGTATCCCAGTCTTTTCGTTGAATGGCATTGGTAAGTGAATTCTTAACAAACAGAATTTTTCCTTTATCGATTCCAATGGCCGCTGTTTCCACGATTTCACCGTTCCCGATGTGTGCCGTTCCGTTGACGATTAAAATGCGTTGTGCCATCGTTCCTTGAAGAAGGACGAACATGCAAAATAGAAATGTATACTTTTTCATCTTAATGTGTATTTTCACCCGTTTCACCTTCTTCTCCAAGCGTATCGCAGTGGTAATGTTTTCTTGGCTTTTTGACAAATGGCGTCGATTTTTCACCGTTTTCATTCGACAAAAGCATTTTCGCAATGATTCGAGCCCTTTCGGCTTCGTTGCGAGCGTTTAATTCCATGTTCTTACTTGCATCGTAAAGTACGACTCCATCAACAATGGTATATTGCACTTTTGCTTGAATGCTCAGTGGGTTATCCGACCACAAAACGACATCGGCATCTTTTCCTACTTTGATGCTTCCCATGCGATCGTCCAGGTGTAATAATTTTGCTGGATTCAAAGTGACCATCTTGAGTGCATCTTCCTCAGACATACCTCCGTATTTGATGCTTTTTGCTGCCTCTTGATTTAAACGTCTGCCCATTTCAGCGTCATCGGAATTAATGCTTACAATCACCCCTTGATCTGCCATTAACTTCGCATTGTAAGGAATGGCCTCATTTACTTCATATTTGTATGCCCACCAATCAGAGAATGTTGATCCTCCAACGCCGTGTGCTTTCATTTTATCTGCCACTTTATATCCCTCTAAAATATGTGTAAAGGTGTTTATGTTAAAGCCCATGGAATCTGCCACGTGCATGAGCATGTTGATTTCGGATTGAACATAGGAGTGACAGGTCACAAATCGCTTGCTTTCCAAAATTTCGAGTAACACATCCAATTCCAAATCCCTTCTTGGCTTCAAGGTTTTTTTCTTTTGGTTGTAGGCCGTCCATGCTAATTTGTATTCACGAGCACGGTAAAACGCATCGTAAAAAACTTGTTCAACTCCCATCCGTGTTTGTGGAAATCTGGTCGTGCTATAATCGCCCCAATTGGATTGCTTTACGTTTTCCCCAAGGGCACATTTAATGAATTTCGGAGCATTTGGAATGAGCATTTCTTCCGGAGAAGCGCCCCATTTTAATTTGATCAAGGCCGAACCACCACCAATTGGATTTGCGGAACCATGTAATAATTGAGCGGCTGTTACCCCACCTGCTAATTGCCTGTAAATATTGATGTCATCTGGATTCACCACGTCCGAGATACTCACTTCAGCAGTGACGGATTGTCCGCCTTCGTTGACTCCCTTTGAAATAGCAATATGCGAATGTTCATCAATGATTCCTGCGGTAAGGTGCATTCCTTTTGCATCAATAACGAATGCTGAGCTAGGGATTTGAAAGGCATTATTCTTTGCCACTTTCACAATTTTCCCGTTTTCAATCAAAACCGCCGCATTTTTCAATACGCCATCTGCTTCATTGGTCCAAATGGTTGCATTTTTCACCACAATTGTCTGAGTTAAAGGCTTGCTTTGTAAGCCAAAGGCCATATTAGGCAACCATGGATTTCCAATGAACGATGTGTCCATTTTAACTTCTGTAGCTTTGCTTGGCTCTGTTTCTTTATCCGATCTGATGGCCGACCATTGTACCCACTCACCTTTTGAAGTAGTTCCATCACCTTCAAAAACTGCCGCATTTCGACTAACCTTAGCATGTAATTGAATGATGCCTGGCACATTTTTTTGAAAGGATGAAAATTGCAAATTGATGTCGTTTTCAACAAGTTGAATGCTCACTTTTTTCGTAAGCGTGTCATTCAATGATGGGTTAGAAAACGATGCTAATTTGATTTTCCCACTGGGGCGGTCGTTGGTTCCTTCCACCTCAAGTTGGTATTTTTCTCCATCTATTTGTACTGAATATTTTCCCGCAATATTCGAACTTACGGGTTCCTTCACGCGAATTAATTCCCCTTGCAACCAAGCATGAATCAATTGCGCTTCTGTGGTGAAGGGATCGGAAGAGTAGACAGAAAAACTTGCCCATTTGTTTTTTTCTATGGAACCAATTTGATCAAAAACACCAAGTTCATTTGCTGGATTAACCGTTAATGCAGCTAATGCGGCATCGACAGGCAAGCCCTTTGAAATAACCAAACGTAAATTTTTCCAAAATTGTTCTGCACTTTTAATACCGAAGCTTGTTAAGCAAAATTTGATGTTGTTTTGGTAAAGCATCAAAGGATTTGATGGTGCTAATTCCCAATGTTTCAAGTCGCTTAAAGGAATTTGACGAGCAATATAAGGATCTCTGACCTCATAGGAATCCGGGAAATTCATTGGAATGACCAAGGTTGCATTCAATTTCTTGATTTGATCGAGAGCTGCATATTCGTTACCACTTCCGATGTAACAAAATTTTAAATCAAATTCGTTAGCGATTCGGTTTGCACGTAAAATCTCCCATTTATCTTCCGTTTTAAAGAAAATCGGCAGCTTCATTTGTTTGGACCATGCATCCAATGAAATCGAGTATTCGGTTTGAGGTGAATTGGAATAAAAATTCAAATCATAAAGTGCTTGCCTCATTAAGGCAATTGCTCCCATTTGAGAAGAAGGGTAAGATTCATGAGAAGATCCTTTCGAAAAGGACATAAATTGAGCAGCTGTTCCTTTAAGCATTTGACGATTTGGGTCTTCTTTTCCAAGGGAAATAAGGGCACCTGTTCCGCGTACCATTCCATCCATAAAATGACTTAGGCTAAAACCAAACCCTTCTTGAATCAAGGCCTCATTTGCTTTGGCATCAATGGAAAAGGACGATGCAGCATTTAATTCGGGATGAATGGCCTCGTTCCAATAATACGCACCTTCTTTTTCTTTTTCTAATTGGGGACGAGTTGCCGTCAATTTAGGTAGGCCAATATCCGTATACAATTCTACGAAAGATGGAACAATTGTTTTTCCCGAATAATCGTGAACCAGTGCCTCATTGTTTTTCAGGTTCTTTCCTACTTCTTTGATGATTCCATCAACGATTAATATATCTGCATTATCCAGAATCGATTTCGGGGAGACGTAGATGCGCGCATTTCGAACGAGAATGGTGCTAGACGTAGATTTTTTCACGCCATTTTCTGGTCCGAATTGAGCAAGCAACTGATTTAGTTGGAAGATCAGCAAGCAACTGATGAGTATTTTTTTCTTCATGGTGTGTGAAATTACAAAAAAGTCCCAATAATTTAAGGTACATATTTCATCGCCTCGCGGTAAGCAAGGCCTTTCAAATCTTCGCTAGAAACGACCTCTTTTACCCAGCTTGGATTCCATTTCGAAACCTCTCTTAAACTCCACCCTATTGCCTTTTGTATAAAAAACTCTTTGTTCCACTTCAGGGCATGGATGTAGGACTGTTGAAGTGGCAAATTGGTTTGTTCTTTGTACTTTAATTGGTACAGCAAACACGTTCGATTCAACCAAAAAGAAGGATGTTTGATCCATTCTGAAATGATTATGG
This sequence comes from Crocinitomicaceae bacterium, assembly GCA_030727405.1. Taxonomy (GTDB): domain Bacteria; phylum Bacteroidota; class Bacteroidia; order Flavobacteriales_D; family Crocinitomicaceae; genus UBA952. The sequence continues at coordinate 27,161 of JANRBR010000002.1, read as the reverse complement.
GCATTTCTTCTGGAAATTTCTTGGCGTATTTTCCGACGACATGAACGGCAATTCCGTCGATGGTATCCCACCAACTTTGGTTGCTTAGAATAAAGTAAATTCCATCAATATCATCTTTTTCGTAGCTTTTTAGGGGCCAGGTCATCATCCAGTCAAGAGCGAAATGATGGTATTCACGCTCTTCTTTTTGCCATAATTCCCGAACGATTTCCCAAGCTTCGCTCCTGTTAAGTTTTGCAGGCAATGAATTTTTCCAATCCTTCATTTGATTTCTTCGAGGTGTACTTCGGATTCCAAGAAAGGGAAAATTATTTTTCATGTAATTTTCCATTCCTTCCACCAGGGATTGGTCACGTATTTTCTCCAGACGCTGCGTTACATCTTCTATGTACAGTCTCATGTGAAAATAAAAAAATGGCAAATCATAAGCCGGGTTCTGTCTCCTTTGTTGAAAATCAACGCAGTTATCTATCATTTATCTTGTTCCAAACTCACGCTTGGAATCCATCAACCTACCCTCCGAGATCGGACGAGCAGCCCTTTATGCATTGCTGCAATCCTCGGTTTATTTGGTCTTTCAGTTCGTAAGGTTTACCTTGCCTTTAACATCGCTGTCAAAGCGGTGAGCTCTTACCCCACCTTTTCACCTTTTCCTGTGCGCAAGCGCTCAGGTAGTTTTCCTTTCTGCGGCACTTTCTGTTCCCGAAAAATTCCTTTCTCGAGACCTTCCCGTTAGGAAGTACGATGCTCTACACTGCCCGGACTTTCCTCTTTAAAAAAGCGATAGACTGATTTGCCGAAGCAAAGGTATCAAAGTTTCGTCAGTTTTCGAACGATCGTTCCATTCTTCGTATGAAGATGGCATAAATAAATACCTTGATTTAAGTGTTGAATATCCATGTAAGCACTTTGAACACCATTGAAAGATGCTTGAAGGGCGATCTCTCCCAATTGATTGTAAAAAACGACCTCTTCCACCGCCAAAGTTGATTCAAAAAAACATAAGTCTTCCGCAGGATTTGGGTATAACATAAGTTGGGTAGACTGTTCATCGATTCCCGCATCTAACCCCAGGTATTGTTCTTGGTATTCAATGGAACTGATGTTTTGATTTCCATTAAAATTCGTGGCAACGACCTTCAACAAAAATTCTTTTTTACCGTTCGTCCACCATTCGTATTCTGTTCGGTCGATTGGAGGCGTGCCTATCCAACTTCCCGTGCCAAAAAAAGTTTGGTAAATAGAGTCAATTTCGTTGATGTCATGTCGTACTCTCAATGCCGGGAAAGTCCCCAAAGGAGTAATAACAGTTCCCCAGCCATCTACTTCCGTATGCCTTTGTCGGTGTTGAATGTATTTTATGTCTGCAGCAGGATTTAAGTCAACGAATGTATACCCTCGAGAATCATGGACATCCCCAAATGTTAAGGGCAAACTGTAGCGTGTCTCAATTGTATCCGATTTAAATGGAACGCCTTGTCCTTGAACTGAGATGGAATATCCAATCGATGTGATGCCCGAATTTGAACGCTTCGTGTACTGGCTTAAATCACTGATTTCTATTGGAAGAAAAGCCGATAATTGATCAATAGGTAATTCCGTTGTTAAATTGAAATAGGTGGCGGCATACGAACCTGCAAAAGGTCCATACGTTGCTAGTATTAAAAAAGAACCGAAGCCAATTGGCGTATACGATTTCACAGATTGTGAGGTCGTATTTAAATTGCTGAAATCCCAGGTGTAGTTTGGACCCGCTGCAATAAAGTCGAGGTTTGAATTTTGTATTTGACTTAAGCGAACGGTATCGCCACCCGTAGCAAAATCAGCAATGGAAAGCGTGATTTGAGACCTTCCTGTGAGCGCAGAAAAAGCCAAAAGGCAAATAAAGAAGAATGTTTTGCGCATAGATAATAGATTAGCTAAGCAAATGTAAAGAAATTTAAACGCCAAAATTCCCAATCCTTTCTACATTCTAAAAATGGACTTAACTTTACCACAATGGAGCTTGAATTGAAAGAACAACTGCTGGCCTTTAAGGATGAATTGACTCATTTTCAAACAGATGATATCTTGGTGCATGTTTCCATTGAAAAAACCTTGGGTGAAGGAGAAATTCACGAACAAAAGAATGAAAAGACCCAGCGCATTCTTAGGGACGCTCACCGAATCTTTCGCGAAATTGGTGTTCAACCGTTTTGTCAAAGTAAGGGGATTCTGAAAAGTGAAAAAAACGGAAAAACCATACAGACGCCTATTTTCTTAAGGAACGTTCCTTTGCAGTTTAGAAAATCCAATATAGAACGATCAAGTGAAATCGAAACAGGCTATTATTTAAATCCATATTTCGACCGCTGGTTTCGAAAGGAATTTGAGGAGACACCTCCGACTTACGAAGATCGAGAAAATCTGGCGGCTTTTTTCGAACGGGAGAATTTAGAGTATGACCTAGAGCTTATTTTCTACGGCAACTTCCATCCACAGCGCTACGAATTACTGAAAGAAGTAGAAGATTTAATCCTTTGCGAGGACCTTTCCGAACCATTAAAGCAATTACTTGGTTACCAAGAGGTTTCCGAAGAAGTGGAAGCATGGGAGATTCAGCCACCCTATCTTTTTCCGTTTGACCCGAGTCAAGAAGTTGTATTTCAAGCATTAAATCATTCCTCAGTAACGGTTCAGGGTCCACCAGGAACGGGTAAATCACAGGTCATCAGCAACCTCATCGGTTCTTGCATTGTTCAAAATAAACGCGTTTTAATCGTCTCGGAAAAAAGAGCAGCGCTAAACGTTTTACAACAAAAATTAGCGCAGAGAAACCTTGGCTTTCTGTGTTCCTATTTATCTTTTCAAGGAAATTTAAATGCGTTCTATTCAGATTTAAAAAGTACCTGGGAATTCTTATCGATGCAAGAAATTGGGGCAGAACCGTTATCCTTCAACGCAACGAATGAAGTCAAATTAGCTCAACAATTCAGCGCCATCAAACTATTTGAGGCACAAAATGAATGTTCCCTCGATTCCTTTCTGGAAAACATCAGAAACCAGAAGGAACACAAATTTATGCACGGACATTTCCCTTCCATACAAACCTGGAAACGAGATCGTGAAATCATACATAAATTGGCCGAATCCACCATTGAATCTTTGCCATTTCTATCGATTGAATGGAAAAACAATCATAAAAATGGATCACTTTTCCAAGTATTTCATCAGTTGGAAGATTTGTATGCTGAACTATCCAAGAATTTCCAATTTATCAACATTCGTGAGCTACAAGATGCTACAAGACAGGCCATTCAATGCCAACAATTTCAAGGAAATATTTATCAAAAATACGGCCGTTTCTTAGGGAAGGATTCCATCGAAATAAAAAAATACATCAAGCAGTGGAAAAAAAGAAATGCTGAACTTGAAGCATGCACTTTGGATCAGGCACATTGGCTGAAGGAACCGAGTTTAGCAGAACTGGAGGTATTGAAAGAAGCAGCGCTTAAAACAGGTGTTTTTGCAGGAATGAAATGGAAAAGTACCTGGAAAAAATGGACGAGAACGCCTGGTTTGGAACCATTACAGGCCATTTCCTCCAAAGAAAAACAGTTGAAACTGCTGCAATCAAAAATAAAACTGACTCAAACCCTGACGGAAATCGGGATTAGCAATGTTGACATAGAATTGCCCATCATTGAACAGTTGCTCGAACAAAATTCGATGGATGATTGGAATTGGTATCAAAACTTATCGCAAGAGAAACGCACCTTAATGGCCAATTCACATCGCGCCTTCAGCCAATTGAATCAAGCACTGAACGAATTACTGAAATTGAAGTCCGATACAACCATTAGGGATGTCTTTTTGAAGGTAAAAAGCGCATTGCCTTTCCTACAAAAGGACCTTCCATTCTTGTCCCAACTTTCCAACGAAACATGGGGATTGTTCGAATTTCATCAGAACATGGAAGAAATCAACGAAGGGGTCTATCGTCAAACCTGGAAACAATTCGTTGAGGCACATCCTTACATGCATGAATTTGAATGGACGCAATTCCGAAAAGACACCATTAAAATCCTTTCAGAAAGGCAACAAACGGAACAACAATTTGCCAAGCAGCTTATTCGACACCAAGGAACGAAATTTGCCCAATACCAAGAAATACTTAGTGCACCTCTTCACAAATTATCGAAAGGAGAAAAAGAATTACGAGGCATCCTTAGGAAAGGAAAATCGATTTTAGTGAAGGAGTTTGGAAAATCGCGCCAGCACATGAACATTCGCGAACTAAGAAAAAGCGAGGCAAAATGGTGGTTAGATTGCTTAAAGCCCATTCAATTATCGAATCCAAGCTCATTGGCCTCGATTTATCCCATGGAAAAGGACCAATTTGATTTGCTGATTTTCGATGAAGCCGGTCAAATTCCTATGAGTTATGCATTGGGTGCATTGCAGCGCGCCAAGCGAGTTGTCGTTGCTGGAGATCATCAACAGATGAGTCCATCTAGCTATTTTAGGAAAACGGACGATGTGGTAATCGATGTGCTTCATCAATCCGCCTTTCACTTCAAAAATGTCCTATTAACAAGGCATTACCGCAGTCGAAACCCACAATTAATTGCGTTCTCCAACCAACACTTTTATGGTGGGAGCCTGCGGACCTTTGCAGAAAAATCAAGTGATTCAAAGCCATTGATATACACATATGTAAGCGAAGCGACGTATGATAATCGCGTCAATCTCAAAGAGGCAAAAATGCTTGCTAAAAAACTTGAAAAAGCACTTTTAAGCAAGGATAAATATGGCGTCGTGGCATTTTCTGAGGCACAATTAGCGGCGATTTATGCGCAACTTTCCTCGAAATCACAAATGGATTTAATGGATGCTATAGCGGAAGACCGCATTTTTTTCAAGGCTTTGGAGCAAGTTCAGGGCGAGGAATGCGATCACTTATTGATTAGCTTTGCATACGCTAGGAATTCCGAAGGGAAATTTGACATGCGCTTCGGCCCATTAAATCTGGTGAATGGCGCAAAGCGACTGAATGTATTATTTAGCCGAGCAAAAAGTACCATCGAATTTATTTGCAGCGTGAAAAGCAGTGACTTCGCACCGACCAAAAACGAAGGAGTCCTGCGTTTAAGGGATTGGTTTGTCTTTATTGAAAATCAATCAGAAAATCCGAATAACCTTGAACAGGAGCACAACGATTTCAAGCATTTGTTAAAGGCTGAGGATGAATTTCAATCCTTCCTTAATCGGTTTGATGTTCTTCGTCAACGAGGTTGGGAGCTCCCTTAGTTTCCCTTTCAGGGACGGGGTCGTAGCCAGATCCTCCTCGTGGATGACAAGAAGCAATGCGTTTTGTTCCTAGCCAAATTCCTTTAAATGGACCCCATATTTTTATGGCTTCAATCATGTAGGAAGAACAGGTTGGAGTATACCGGCAAGATGGTGGGAAAATAGGCGAAATGATCCATTGATAGATGCGAACTAAAAATATAAAAGGTAGGCCTAGTAACTTGTAAATCCATTTCATGCGTCAAATTTAAGGACTTATTCAACATGGTGGTGTTTAAAGTTTGAGTGTAACGAACGAATGCATTTCGGCATTATTCCTAACTTTAAGGAACTCTATCAAACGAAACATGCCACAAATTTTTTTTTTTATTTGCTCTGTTTATTTTAGTCTAGCCTACGGACAACCGATATCCAACTGGGATTCGGATAAAATCGTGGTGAAAAAATCCAATAACATGAGTACGCTCATGCACGCCGAAGATTTATTCGAGGACAGATGGGATGTGTTGGCACAACCACAATTTTGGAAGCAAATCATGTTGTTATCACCTGATTCTTGCATCATCAATGTGGCAAGCACGCGTCAAATCTTGAAAAAAATGCCATTGAAAGAATGGAACCTTCAAACAGAAGCTAAAAAAGACAGTACGCGGGCTCAATTGCGCATGAAATTTGGCCTGGATCCGTCCACACGCATTTACGTTACTTCGGGGAAAAATGATTTTTATAAATTCAATGAGGTATATCCATCCTTGTCCAAAGGTGTTGCTGCATTTGAAAAATTTGGCGTAGATCCGTGGTATGCGCAAGCAATTCTGTTAATTGAATGTCCTGGACAGATGAAAAAATCAAGTACTGGTGCATACGGCGCTTTTCAATTGATGCCAGATGTAGCCAGAGCGGCAGGATTAACAGTCAATGCAACAGTCGATGAGCGAAAAGATTTCGATCGCTGCGCCTATGGTTCAGCACGTTTAATCAGTAAGGTCTGTATACCGGAAGCAAAGCGTATTTTAGAAAGGCATCAATTGGCTTACAACGAAAGGGATTTATGGTTTAGGCTTTTTGTCTTGCACGTCTATCACGCTGGATCCATGAACGTTGCTGCCGTTGTGAATAAAATTCAACCGAAAGTAGGTTCGCGTCAATTGATTATGGACATGTGGCAAAATACCGCTGGAGGATTTGGGAACAATTCTCAAAATTACACGCAATTAGCATTGGCGGCACAACTCATTCTTCACGAAATGGTCTACCAGCAATGTGAAGAAATCTCGAATTTCCGCAGCCGTTAATCTTTTACAAACTTCATCGAGACGGAGTTGACACAATGACGTGTGTCTTTTTGGGTAAATCTTTCGCCATAAAAAACATGTCCTAAATGTCCTTTGCAATGGGCACAAATAATTTCCGTTCGTCTTCCATCCGCATCTAAGACTTTTTCGACGTGTTCATTGATTTGATCGTCAAAACTTGGCCAACCGCAACCTGAATTAAATTTAGACTCGCTTCGATATAAAGGCGCTTCACATTGGCGACAAACGAAGGTTCCTTGCTCGTAAAAAGAATTGAATTCTCCAGTGAATGGATATTCTGTGCCTTTCCTTAAAATGACCCTTTTTTCCTCCTCATTTAATGCATTCCAGTCTTGTTTCTGCTTCATTTCACTTTCCTTAAATGTCCTTTTTCTACAACAAGTGAAGATTCAAAATTGTTTGTGTATAAACTCCCCGTTCCCAATCCTTGTGGCAATGGATTGTCGTAAAGTGCGGTAAATTGAGCGATGGCATTCAGTCCAATGGAGGATTCTAGCGCTGAAGTCATCCACCAATCCATTTTGTAGCTTTCCGCTACTTCGATCCATTCGCGACAACCTGCAAAACCACCATGTAAACTTGGCTTAAGTACGATGTATTGAGGCATGATGGATTCCAATAAAAGGCGCTTCTCATGCAATGAATGCGTGCCAATCAGTTCCTCGTCCAGTGCAATCCCAATGGGTGATTTTTCACACAATTCTTTCATCTCGATGGCTTGACCTGCCTGAATTGGCTGTTCAATGGAATGTACGTCTAGGTAGAATAATTGCTGTAAAATGGAAGGAGCAGACTTTGGAGTAAAAGCCCCATTTGCATCCACGCGCAATGTCAAATCATTACGTGAATACCGTTTGCGAAGTTGTTCCAAGAGCGCGCGTTCTTTTTCCCATTCAATGGCACCGACTTTCATTTTGATGGTGGTATATCCCTCCGCCAATTTTTCCTCCATTTGCGCAAGCATGAACGATTCATCGCCCATCCAAATGAGTCCATTGATTGGAATGGACTTCTCTTTTCGTGCAAAAGCGCTATCAAAAAGAAAACCTGTTCCCCCACCAAATACATCTCTTAAGAGTGTTTCCATTCCAAAAACGATGGATGGATATGCTTGGAATTCTTGAATGAAATGAATCCACTTTTCTGATTGAAGGACATCTTCCTTTTCAAATGCCTCCGAGTGCCAATTGGACTCAAACGATTTTTTCAATGTGAAAAGTACTTGCTCATATTGTTCCATGTTTACGAACTCAGGCGAAAGACCTGGAATAACACTACATTCACCTTGAGCGGTGTTTCCATTTGGTAGGTAAAGTCGTAGAATCCAAGACGGTTTATCGTGTAAAATACCCCGACTCGTTCCACTTGCCTGTTTAAAATGAAGCAGTTTTTGTTCAATGAAAAGTTGCATGTGCTTAGGAATGATGGTAAGGTTCTCCTTTCAAAATGGTGTATGCGCGGTAGAGTTGTTCGAGAAAAATCATGCGCACCATCTGATGAGAAAAAGTCATTTTTGATAAGGATATTTTTGCGTTTGCACGTTCATAGACCACATCACTGAATCCATATGCACCACCAATGACGAATAGGATATTTCCACTGATGCTCATTTGTTTTTTTTCCAACCATTGAGCGAAGTCAACCGAAGTATATTGTTGCCCATTTTCGTCCATCAATACCAAATAATCGGTCGGAGACACTTTGGATAAAATGAGCTCGCCTTCTTTTTTTTTCAATTGGTCTTGGCTAAGTGCTTTTGGATTTTTGACATCCGGGATTTCTACACGTTCAAAAGAACAGTAGTGTTGCAAGCGAGTGGCATAACGATCTTCGCCCATTTTAATATCAGGAAAAGCTGTTTTTCCGAGGACAAAAAACTTGACTTTCATCTTAAGCCATTTCTACTGCTTCGACCCCTTTGACTTCTGGAGCGGCTTGCTTTAATGCTTCTTCCAATCCACCTTTTAAAGTCATTTGACTCATGGAGCAATCTGAGCAGGAACCTAATAATTTCACCCGAACGATGGCATCATCTGTAATTTCTACCAATTCCATGTCACCGCCATCGGCATGCAGAAATGGACGCAATTGTTTCAATGCTTCGTTTACCTTTTCTGTCAGAGTTGCTTTTACTTGCGCGTTCATAAATGACGTTTATTGGGTTTTGGCTTTCAGTTTTGTCAGCTCGTCAACAAAGGTATGAACTAATTCATCAAAGGCCAATGCTGTTGGAGTATTTTCCTGGTAGACAGCTGGTCTACCCGAATCCCCAGCTTCACAAACACTCTGAACCAATGGAATGCTACCTAGAAAAGGAACTTTCATTCCTTGAGCCAAGTTTTTCGCACCATCCCGTCCAAAGATGTAATATTTATTATTCGGCAATTCTGCTGGAGTAAACCAAGCCATGTTTTCGACAATACCAATAACAGGAACTTTAAGAGTATCCATTTGGAACATGTTTATTCCACGACGCGCATCAGCAAGAGCGACCTCTTGTGGCGTACTTACGATAACCACACCATCTAGGGGAACCGTTTGAACCAGAGATAAGTGAATATCTCCCGTGCCTGGAGGAAGATCCACTAATAAAAAGTCTAAAGATCCCCAATGTGCATCCGTAAATAATTGCGTTAATGCTTTAGATGCCATTGGTCCTCTCCAAACAACCGCGTTATCTTGATCTGTGAAGAACCCGATGGAAAGCACCCCGATTCCGTTGGCATCAACCGGTTGAATGAGTCCTTTTCCGTCTACGTCTACCATTTTGGGACGTTCACCAACTAAATCAAACATCGTTGGCATCGATGGACCGTGTATGTCAGCATCGACAATCCCTACTTTGTATCCTTGTTTTTGAAGTCCACCAGCCAAATTTGCCGTAATCGTTGATTTCCCAACACCACCTTTACCGGATGCAACGGCAACAATGTACTTTACATCTGGTAAGATTTTTCGGCGAGCACTTCGGTTTTCGGTGCTCATTCCTTTGATGGTACATGATAGGGCGATGCCTTCACCAAATGTGCGTTTCAAATTAAATTCGATGGCTTCTTGCATGCGTTTTCGTGCGTGCAAGGCAGGATTCGAGATCTGAACAGTCAAGGTAATCCCATCCGCGTCAAGGGTCAATTCTTCGATGAGGTTTAAACTAACCAGGTCATTTTTTAAATCCGGCTCAACTATTTTACCAAGTGTGATTAAGACATTTTCACGTGTAAGTTCCATAAGAAGTTAATGAAATGATTGAATAGAGTGATACATAAAGTCGATTACTTTTTTCGAGTCTCCTTGTTCACCATTTCGAAACTCGTAATAAATGCCATTGATTTTTTTCACTGCGTATATGTGATAGGTAACTCTTTTATTTTTGATGAACTCGGACTTTTCCTTTCGACTATAAACAAGGATGTCTTTCTCCTCTTTCAACATCTGAAATTGAAAATAGTTTGTTTTTTTGTTATCCTTTAGGAGGTCTTTTTTAAACTCCTCAAAACGGTATAGGTTATCCCCATAATCTTCAATAAATAATTGAAAGTTTCTACCTACGGAAATCGTCCATTTATAGCCCCCTTCATCGTATTCAACTTCTGGTTTAAACGAAGCGCCAATACCAGCAGTGGCATCTGGTATCATGATGGAAGCAGGAATATCGAATTTCGATAAATCAACCCGTTGAAATTGCACATAATCAAATGAGCTTTGTTCAGAAGCATTGTCTTGTTGACATTGCGTAAAACCGAACAGCAATAAACTCAAAAAAGTGATGATTCTAAATTGATTCATTTTACAAAGATACATATTTGATATGAGTAGAATTTTTCTGACCTTCGTGACATGCAAAAACAATACGTTATTCTTTCCGGACTATTCATCATGATATCCATTGTACTAGGAGCGATGGGTGCACATGCCTTAAAAAAAGTGCTTGATCCCGATCTGTTTAGTTCTTTCGATGTAGCTGTGAGGTACCAAGGATTCTTATCGATGGGAATGCTAATCTTAGCGTTGAATTCGGACCGCTTTGCGTTTTCCATGAACCGCATATTAGGTGGCATGATGGTAGGCATGTTGTTTTTTTGCTTTTCTATTTATTTGTTGATTCTGATGAATGTAATGCAGTGGCCGAAAGGAATTCTTGTTGCCTTCACCCCTATTGGAGGATCAATCACCATCATTAGCTGGTTGGTGTTTCTTTATCGTTTGATTAAAAATTAATCTTTTTCAAAACATTTTTTTCATTTATGTTTTGTTATTCAAGAATAGTTTTTACTTTTGATTAGTTTTTAATCTTTTTAACGATTAATATTTAAGCATCATGAATCAATTGAATATCGGATCGACACTACCAGCATTTGTTGGAGTGGATCAAAACGGCGAAGAAATCAACTCCAATGACTTCAGTGGCAAGCGTTTGGTGGTTTACTTCTATCCAAAGGACAATACCCCTGGATGCACCGCTCAAGCGTGTAGTTTGCGTGATGATTATTCCACTTTATTGGAAAATAACATCGCTGTAATTGGAGTGAGCGCAGATAGCGTTTCATCACACAAAAAATTCATGGATAAATTTCAATTGCCTTTTCCATTAATCGCTGATACCGAAAAAACGCTTTTGAATTTATTTGGCGTTTGGGGTCCTAAAAAATTCATGGGGAAAACGTATGATGGGATTCACCGCACAAGCTTCCTTTTTGATGAAACAGGAAACTTGATGTCCATAATCGAGAAACCAAACACTAAGAATCACGCGCAAGAAATTTTAGCGATTTATACCAATTGATTTAGTTCGTAAATAGTTTACGATCTCACCCGCTTACATTTGTAGAAATTAATCACCGAGTCAACCAACTCACAAACAACAAACGATATGTCAAAGTCTAAAGAACAAAATGCAGAGAAATTAAAAGCACTCCAATTAACGATGGAGAAATTGGACAAAACCTTTGGTAAAGGATCCGTAATGAAACTAGGCGATTCTCCAGTAGAAAAAGTCGAAGTAATCCCAACGGGTTCGATCACCTTGGATTTAGCCTTAGGAATAAATGGGTATCCAAAAGGACGCGTCGTAGAAATATACGGTCCAGAGTCTTCCGGAAAAACAACCTTAGCCATTCATGCGATTGCGGAGGTACAAAAGCAAGGTGGAATTGCTGCCTTTATCGATGCAGAGCATGCATTCGATCAATTTTACGCTCAAAAATTAGGTGTGGATGTAGCCAATCTGTTGATTTCTCAACCAGATAACGGCGAGCAAGCCTTAGAAATTGCTGACAATTTAATTCGATCCGGAGCGATTGACTTAATCGTAATTGACTCCGTTGCTGCTTTAACACCTAAAGCAGAAATCGAAGGAGAAATGGGAGATTCACAGATGGGACTTCAAGCAAGACTAATGTCGAAAGCACTTCGTAAATTAACTGGATCGATTAATAAAGCAGGCTGTTGTTGTATTTTCATCAATCAATTGCGTGACAAAATCGGTGTGATGTTCGGAAACCCGGAAACAACGACAGGTGGAAATGCCTTGAAATTCTATTCTTCTGTTCGCATCGATATCCGTCGTGCAGCTCAATTAAAAGAAGGAGAGGAAATCATCGGAAACCGAGTGAAAGTAAAAGTGGTTAAAAATAAAGTGGCGCCACCGTTTAGAAAAGCAGAATTCGACATCATGTACGGTGAAGGAATTTCTAAAATTGGGGAAATCATCGATTTGGGTGTGGACTTAAACATCCTGAAAAAAAGTGGATCATGGTTCTCTTATGGAGAAACCAAACTTGGACAAGGTAGGGATTCCATTAAATCCATCTTAATGGATAACCCCGCATTGGCTGAAGAATTAGAAGAGAAAATCAAAAATGCTCTTGGAACACCAGCTCAAAAAGAAGAGGTGTTACAAGACTAGTGCATATCGTTTGGTTGAAAGCGGCATCCTTGGATGCCGCTTTTTTTTAAATTTTTTTTATATTTTTGAGTCAACTCAACTTAACACTATGAAAAAAATAATTGGCTTATTCCTACTTGGGGCACTTGTGATGACTACCAATACTGGATGTAAAAAGAAAGGCTGTACCGATAACACGGCAGCAAATTATAACGAAGCGGCGAAAAAAGACGATGGAAACTGCTTGTACGCACCAACCATTACCATCAATGGCGCAACAGAAATAAACATCAACGTTGGAACAACGTATACTGACGCCGGAGCAAGCGCTACAAACAAGGATGGATCCGCTGTAACTGTAACAAGCGTAAACGAAGTTGATGCAACAACTACCGGAACTTATTATGTTACCTATACAGCAAGCAATGCAAATGGAACAACAACGGCTAAACGAAAAGTGAATGTCATCATTGGTCAAGACAATTGGTTAGTTACCTGGAGCCTAAGCAGTAATTGCGGGGCGACTCAATTTCCACTTGCCGGTTCACCAGTTATCAGCGCAGGTAGTAGTGCTTCCGCATTAACCATTGATAACATGTTTACGTTAATTGGAGGAACAGCGAATGCAAGCATCAATGGTTCGACAATCACCATCCCTCAACAATCGGTTGATATAACCCTTGGACAAATTAACTTTTCCGGAACAGGAACCATGAATAACCTTGGAAATACCATTGTGATTACCTACACGTACGATAATACAACACCGTTAATTGGTGGACAAGGAACATGTACAGCGACTTACACTAAACAATAAGTTTCTTCAAAATTCACATGAAAAGGCAGATTTAAAATCTGCCTTTTTTTTTGTCATCTAAGTTACACTACTGTTTATTCCGCTTTTATAACTTTGCACCATGGGTAAATTCAACGACATCATTCAATCAAATACGCCAACATTAGTAGACTTCTACGCAACTTGGTGTGGACCATGTAAAATGATGCACCCAGTACTTGAAGATTTGAAAAAGCAAATGGGTTCGAAAATTCGCATTTTGAAAATCGATGTCGATAAAAACCAAGACATAGCCGCTCTATATAAAGTTCGAGGAGTACCCACCTTTGTTCTCTTTAAAAAAGGAGAAAAACTTTGGCGTGAAAGTGGTGCCTTTCCATTGTCAACCCTAAAGGCTAAAATCCAAGCGGTTTTATAAAGAACGTAACCCTTCTTTTTTTTTTACGTATTTGCATACCATGGCGGAAAACTATACTTTTGCCAGCGTAAAATTTAACAAATTAACAAATTAGTATGGAATCAATGATGATTTATGTGCCAATCGTAATGGCCTTTATCGGATTGCTGTTTATGGCAATGAAGAGAGCTTGGGTTTTGAAACAAGACGCTGGAGATGGAAAAATGAAAGAAATTTCAGATTACATTTACGAAGGAGCGCTTGCATTTCTAAAAGCAGAATACCGTTTATTAGCCGTTTTCGTGCTAATCGCAAGCGTCGTTTTAGCTGGTATCACGTTTGTGCCGGGTGTTAAAACACACTTACTAATCATCATCGCATTTATATTCGGTGCCATCTTCTCCGCATTAGCAGGGAACATGGGGATGAAAATTGCCACAAAAACAAACGTTCGTACCACACAAGCAGCTCGTACAAGTTTACCTCAAGCATTGAAAGTTTCTTTCGGTGGAGGTACAGTAATGGGTCTTGGTGTTGCTGGGTTAGCCGTTTTAGGTTTAACTGCATTCTTTATTTTCTTTTTCCACTTCTTTATGGGAGGTAAATGGACAAGCACTGAAGACATGACTGTTGTACTAGAGACATTAGCTGGATTCTCATTAGGAGCTGAATCAATCGCATTGTTTGCACGTGTTGGTGGTGGTATTTATACAAAAGCTGCTGACGTTGGAGCTGACCTTGTTGGTAAAGTAGAAGCTGGAATCCCAGAAGATGATCCTCGTAATCCTGCAACAATCGCAGATAACGTAGGTGATAACGTAGGTGACGTTGCCGGAATGGGTGCCGATTTATTTGGTTCTTATGTCGCAACAGTATTGGCTGCCATGGTACTTGGTAACTATGTCATCAAAGACATGGGTGGAGTCATCAATGATAAATTCGGTGGAATCGGTCCAATCTTATTGCCAATGGCCATAGCAGGATTTGGAATCATTTTCTCTATCATCGGAACGATGTTGGTACGTATTTCAAGCAACGATGCCAAAGAAAAACAAGTTCAAGGAGCACTAAACTTAGGCAACTGGGTATCAATTGCATTAACTGCAGCGGCTTGTTACGGATTGGTAACTTGGATGTTGCCTGCAACCATGAAAATGAATTTCTTTGGTGAAGGAGTGAAAGACATTTCATCGATGCGCGTATTTTTTGCTGCGATCGTAGGATTGCTTGTTGGTGGTGTCATTTCATCCGTTACTGAATACTACACAGGATTAGGTACGAAACCAGTTTTGAAAATCGTTCAAAAATCTTCTACAGGTGCAGGAACAAACGTAATCGCTGGATTGGCAACTGGAATGATCTCTACCTTCCCTACTGTACTTTTGTTCGCTGGAGCAATTTGGGGATCATATGCCTTAGCTGGATTCTATGGTGTTGCATTAGCAGCATCTGCCATGATGGCAACAACGGCTATGCAATTAGCGATTGACGCATTCGGTCCGATCTCTGATAACGCTGGTGGTATTGCTGAAATGAGCGAATTACCAAAAGAAGTTCGTCAACGCACCGATATTTTGGATTCTGTTGGTAATACAACAGCCGCAACAGGAAAAGGATTTGCCATTGCATCTGCAGCCTTGACTTCATTGGCTTTGTTTGCTGCGTACGTAACATTCACAGGTATCGATGGAATCAACATTTTTAAAGCTCCTGTATTAGCGATGTTGTTTGTTGGTGGTATGATTCCGGTTGTATTCTCTGCATTAGCAATGAATTCAGTTGGAAAAGCAGCCATGGACATGGTGTACGAAGTTCGTCGTCAGTTCAAAGAAATTCCTGGAATCATGGAAGGTACTGGAAAACCTGAATACGGAAAATGTGTGGAAATCTCTACCAAAGCTGCATTGCGCGAAATGATGTTGCCAGGAATTTTAACCATTGGTTTCCCGATTTTAATCGCAACCTTACCGATGTTATTAGGATACAGTAACCAATTAATCGCTGAAATGCTTGGTGGTTATATGGCTGGTGTAACAGTATCTGGTGTTCTTTGGGCAGTTTTCCAAAACAATGCAGGTGGTGCATGGGATAACGCAAAGAAATCTTTCGAAGCAGGTGTTGAAATCAACGGTGAAATGACATACAAAGGTTCTGATGCGCACAAAGCAGCAGTGACTGGTGATACCGTTGGAGATCCATTCAAAGATACTTCTGGTCCATCTATGAACATTTTGATCAAATTAACATGTTTAATTGGATTAGTGATTGCACCAATCTTAGGAAACGGTGCTTCATCTGAAGAAGCAAATAGCAATGGTGCTGCACCATGCGAAATGCGCGATGGAAAATGCATGTCAAACGACAAATGCACGAGTGACAACAAAATGTGTCATGAAGGCCAAGCAATGAACACAAAGTGCGACATGAGCAAGTGTGCTGAAATCACCAAAGATGAATGTGCGAAAATGTGTGACGATAAAGGTTGCTCAAAAGAAGAGAAAGCAATGTGCATGGCTCATTATGGTAAAGATGGCAAATGGTTAGGTGATGCTAACAAATGTGCAGATGATAAAAAAGCATGTTGTAAAGGAGAGTAATTCCTAACATTGATATACGAATAAAAGCCACCTCAATAGGTGGCTTTTTTGTTTCCTGAAAAAACGAAATAAAACGATTTCCATAAAATCCATTTCTATCTTTGTTCCATGATTGAAAATCTGAACGCCAAAAACAAGGATTTCTTCGAACACGTATTTCAAGTGGTCAAGCTCATTCCATCAGGAAGGGCAACATCCTATGGTGCCATTGCCAATTACCTTGGCTCATCGCGGGGGGCTCGCATGGTCGGTTGGGCGATGAATGCATCCCATCAATTTCCTGGAATACCAGCGCATCGCGTGGTCAATCGGAATGGTTTATTAAGTGGGAAAATGCACTTCCCTAGCCCTGATAGTATGCAAACCGCGTTAGAAGCAGAAGGAGTCATCATTCTAAACGATCAAATTCAAGACTTTGAGAAAATCTTTTGGGATCCGAGTCAAGAATTAAAATTACCTTAAAGATTCTGCTAATTTTGCATAAAATTCAAGACATGAAATTTGCTACTAAAGCCATACATGCTGGTGTTCATCCCGATCCAGCAACAGGTGCCATTATGACACCGATATACCAAACTTCAACGTATGTTCAAGATGGGGTTGGAAACCACAAAGGTTATGAGTATTCACGTACACAAAACCCTACTCGACACGCACTTGAAAAAAACATTGCTGCAATCGAAAATGGTCAGTTCGGCGCTTGTTTTGGTTCAGGTTTAGCGGCGATTGATTGTGTTTTAAAAATGTTGAATCCTGGAGACGAAGTCATTTCAACGAACGACTTATACGGTGGGTCCTACCGAATATTTAGAACAATTTTTGAAAAATACGGCATTAAATTTCACTTTGTTAACATGCAAGATGTGTCCGCAGTTGCTGCATTAGTGAATGAACATACCAAAATGATTTGGGTCGAAACACCGACGAATCCGATGATGAACATCATTGACATTGAAGCCATGGCCAAAATTTCAAAGGCGGCTGGTGCCATGTTGTGCGTAGACAATACGTTTGCAACACCCTATTTGCAAAATCCACTAGACTTAGGTGCTGACATGGTCATGCATTCCGTAACAAAATACCTTGGAGGTCACTCCGACGTGGTGATGGGTGCTTTGGTTTGTTCCGATGAGAAGATCGCCAACGAAATGTACCGCATTCAAAATTCCTCTGGTGCAGTTACCGCCCCTATGGATTCATTCCTTGTATTAAGAGGAATTAAAACCTTGCATTTACGTGTACAACGTCATTGTGAAAATGGTGAAAAAGTAGCTCGTTTCCTTGCAAGTCATCCAAAAATCGAAAACGTTTATTGGCCTGGTTTTGAAAGCCATCCAAATCATGATGTAGCCAAAAAGCAAATGCGTGGATTCGGCGGAATGATTTCTTTTACACTCAAAGGCAATCAATTGGAAGATGCTTTAAACATCGTTAAGAAAGTGGAGATTTTTGCTTTAGCGGAATCACTTGGAGGTGTAGAATCTCTAATTGGTCATCCAGCAACAATGACACATGCTTCCATTCCCAAAGAGGTTCGTGAGCAGAGTGGTGTCGTGGACTCCTTGATCCGCTTGAGTGTGGGAATCGAAGACGCTGATGATCTTATTGCCGATTTAACGCAGGCTCTAGCCTAAGCTACAACTGATCTAAACTTTTAAAGAACTGTTCTTTTTTCGCGGGAGAAAGAGGAATAGCAGTTCCGTCTTTTAAAATAACGGATCCTCCATCTTGTTTGTCATAACGTTCAACACAATTCAAATTAATCAGGTGCGATTGATGCACTCGAAAAAACTGAAGGCCAGAGAGCAAGGTATCGTAATCTTTCAATGTTTTGGATACTAAAATTTTCTTGCCATCATTTAAATAAAAGAACGTATAGTTTTTATCTGCTTCACAGTGAACGATGTCATCTATTTCGACCACAAAAATGCTTTCCTGTGTTTTTAGTACAAGCTTTCTTTTCAATTGAGGTTGAATGTTGTTTTGCAAAACATGAAATTGACTATCATCCCTTTTATGTGAAAGCAATTGAATAGCGTTTGTGACTGCATTTTTTAATTCATCAGCATCGATTGGTTTCAAAATGTAGTCGAGGGCACTAAATTTTATGGCTTGCACGGCAAATTCTTGAAATGCTGTAATGAAAATCACTTCAAATGATTTATAAGAGACGCCTTTTAACACATCAAATCCATTCCCATCAGGCATTTGTATGTCAAGCAGTACAATGTCCGGATGGATGCGCTCGATGGCTTCAATCCCAGACTTGACATTTTCACCATCCGTGTGGATTTCTAAATTTAAATCAAAAGATTCAAGCATTTTTCGAATGAACTCTCGCGTTGGTTTTTCATCGTCAATAATGAGTACTTTTTTTGCCATTGGTTCTGATTTAAAAGTTCGTTGTATCATATTTCAATGGAAGCACAATAGTCACTATCGTACCAGTGCCCTTTTCTTGATCTAAATCATTGAAAGTCAAACTTCCACTAAATTTATACTTTTTATTTAATATATCAATGCGCTCTTTCGTAATATCAATGGCCATGCTTCGATGGGTGCGTATTTTTTTTGTTTGAGCCGATTTTTTTCTACCGATACCATTATCTGAAATGGTAATTTCCAATTTCCCATCGCGGTCCATCATTTGTACTTGAATTTGTCCATCTTTTACCGTATGAAGTTGTCCATGTTCAATTGCATTTTCTATAAAAGGTTGGGTAATCATTGGAGGAACGATGGCTTTGTTAGAGAGCAATTCCTCCGAAACAGACATTTGGTAATCAAAGCGGTTTTCAAAACGCATTTTTTGCGTGCTTAAATACTTGTCTAAAATCTCGATTTCTAGCTCAATTGGAATGAATTCCTTTGGTGAATTCTCTAGTATTAAACGCATTAAACGCGAGAAATTCACCAGAAATTGAGAGGATTTCTCAGGGTTATTTTCATATATGTAACTCTGAATCACCGACATGGCATTGAACACAAAATGAGGGTTCATTTGAGCGCGCAGTAAGGTTTGAGACAATTCCGCTTCTCTTTGCTCCTGTCTAGATCGAACTTGTTTCATTCGCAAGAAAAGAATCACCAAGCCAAAAATGACCATGAAAATAAAAATCACGGCAACGAGCAACAATCGATCGCTTTGTAATTTTAAAATTTGCTGTTCCCTGTTTTCTCTTTCAATGCGGCGTTGTTGCAATTCAATTAACCGTTCGCGTTCCTCTCTCAGATTGCTCGATGTGAGTTCCGCAATTTTAGAATCGTTCCGTTTAATTGAATTCGATTCAAGAAATGCAATGTAGGCATTTTGATATTTTAATGCATTTTGAAGGTCACCACTTTTCATAGATAATTGCGCCAGTAATTTATAGCGGTCAATTAATCCAATGGACTGAACCACCTCATGACGGTCTATCGATAATTCCAAGTATTCTTTCGCTCGTTTTAAGTCACCAGATTTTAAATACAATTCACCGAATCCCTGATAGACTTCTGCCAATTCCGCGCTTAATTTTTCCTTCTCAAAATAAAGCTGAGCTTCGAGATAGGCCGATTTTGCTCGTTCCAAATCTCCTTGAATCCTTGAAATGTGTCCTATTGTATATGCGCACTTCGCAAGGTGATATAAATCATTTTCCCGTGCATAAAAAACCTTGGATTTGTTAATATGGTAAATGGATAAAGCCACTTGATTTTGATGTAAATACACTTTTGATAAATAGATTCCAATGAGTGCAATCGAGGGGTCATCATGGTAATCTCTTGCCAGTTGCAGGGCCCTTTTCAAGTAACCCAATCCCTCTGTCCAATTTCCAACGGCAATGGAATACCTGGCAATTTCAACGAAGGAATGAATCTTAAGGTGTTCGATGTGTAATTCTTCGGCTAAGCGAATGGCCTGCAATTCCTTTTGAACTGCCCCTTCCAGATCGAGGAAATAACCGAAATTATTGGCTTGGTTTTGCAAGGCCAGAACCAAAATCTCTCTTTTTTGAGAACGTTTGGCAAACGAGATGGCACGATTTGCCGCCCAATAGGCTGAATCCCGCACCGACATACTCATATACAAGCGAGAAATATCCTGGTAGATCAAAGATGTGCTGGCATTGTTTCGTTTTCGCTGCAACAAGATAAGCGTTGAATCCGCTATCGCGCGCGCATGAGCGAAGTTACGTTGAAGAAGTTCGTATTCAAAATGCAACCTTCTCCATCGATAAGCATCTTTCCAATCGGTAAACGTTTGCTTTACTAGTTTCCTGTTGTAGGTTTCTTTGAATTGTTCGGTATTTCCGTTCTTCCACAAATACGCTGCATAAACCAGGTCGATTTTGCTTTGAGGATCTTTCCCCACATAAGCATTTCGTTGTGCATGTAATTCTATGGTTTTTTCTTTCCATTTGCGTGGATCAACTTGCTCATAAAAGTCAATGAGGTCGATTTTTGCCGCCAAACGTTCGGAACTTGACTTGGCATTCGTTGCCTTTTCGATCAATTGTTTCAGCGTATTTGATTCGCTTTGGGCGGACAACGAAATTGCCATGACGCCACAAATCACGCTTAATAAAAAAAATCGTTTTAACATCGTGCAACTAATATACGCTTTTTCTACGTCTTATGTCCGTTGCTTATGTTGATTGAAGAATCAAACATAGACTTCAATAAAATAGTCGTAAATTTGTCAAAAAATTAACCTTACTTAAAGGTTGCAATGAAAAAAACATGTTGAAACATTACCGTCCTCTCCTTTTATCCTTATTCTCCCTAATACTTTGCATCGGTTTTTCCTTTGAATCAAAAGCTTCGCATATTATTGGAGGTGAGATTTATTATGATTCCTTGGGAAACAATCAGTACAAAGTAACCATTGAAATTTACCGCGATTGCAACTCCGCTACAGGTTTTGATGCCCCATTAAACTACACCGTGTTTTACATGAATGGAAGCATTTATGCATCATATGACGTGAGTATTTTTAGTCAAAACATCCTTCCAATTGTTTATGACGATCCTTGTGTTACGCCACCAAATGACATTTGTGTCGAGCGTGCGATTTACATCGATACCATTACCTTGCCTTTCAACATTGAAGGTTATTACCTTTCTTATCAGCGCTGTTGTTGGTCTGGAAACATCGATAACATTGTTGATCCTTCCAATAACGGGATTACTTTAACGACTTACATCCCTGGTTCTTCTTTGATAAACGTTCCTAATCAAGGCGCAAGGTTTATCAATTATCCTCCTTTGGTGCTTTGTTCTCAAAACACTTTAAATTTCGACCATTCTGCTTTTGATCCGGATGGAGACTCCCTGGTTTACGAGTTAATGGCGCCCCTTTTGGGTGGAAGTATTGCCAATGTTGTACCGAATCCTGAAACGGCAGGACCCTATGCCCCTGTGAACTGGAATCCAACTTATACTGAATTTGTTCCCTTCGGAACTGGTTCGAACATCACCATCAATTCACAAACGGGAATGATGGCATTCACACCGAATTTGATTGGAAATTATGTCGCTGGAGTAGCTGTTAAGGAATACCGAAACGGAATTTTAATCAATACTAAAATCAGAACCTTTGGTTACCGCGTGGTTGCTTGTCAAGTCGAATTGCCGATTGAAGTAGATGTTACTGGTCCCACACAATTAATTGAAGACTGTGGATTTGCCGGATTCATTGTTGGAAGATCGGATGCCACCGAAAATTTAATCGTTCAAGTATTGCTTAGTGGAACTGCCACAAATGGAGAAGATTACCCTTTCATTAACGATACCTTAATCATTCCAGCTGGCGTATTGTCGGACACGATTGGTATTGCTGCCATCTATGATGGATTGACTGAAGGAAACGAAACCGTGTTCTTTAATGTCATCGTTCCAAATCCATGTGACGGAACATTTGACACAACCTCTATTTCATTGACCATCATTGATTATTTGCCTTTAACGATTAGTGCCTTAGATTCAGTGAATGTTTGTGCAGATAAAGGTGAATGGACTTCTATGTGGTGTAAAGTAGATCAAGGTGTTCCACCGTATAGTTACTACTGGCAACCGGGAAATTTCCCGAACAGCGATACAGTGCTTGTTGATCCTTCGATCTTACTTCCTAACTTGAATGTATACACCATCAACGCAGTGGATCAATGTGGTAAAACCATTACGTCTCCCGATGTACGTGTTTACAATCAATGTCCACTCGTGGTTCCAAATGTACTAACGACCAATAACGATGGAACCAATGACACCTTATTCATTCAAAACTGGGAGGACTACGACCGAGTGAGTTTAACGGTTTTCAACCGTTGGGGAAATGTGGTTTATTCAAATGACGATTACAAGAACAACTGGACGGGTATCGATGTTTCAGGCGCCAAATTAGAAGAAGGTGTTTATTTCTATACTGCGACACCGAAGAGTGACAAATACGAATACGACGATGTTGAGCGCACCTTGTATACCCTACACGGATTCATTCATCTGGTAAAATAAAAACACACAACACACAAAAAAAGGGGATTGATATCAATCCCCTTTTTTATTTTATGTTGTTGGCATTTACTAGACATCACTGTCAAGGATTCTCCCTCATTTAATTTTGTATGTTAAGCCCATGTGCAAACCAACGGAAGCAGCAGCCGATTTTTGGTAAGTAGGATAAGCCATTGTGTTTGTTAAGTCAACACCTAAAGCATCAACCCCAGCAGCATCTGTGAAACCATATTGGAAACGAACGCCTACGTTTAGAATTAGAGGAAAATGATCCCCCAAACTAATTTTCGAACCAAAACCAAGAACCGCCGTTGTATAGCTTTTATATTTTCCAGTGACATCGCTTGTTGCTGTTGACAATGAATTAGAATAAGTTGCTTGTCTTACGCCATTTGTCGAGATTCCAAGTTCGGTATACCCTCCCGTTTGATCACCTAATTTCAATAAAATGGGAATGGAAAACGTATTTAACTCCACATTTGACGTGTAGGCTGTATTTCCGATTGTACCTTGGTAACCCGTATTAAACTGACCGCCCAAGAACTCAACGGTCAAGCCAATGTTGCTAATATTGGCATTTAGTGCAATTCCGTAATTAGAACCCGTTGCCATTTTATAATCCTGAACGGCCCCAAGGTCCGAAATGTTGTTGTTGAACATCTCTGTCGCGCTGAAAGCACCTTTTACTCCAGCATCAAAAGAAAATACTTGTGCTTTTGCTGACATGGACATTGCGAGTAATCCCGCGCTAAATAGTAATTTTTTCATTGTATTGTTGTTTTAATGTTTGGGTGGTTTACGAGTGGATGAAAAATAGGTTTCGAAACTCGGATTGGACTCCTTAAATTTTACATTTTGAAAGGAAACGAAATATCGTAAAACAAAAAATGCACCACTAGGGTGCATTTTTGTTTAAGAAGATCCTTTGTTAACTTTTAAAGGCTATTTCTGATCAATTTTAATGTTTGTCGGTTCGATCACAATTTCAGGTTCACTCATCATACCATCATCTGTCAAAGACATCTCACTGACCACTTTCCCGGAAAAGGTCAAAGCGTC
This sequence comes from Crocinitomicaceae bacterium, assembly GCA_030727405.1. Lineage (GTDB taxonomy): Bacteria > Bacteroidota > Bacteroidia > Flavobacteriales_D > Crocinitomicaceae > UBA952. Next base: position 3,331 of record JANRBR010000002.1, on the reverse strand, counting down.
ATCTACCTTAAGGGTTGGCAAAAGTTTGAATAAATCAGTTTTTTTTCAAGCATCTTCATTTCCTAGAATCGCATCTCCAGGCCATAATTTCAAGGTGATGACATCGGAATTCGATGGTTTCACTACGATCCAGGTATCACCTAAGGAAGAATTTACTTCCACAACGTTACCTGTCCAATCTTTAATCCCACCAAATTTCTCAATGTAAGCATTCATTTCATTGGCAATTCCATCTTGTGCCACGTCATTGCCTTCTGACTCAGCATATTTTGTTTGGAAAGCTTCCAGTTTTTTAACGAATTGATCTTGTTTTGGATTGATTGCATTTTCCGAACAAGATTGAATCATAAAGAATGGCAATAGAAAAATAAGTTTGAATTTTTTCATGGGGTTCATTTTATACAAAGTTAAAAATAACAAGTATAACTATCATAGTTAATGAATGTTATTGGTTGTTCCTTCACATTTCGAAACCAGTTTATGCACGAAAAATGACCCAATTCACTATTCCTTCATCAACTTAAAGACACTACTGTGATTTCCTTGCTGTAGCTCCAGAAAGTAAATGCCCGGTTTTAGGTTTGACAAGGAAAACTCATCTTGTTGCACATCAAAGGTTTGCACCAACTTACCCTGAACATCCAATAGGTTCAAAGCAGTAAGATTTGTGACACCATGTAAAACAAACTGGTCTTTCACCGGATTGGGTGAAATGTAGGCATTCATTTGTATGTCATCGAATAGTCCGGTGTATTCCATGCTTAAGTTCAAGGTAAGGATGCTATCACATCCCGCCGCATTTACCAAAGTATCCGTATAAATTCCACTTTGCGTGTAGGTTTGATTGTTTACTGGCCACGTGTAGGTGTCTAATGCAACTTGGGTTTGGGAAGAAGATGTATTAGCACTTCCTAATTGCGCGTGGTATAAATCTTGAATTTCACAAAGTGTCAAGGGACGATTCCAGATACCGATGTCGTCAATCGCACCATTAAATGGTTGAGCGGCAAATCCAGGTGCAATATTTCCAAAAACCATATTACACATATCGTTCAATGGTGAAATTGAGGAGGAAATGGTTTTATCAAGGGCTCCATTTACATAGTAACTGTATGTATTCATCGTTTTTATTAAAATAACTTGATACCAATTACCAAATTCAAAGGATGGATAAAGCAACGGATCTTGGTTTAATATGTCCCAGGCGTGAACACTTGTGTTTGAGTTTTTGGAATGATAAATCTTTTTATTCGTTCCGTAATTGGAATATGAAATGCCTATACCATCATGAGGTGTGGTATTCATGATACAACCATTCAATGCATTTGAAGTAGGATTGATCCAAAATGCAATGGAGTAATTTGTCCAACCATTGTCAAAAAAAGGATTTGTAATCGTTATGTTGTTTTGAATACCCGTAAATAAATAACTGCCACTTGCGATCCCAAAGCGATCCGAATTTAATATAGCTCCACTGACCGTCCCATGGTTCCCATTGCCACTTTCGTCATTGGCATTGCCA
>JANRBR010000002.1:0-1709 GCA_030727405.1 Crocinitomicaceae bacterium | reverse complement strand
GTTTAAAAACAACAACTTCATGCGTTTATCCGTTTCCATTCGGCGTTCGATAAATACTTCTTCTTGCGTTAAATTGAATTTAGCGGCTAATTTATACCGTAAGTCTTTAATGAGTAATTCCCTGCGTTTTTTTAAGGTGTCTATCGACGGTTGATCGTGATTCACTAGGTCATTGATGAACGATATTTCCAATCCTTCCAACTCGTGCTCCTTCAACATGTGCAACAACTTTTTCTCTGTTGAATAAAACTCTTCCATGAGTTGAGAATTCAATCCACTTTCATGGTATTTTGCTTTTTTTCCTGGCCTCTTGATAAAATAAAAATAAGCGATTAAACCTAGTAAAATTGTCACCAAAACATACCTCCAATAAGCATTTGGATTCCCTTCTTCCAGGATCAACATGCTTCCCTCTTCTTTTTTGAATTTTTTCCAAAAATTTAAGTCGGTCATTTCGATGTAGCGCATCTTGCTTGAAATGCGATACAAAAGAACTTGATTCCCCACCTCGATGATTTGAGCAAAAGTTCCCATTGATTTTAAAGGAAACTTAGTAAATTGAAGTGTTTTCAGGTTAAAAGAAACCAATTTATCTGAAAAAATAGAAATATGACTATCTGAGAAACAACGGCCATTGATCGGATTTTGTATGTAATTATTCGCGATTTCAGGATTCAAGCGACCGATGTACATCCAGCGTTTCGTTCGCTTGTTGAATTTCCAAACGGATTTTAAGGCCTGGCAAACACCATTGACATCTTTTACTCCGTCAAATAAGAAATAATCACCATTGGATTTTTGAATGATGTTACTCATCCCATTTGGTGGCCTATTCCCTATTGTATTGACAAAAAACCATTCCCGTTCCGTTGTGTCATAACGGGTGATGATGTTTTTAGTCGTAAACAAACCATAGCCCCCGTAAATGTGGGGTTCACCATTGTCCATGAAATAAGCACCACTGAACTGATTCTTGTGTTGAAAGGAGCGGTCATGCCGAATGACGGAATTATTTTTCAATTGATACACTACCCCACAACCAGAATGCACAAAGTAAACATCAGATCCTTTTTCAGACAAAGGAACGTATTCCGTTAAAAATTGTGTGAAGTTTGTATCAATATTCAAGTGAAGCGTGACTTTCTTCCAGGACTGTTTGTTTGAATCATATTTCCAAAGAAATGTTGAATCATCTAAAACACAGAATACTTTTTCTTGGTAATCATAAAAAGCAAAAGCATTGTGATGCACCAAATTCAGTCGCTTTTGAGAAAGCACGAAAAAAGGTGAAATAATCAAAAAGAATAGAGCGAATCGCTTCATTTAACTACATTTTATACAAAGATAGGATTCGTAATAAATATTCTATAAAAGAAAAGGGGAAGGCGGGTATTTCTCCTATTTTCTCCTATTTTAAAAAAAGGGGAAAATAGGGTGTTTATTACTTTTACAGAGTCAAAAGAATCTGATTTTCAAGCATATTTAATGAACGAACCCTTTTGATTTTCAGAAAACGAATCCACTATTGATAAAAACCATGCGAAACGAAAATTATTTTTCTCAGACCGCATTTCCTTTAATTCTCTCATTGCTTCCTTGATTTATTCCTCCTCCCGCAGCAATCACTCAGGTTCAATCAATTCTTGTATTTCTTAACGTGATTCATTCGTTTTTTGACGGATGAGAGATCAAAACAAGATCGACGTGCA
>JANRBR010000001.1 GCA_030727405.1 Crocinitomicaceae bacterium | reverse complement strand
TTCGTCAGAAGTGTTGGGGTTTTTTTATGCCTTTACTTTTTTGGAATAACATGAACTTGCTTTATGGTGAAGTTTTGATCAATTGGTATTGTTACTAAATACCCCATTTTTCTGTTTCTGGAACGAAGTAAACGGTTTTATTAGACACAAAAAAACCACCAAATGGTGGTTTTTAACTTATTGTGCTGTGCCAATTAGAAATATAGCAGGTATCTTACCTATATCGTAGGCATTTTCACGCCAATCTTTGATAGACATCGTTTTGATCTGCTCTGTGAGTAATGTGACATTTGATGCAATGCATAATTGTGTATTATCGCCCAAATCATTTAACATATCTTCTAAGACATGCATGTTTCTAAAAGGAGTATCCATGAAAATATGCGTTTTCCCATTTCTTTTCGTATCCATTTCGAAATCTTTCAATTTTTTGATCCGATCTTTTCTCTCTCGTGGTAAATATCCATGAAAAGAAAATTCTTGTCCAGAAAATCCACTTGCCATTAATGCCAATAAAATAGATGATGGTCCAACTAAAGGAACAATTTTAATGTTTTGTGTATGTGCAAGTGCCACTAATTCTGCTCCTGGGTCTGCAACTCCAGGACAACCTGCTTCAGAAATGATTCCAATGTTTTCTCCTTTAATAAGGATCATAAGAATTTTCATCAATTCAGATTCTTTGGTGTGTTTATTAATGATGAAAAACTGAGAATCATCAATCGGAAAACTACGGTCCATTTTTCGAAGTAACCTGCGCGCAGATTTGATTTCTTCCACGGCAAAATAGCGCAATCCCGTTGCAATTTTTTGAACGTCAGCTGGTAGGATGTCGTTTACGGATTCCCCGCCTAAGGTGTTGGGTATTAAATAGATATTACCTAATTGTGCCATTTTTTATTTTGCTTATCACCACATCTGTGGCATGATCTAATAAATCGTATACTTCTTGAAAATCTTTTTGTGTACCATAATATGGATCAGGCACTGCTTTGTTTTCATCAGGAAAAAGTTCATTTAAAATGAGTTTAACTTTAGAAACATCAGCTTTGTTTGGAGCCAGTTTTATAATATTCCGATAATTCTCTAGGTCCATCGCGTATATTTGATCAAACTTTTGAAAATCGTCAACGGTGAATTGCCTAGCTCTTAATTCATCTATATTGGTCTGATTGGCTTGTGCTGTTTGACACATGCGGTGATCCGGTTTTTTACCAATATGATAATTTGCAGTTCCGGCAGAATCAACTAAAACATCTAGGTTGTTTTCTTTTACTTTTCTACGCAACAATCCATCAGCAATCGGTGACCTACAAATGTTACCAAGACATACCATGAGTATGCGTGTCATGAAGCAGATTTAGTCAAGTAAAATTTCCTTATTGAATGGTGAGTTTTTTCTCCAATTCTTCTAAATAGTGACGGAATTGTTTATCAGTTTCAGATAAATTAACAACCGTTCTACATGCATGCAATACAGTTGCGTGGTCTTTACCTCCACAATGTGCTCCAATATTAGCCAATGAAGACTTCGTCATTTTTTTAGAGAAATACATGGAAATTTGTCGCGCTTGAACAACTTCACGCTTGCGCGTTTTGGATTTTAGCATTTCAATTGGTAAATCGAAATAATCACAAACTACCTTTTGAATGTATTCAATGGAAACTTCCCTAGCTGTGCTTCGAACAAATTTATCCACCATTTGCTTCGCTAATTCTAAGGTGATGGCTTTTTTGTTTAGAGAAGCTTGCGCTAACAAGGTATTTAATGCACCTTCTATCTCTCTTACATTTGTATTGATCGAATACGCTAAATATTCAACGACTTCACGAGGCAATTCAATGCCACTTCCGTACATTTTTTTCTCAAGGATAGCGATGCGCGTTTCTAAATCTGGCGTACCTAAATCGGCAGACAGACCCCATTTAAAACGAGACAATAATCGTTGTTCCATTCCTTGCATTTCAACGGGTGCTTTGTCAGATGTTAAGACAATTTGTTTTCCATTTTGGTGCAAGTGATTGAATATGGAGAAGAATACATCTTGTGTGCGTTCTTTTCCTGCAAAGAATTGTACATCATCAATAATCAATACATCGATCATTTGATAGAAATGCACAAAGTCGTTTGTCGTTTGATTTTTGATGGCATCAATGAATTGATGAGCGAATTTTTCAGACTGAACATAAAGAACCGTCTTGTTTGGGAAATTGTCTTTTATGGCAATTCCTATCGAGTGCGCTAAATGGGTTTTTCCTAATCCTACTCCTCCGTACAATAACAACGGATTAAATGCTGTTCCACCAGGCTTGTTGGAAACGGCATATCCGGATGCACGAGCCAATCTATTGCATTCCCCTTCTACAAAATTGTCAAAAGTGAAATTTGGAATCAAATTAGATTCGATGTTTACTTTTTTCAATCCAGGGATGATAAATGGATTCCTAATTTGCTTTTCGTTAACATTAATCGGCATATTAACAGGAGCATTTTTTAGGTTGCTAGAATTATTAGCAGGTATTTTTACGGTGTATGGATTGGATGTACGAGAATTGTTTTCCATCACAATACTGTATTCTAAACTTCCGTCAGTTCCCAATTCCTTTTTCACCACTTTTCGAAGCAATACAATGTAGTGTTGCTCTAGCCATTCATAAAAGAAGTGCGATGGAACTTGAATCGTCAAAACACTATTATCCAATTTAACTGGAATGATAGGTTCGAACCAAGTTTTAAATGCCTGAAGTGAAATATTATCCTTTATAACTTTCAAACACGCATCCCATGCCGCTTCGTGACTTGTACTCATAGTTTTTAACATAATCTTATTTACACCTGCTTTCAATTATGGCGTGATTGCCAAAATTGTTTCTTGAAATAAAGAGATTACAAATATTTACATAAAAAAGTTAAAAAAAAAATTAAATACCCCTTGATTAATTAATTTTTTTTACATGTAAGAAGATATTTTCGGAGAATTGAAAATTACCTTGAAGTCTTTACAAATTTACGATTCTTAATTGCTTTTTGAAATAGTTTCGGATGATTTTTTAATTTCGTATTCTATGATGGAAAATACAGCAATTCGAAGGTTTTCAACAAAATTACGTGTGCGTTACAGTGAAACGGATAAAATGGGCTTTTGTTATTATGGAAATTATGCTCAATATTTTGAAGTTGCACGGGTCGAAGCGCTTCGAGAATTGGGAATTGTTTATAAAATTCTGGAGGAAAATGGAATTTTATTACCAGTTACTGAGTTTAAAATTTCATACAAACAAGCGGCTAAATACGATGATGTTCTTGAGATACGTACGGTTATTTCAAAATTAGAGGGAACAAGGATTACTTTTCAATACGAAGTTTATAATGAAGCAGAGGTAAAATTGAATGAAGCTGAGACAACACTCGTTTTTGTCGATGCAACATCCATGAAGCCAATGGCTGTTCCGAAATTTATTTCTAACCTTGTCATTCATGGATAGTCCCAAAAACTTTTTTTCCTTTCAAAAATGGAGTTCTTCAGATCTTCAAGTGCAGTACACGACCCGTGATGGTGAAAAACGGATGGGAGACCTCCTACAAACGAGCGAACTAGCATCTGCAAAATACGTTATAATTGGTGTGGAAGAATGTTGCGGTCCACTTGCCAACAATGGAAGGTCAGGAGCTCAAAATGCCTTTTCATCTTTCATTAAAGCATATTTGAATACCCAAGCACATAATCAGCACCCAAATGAATCCATTCACGTTCTCGGAAAGGTCATTGAAAATACTGGTGATTCGAATGAATCTCTCAGTGATAAAGTGATAGAACTGGATGATTTTCTGCAAAATGTATTGAAAAGGTATTTACAGCCTAATCAAGTTCCAGTCATTATTGGTGGAGGCCATAACAATGCCCTGCCCGTGATGAGATGGGCAGCAAGTCATAAAAAATTAGCAGTGGTGAATTTAGATGCGCATGCAGATTTAAGGTCTACTGAATTAAGGCATAGCGGGAATTCTTTTTCGAGTGCATTAGAAGATGGAACACTCCTCCATTACTCCGTTCTGGGCTTACATGAGGCCTATAACAATACATTTATTCGAAAGGCTTTGACGAGTGATCAGATTTACCACAGTTATTACGAAGATTACTTGTTCGAAAAACGAAACCTCTTTGATGACTTATCCAATGTATTGAGGCATTTTCATTCAGATACGCAAGTTGGTTTGGAAATTGACATGGATGCCATTGCCTACATGCCGAGCAGTGCCCTGTCTCCAAGTGGCTGGAACTTGGATCAAGTACGTCAGTTCACGCGCCACTTTGTGAAAACACAAAAGCAGGTTGCTTATTTAAATTTGACGGAAGCAGCTCCTATTTCTGAAACAGATTCTTTGATCGTAGGAAAAGCATTGAGTTACCTTGTACGCGATTTCACCGGAATTTAAATCCTTCTGTTGCTTTCGATTTTTCAACATTTTCTATACTTACAACGCCGTCTGTCTTGCATCCTTCTGGACTCATTGCTCGACTAATCGTATAGTTAAATCGTATATAAAGTCCATCTTTTTGGAAGGCTCTTTCTAAGTTGATGGGGTAGATTGTGTGAAAATCAACCATGCTTGATTTGCTAAAAACGCCTTCAATGGTAATGTAAACCGGACAAGTATCTTTCTTGGAGACATGAACTTTGCCTAAATAAGATCCTTTTACAGTAAATTCATCTGCAGTCATTTTGCACGGATTTGTCTGACAAGAAATACCTGCAAGAAAAATAAGGAGTGAAAACAAGGTGATTTTCATGGTTTGCTTTTAACAAATATAAAAAAAGAGGCTCAAAAGAGCCTCTTTAAAATCAACCTGTAGCAAAGTTAATTCAGTAATTGCTTAGTTCTAACGAGCCTTTATCTAATAAGTTTCATAAAAATTAACATTTATCCTTTAATAAACATCTGACATCTCAATTTTAAACGTTCATCTTAAGAATATATTTGCCGGAGTATGAAGGCCCAATCTTCCATTCAAGCGTTAGTTCAACTCATCGATGATCCAGATGAATCGGTTTTTGAACACGTCCGTGACCAACTTTTAAAAATTGGCTCAGAAGCGATCCCTTATTTGGAGAATTCGTGGGAAACAGATTACTATGGATTGTTGTTTCAGAACCGCATCGAGAAAATCATCCATGACATTCAATTTGATGAAGTCAAAGCAAAATTGATTTCTTGGACGCAATCTGCTGACAAGGATTTATTAAAAGGGGCCATCATTGTTGCGAAGTATCAGTTCCCTGGTTTGGATGAAAATAAAATCCATGAAACCATTCAAATGATTCGTAAAGACATATGGCTGGAGTTAAATGATCATCAAACTGCTTTTGAGCAAGTGAAAATATTTAACCGCATTTTCTTTGGTATTCATCATTTTCACGGAGACAATAAAAATTTTCATTCTCCAGTTAACTCCTACATTCATTCGGTGCTCGAATCAAAAAAAGGAAATCCCCTAAGCCTTTGCTTGATCTATAGCATCATTGCTCAATCATTGGACCTTCCCATTTATGGCGTAAACCTTCCCAATCATTTCGTTTTGGCATACATGGATTCCAAACATTCCAGTTTTGCCATCAACCAACAAAATGAATTTGGTGTCCTGTTCTACATTAACGCCTTCTCTAAAGGAAGTATTTTCGACACGAACGAAATCAAAGATTTTTTGAATGGATTAAACCTTCATCATCAAAGAGATTACTTTGAGCCTTGCTCTAATACCGCTGTCATTAAACGGATGTTAACCAACCTAATTGCCTCCTTTCAGCAAGTTGGAAATGTAGAAAAAGTAGAAGAGTTGAAAACATTGCGTGAATTAGTATCTGCCGCTCATTAAACTTTTCTCGATTCTTGCTATTTTTGGATAAAAGAATTTATGTCGTATACTTATTCTGTGGAAGAACGTTTCTTACGTTATGTACAAATTGACACCACAGCCGATCCGAATGCCACTTGTTTCCCATCCAGCGAAAAGCAAAAAGATTTAGCTAGAATCTTAGTAGAGGAATTGTTGCAAATGGGAATTGAAGATACCCAGATGGATGAATGGGGGTATGTTTTTGCTACCATTCCATCTAATTCTGATCGAAAAGATTTACCAACCATCTGTTTTTGTTCCCACATGGATACTGCTCCAGATTGCAGCGGGACAAATGTAAAACCTATTGTACATAGAAATTATACAGGGGCTCCCATTGTTTTACCCGATGATCCATCCCAAGTCATCACCATTGAAAAACACGCGTATTTGGCCTCTAAAATTGGGGACGACATTGTAACGGCTAGTGGACTAACTTTATTGGGAGCAGATGATAAAGCTGGTGTTGCGATTATCATGGATTTCGCCCAATTTATTCAAACACATCCGGAAGTGAAACATGGTAACATTCGGATCTTGTTCACACCTGATGAAGAAGTGGGACGCGGTGTTGAACATTTAGACATGAATCGTTTGAATGCGGATTATGGCTATACCTTGGATGGCGGACCACTAGGAGACATCGAAGATGAAACCTTTTCGGCAGATGCGGTAAAAATGACCTTCCACGGCATTAGTGCTCATCCAGGATACGCGAAAAACAAAATGGTGCACTCCATGAAATTGGCGGCAGCATTGATCGATTCCTTGCCAAAAGATTCATGGTCTCCAGAGACGACTTCAGGACGAGAAGGATTTGTTCATCCGGTTGCCATCGAAGGAGGATTGGAATCTACAACGGTTCAATTCATCATTCGAGATCATGACACAAGTAAATTGGCAGAATACGAAGCGAAATTAAAGGCATTGGCTGAACAGGTGATTGAAGCTCATCCGGGTGCTCATTTGGATTGTTCCGTCACTGAACAATACAGAAACATGAAGGAAATCCTGAAAGATTTACCTTTTGTGTGTGACTATGCTGTTGAAGCCATGAAATCAGCTGGCATTGAGCCGAAAAGAGCGATTATTCGCGGAGGAACAGATGGGTCTAGGTTGTCTTTTATGGGGCTTCCTTGCCCGAACATATTCACGGGTGAAATGGCGATACATTCTCGCCACGAATATGTGAGTATTCAAGACATGCAAAAGGCTGTTGATACCTTGGTTGCTTTAATTCAAATCTGGGAAAAACATCCGTAATGGACTATAAATTACTGTTAAAAGACATTCGAAATAAGAAGTTTGAAAGAATGTACTTTCTTCACGGGGAAGAAGCATACTTTATTGACGCGATTTGTGATGCCATCATAGAGCATGCTTTGGAAGACCATGAAAAGGACTTTAATCAAACGATTTTGTACGGAAAAGACGCCGAAGTTTTATCTTTAATCAGTGAATTAAAGGCTTATCCGATGATGTCTGAACGTCGTGTGGTCGTTTTAAAAGAAGCACAATACTTTAAACACATTGATGAGTTGGAAGCGTATGCTGAACATCCTTCTAATACGACCATATTTGTCATTTGCCACAAGTACAAAACGTTTGATGCACGCAAAAAAGTATTGAAGTCATTTGCAAAAAACGGATTGGTTTACAAGTCTGATAAAGTACGAGAATACAACCTTGCTGATTGGATTTCAAATTATGTGAAGTCCATAGGTTTTGGTATTAATTCGAAAGCAAGCATGCTTCTGGCGGAATTTTTAGGTACGGACTTGGGTCGCATCGTGAAGGAATTAGAAAAATTATCCATTTTACTTCCTCCGGGAACAACCATCGATGAAACGCACATTGAGTTAAATATTGGCATTTCGAAAGATTACAATGTATTCGAGTTTGTCAATGCAATATCATCTCGAAATACAGAGAAGGCATTTAAAATCATACAGTATTTTGAATACAATCCAAAGGCAGCAGATTTCACATTGATCATCAGCAACTTATTTAAATTCTTTTCTCAAATCATGCGGATACACTTCTTGCCCAACAAGTCACGTGAAGCGATTGCTCAGGCGGTAGGCGTTCCTCCATTTGTAGCAGGTGAATTGTTGCAGGCAAAAAATCAATACGATCCGAGAAAAATTGCTGCGGTCATCGAATTGCTGCATCGCTTTGACTTAAAATCAAAAGGTGTGGGAAATGCAAGTGCAAGTCAGGCAGAATTGTTAAAAGAATTGACCTATCAAATCCTTCATTGATGCATTTATTTTACGCACCAGATTTCACAGAAAATGACGCTTCCTATACCTTAAGCGAGGATGAATCGAAACACTGCATCCGCGTGCTACGATTGAAAAAAGGCGACCAAGTAGAATTGCTGAATGGGAAAGGTCTTTCTGCACTTGCGGAAATCGCTGAGGATCATCCAAAAAAATGTACGTTACAAGTGCTGAAAACAGTGCAACACCCTCCAACTTCGAATGCAATTCATTTGGCACTTGCACCGACTAAAAACATGGATCGAATGGAATGGTTGTTGGAAAAAGCAACGGAAATCGGCTTAAGTAAAATCACTTTTTTGAAGTGTGATCATAACGAACGTGGTCAATTAAAATTGGATCGATTAGAGAAAATTGCCATTTCAGCCATGAAGCAATCCAAGCGTTATTACTTGCCAGAAATTTCCGATTTAGTTCCTTTTGCTGCCTTTATTGATGCTTTTCCAAATGGTTACATTGGACATTGTTATCCATCCAATAAAACCCCTTTAAACTTGATCACCGAAAGAAAGGTATTTTTAATTGGTCCAGAAGGTGATTTTTCAGAACAAGAAGTGAAGAAAGCATTGGATCACGGATACGAAGCGGTGAGTTTGAGCGATTTTAGGTTGCGCACCGAAACGGCAGCACTTGTTTCTGTGATGAAATTAAGCCTAGTCTAATCGACTTTTGTGTATTTGCGAACCGTGAATGCCGCCTCGTGTTTTTCGTCAATTTCTTGTTGAAAGAGCAAGCTGCTTTTCCACAGAGCGGCATCAAATTCAGGGAAAAAAGTTTCCGCTTCATATGAGTGATGCACATGTGTAATGTACATTTCGTCTACGATGTTCGATTCAATCGCCATTCGGTAAATTTCTCCGCCACCAATGATAAAAAGCGTACGCTCTTTTTCGTCCTTGAAATAGGACATACAATCTTCCAATGAATGAAAGACAAGGCAATCCGGTGCGTTGAATTCATTGTTTCGCGTCAGCACAACGTTTAAGCGGTTCGGAAGCGGACGGTATTTTTCAGGTATGCTATCGTAGTTTTTACGTCCCATGACAACAATTTGACCTTGAGTTGTGTCTTTGAAAAACTGCATGTCCTTGGGCAAATGCCACATTAAGTCATTGTTTTTTCCGATACCACGTTCGGAATCCATGGCAACAATTAGGGCTGTTTTCATTAGATCGCTACCGCTGCTTTAATGTGTGGATGCGGATTATAATTACACAATTCAAAATCTTCGTAGGTAAAATCAAATAAATCGGTAACAGAAGGATTCATCTTCATGGTTGGCAAAGCTCTGAAATCCCGCGTTAATTGCAATTGAGCTTGTTCTATGTGATTTGAATATAAGTGTGCATCTCCCAGGGTATGGACAAAATCACCTGCTTGTAGGCCACAAACTTGTGCCATCATCATGGTGAGCAGTGCGTACGATGCAATGTTGAATGGCACGCCTAAAAAAGTATCGGCACTTCGTTGGTATAATTGACAACTTAATTTGCCATCAGCGACGTAAAATTGAAAAAAGGCATGACAAGGAGGCAAGGCCATTTTATCAATTTCTCCTACGTTCCAAGCTGAAACGATGATTCTTCTTGAATCTGGATTGTTTTTGATTTGATCGATCACTTGCTTAATTTGATCGATGTGTCTTCCATCAGCCGCCGGCCAACTTCTCCACTGTGAGCCATAAACTGGACCTAAATTACCATTCTCATCCGCCCATTCATCCCAAATAGAGACATTGTTCTCCTTTAAGTATTGAATGTTCGTATCTCCTTTCAAAAACCACAACAATTCATGAATGATCGAACGAAGGTGTAATTTTTTTGTCGTTAAGCAAGGAAATCCTTCCTGTAAGTTGTAACGCATCTGGTAGCCGAAAACAGAGATGGTTCCAGTTCCTGTGCGGTCCTCTTTTTTGACGCCGTGATCAAGGATGTGTTGTAATAAATCGTGGTATTGTTTCATGTGAACGTGAAGATTAGCGCTAAAATAGCCAAAATTTTACTTTTGACGTGTAACATTTCTTTCATTTCATTGAGATTTCTCCAATTCTTATCGTTCCAAAGTAAATGTTTATTTTCGTGTATGAAATGGATCTTCGCCTTCACATTTTTAAGTTTTTTCTTCCAAGAAGTTTCGGCACAATCTGCACGTATAAAAAGGAAGCATTTTAAAACCTATCAAGGTCAAATCCCTGCTTACTCCGCGATGTTAGGTCAAGATAAAATTGAAATAGGCCCAGCGATAATCAAAATCACCTTGCATAAAGACAGTTTGTTTCTAAGCATTGGATCCATGAATATTTCAGGTGCCTATACGACAGAAGCATCCGCTCAGTCTAAAGAAATATTTCTTTTTATGCCGCGGGAAAACTCTGGAATCGATGAACGCTTGGTTTTAAATCCTTCCAAAAAAACCTTGCTACGGAAAGGTGTTTTTCCTCAGCCCGATGTTCTACTAATACGCATAAAATCACAGAAGAGGTAACCAAATGGTGAAGGTGGTTCCTTTGCCGACAGTACTTTTCACATCTATTTTTCCTTGATGTGCATCAATGATTAATTTCACGTAAAACAAACCAAGTCCAAATCCTTTTACATCGTGCACATTTCCGGTAGGAACGCGGTAGAACTTATCAAAAATCAGTCGAATGTCTTCTTTTTTTATCCCAATACCATTGTCCGTAATTTCAAGGGTTAAGCCATTTCTTTCATTGAAGGTTTTTACTTGAATATGAGCTTTTCCATTGCAATATTTAATCGCATTGTCCAACAAATTATACACAACGTTTGTCATGTGTACTGAATCCGCTTGAATTTCAAATGTTTCTGCTTCACAGTTCAATGAAATCATTCCACCGGTTTCCGTCTGATTGAATTCGAAATTCTCTTTCACTTCCAACAGTAACTCATGCACATTGAATGCTTCTTTGTCTAATACAACCTGGTCCTTATCCAATTTCGCAACATTCAAGACTCGTTCTACTTGATTTTCGAGTCGTTTGTTTTCCTTGTAGATGATGTTGGCATACTTCCGAATTTTTTCTTGGTTGTCCGCATCAAAATCCATTCTGAGCAACATTTCACTCGAAAGACTAATCGTTGAAATAGGTGTTTTTAATTCATGCGTCATGTTGTTAATAAAATCCGTTTTCACTTCGGATAATTTTTTCTGACGAATGATGATTCCCAAGCTAAAGGCAAAGAATACAATAACGAATAAGATGATAATGATCAAATAAACCCAGGGTGAAACAAAGGATGCTGCTTCTAAGGGTTTTGGTTTTACATTGGGAAAATATACGGTGAAATAGTGTCCGTCTTTTTTCAGGTTTAATGACTCAGGTGTAAGACCGGGTAACCCATGTTTTGAATCGGCATACAAGGAATCTTTCGTAAATTTAATCAGGTTCCCAAGTACAATTGAATCGGTAAAACAATCGTAAATACCATAGACGAAATCTTGGTGAATGTTCTGATGGTAAAGCTCTTTTTTGAGCAATGTTTCTAGGTAGAAAGGTTGTAATTCTTCCGTAAAATCAACGGTAAAGTGGTTGCTTTTGATTTGTTTGATGGCACCATACAAATCGGTGTGGTCTGGATGATCAGGGGAAACTTGTTTCAAAACATCCCTCAAAGCGTTGTGTGCTTGTTGGGAAAATTCGCGCAAATTCAGGCTATCTTCCTTTTCTTGAATGGCGATGTTCTTTGCCTGCATCTCAACGGTGCTGCGCATCCAAACGAATTGCACCAATAAGATACTGAAAATGGAAACCAATCCAAGTACAACAACGGAATTAACGGTCCAGCGATTCATCTGAACAAAGTTACTTTTTTCAAGGGAATTTTAAAAGTCAATTAAAATCCTTGCACACCATTTACGGTGGTATATTTCAATACATTCTTTTTCTCTGGATGAATGCGTGCAAAGGCTGATTGAACGGCTAGTGTTCCTTCGTGGAAGCCACATAAAATCAACTTCAATTTGTTTTCGTACGTATTCACATCTCCAATCGCATAGATTCCGGGAATATTTGTCGAATAATCCAATGTGTTTACTTTGATTGCACTTTTTTCAATTTCTAGACCCCAATCGGCAATCGGCCCAAGGCTTGGTTTTAAACCAAACAGAGGAATAAAATGATCGGCATCAATCACGATTTCACCATTTTTTTGATGCGTGACATGCACTTTTTCTAATTTTCCAGATCCTGATAAACCAGTAACCTCTGCTTCCGTAATGAGGTTGATTTGTCCAGATTCCGCCATATCGATGACTTTTTGAACAGAATCCAAATGTCCACGGAAAGAGCTGCTTCGGTGTACTAAATGTACTTTTTTGGCGATGTTTCGCTCTGCAAGATAGATCGACCAGTCGAGTGCTGAATCACCTCCACCTGCTATCACGCAAACTTTATCTTGGTAAATACTCGGATCTTTGATGATGTATTCCACTCCTTTGTCTTCAAAATCGACAATGGCATCAATCGGTGGTTTTCTTGGTTCAAAAACGCCAAGTCCACCTGCAATCATGACAATTGGTGCTTGGTGCTTCGTTCCTTTAACCGTAGTGACAATGAATTGCTCATCCGCCGTTTTTTCAATTGAAAGTGCTGCCTCCCCAAGTGTAAATCCTGGTTTGAATGGAGCCGCTTGTTCCATTAAATTGTCTATCAATTCTCCCGCAAGTATGGAAGGAAAACCTGGGATATCGTAAATGGGTTTTTTAGGATAAATTTCAGAACATTGTCCTCCCGCTTGAGGCAATGAATCAATTAAATGGCAACGTAACTTTAAAAGTCCGGCCTCAAATACGGTAAAAAGTCCTACTGGACCAGCGCCTATAATAATGATATCTGTTTCGATCATGCTTCTGTAAAATTGCGTTGCAAAATTAGTGATTTAAAGAGGTAACAGCCAATTTTAATAAATGTTTATTAATGATCGGGATGAACGGGTTTGTTTGACAAGATTCCTTCGATTTGGTCCATGATTTCTGGCGTCAATTTTTCTTTGGCTTCTAATGATGTTAAATTCTCCTTTAACTGGTGTTCTTTGCTAGCGCCTAAAATCACCGTACTTACATTCGGATTCTTCAAACACCAAGCAAGCCCGAGTACCGGAAGCGACATGTTTAAATCCGCGGCTAGTGCACTCAGTTTTTTTACGACATCAATGCGTTCTACCGTGAAGTTTTTTTCTTTCAACCAATCCAATCCTTCCATTCCAAGTCGTGTATCACTTGGGAATTCATGGTTGTATTTCCCACTTAAAATACCACTTGCCAACGGTGACCAAATGGTCGTTCCAAGTCCAACAGTCTTATAAATTTGAGAAAACTCTACTTCTACTTTTTGACGAGTAAACATATTGTACTCAGGTTGTTCCACAATTGGCCCTATTAAGTGATTTTGTTTCGCAAACATGTGCGCTTCCATAATCTCTTGTGCGCTCCATTCAGAAGTTCCCCAGTACAAAATTTTACCTTGCATGATTAATTGATGCATCGACCAAACGGTTTCTTCGATTGGCGTTTGTTTGTCTGGACGATGGCATAAAAATAAATCAAGGTAATCCAATTGAAACCTCTTCAATGCTTGTTCGCAAGCCTCGAAAATATGTTTTCTGCTCAAGCCTTTTTGGGTTGGTAATTGACCGCCATTTCCAAAAAACACTTTGCTGCTGACAATGTAGCTATCGCGCGACCAATTTTTCTTTTTTAGGATGGCTCCCATCACTTCTTCACTTTTGCCACGTGCATAAATCTCAGCATTGTCAAAGAAATTAATGCCGTTTTCATAGGCGATGTCCATGAGTCGTTCTGCGACATCGTCCCCGATTTGTTTTCCAAAGGTTAACCAAGACCCTAATGAAAGTCTACTGATTTGCAGACCAGATTTTCCAAGATTATTGTATTCCATTTTCTGTAATTGTTGTTTTTTGAAGTGTATGTTGTTGCCATTTCTTATAAAAGCCATTCGCAATGACGACTAAGATAATGATCAAAGATCCGATGTAAAAGTTTACGTTAAGTAATTTATGTTCGTTCAAGATGAATATGGCTAAAATGATGGTATAGACTGGTTCTAAATTGATGCTGAGTGAAACCGTAAACGCTCCTAGTTTTTTCACGATTTCTACCGTCATTAAAAAAGCGAAAGATGTACATGCTACTCCAAGAAAGAGCAACCATAATCCATCGGAAAGGGTCATTTTTAGCATGTCGGAAGTTAATTTTCCGCTTGCGCCAAGCACAATGGTGATGAAAACGATGCCGCTTAACAATTCATACAAGGTGATTTGTGCAGATTCTACATCCTTCGCCAATCGACCATTGAAAACGGAGAAACACGCAGCAAGTAAGGCGGAGAACAAGCCGAAATATAGTGCTTTTCTTTCTCCTTCACCGAAGTTATGTGCCACGAAATAGATGCCGAAAATAACGAGTAAGCCGAAAAGAAATTCGACCCAAGAAAATTTTCGTTTCATGACGATGGGTTCGAGCCAAGTGACATGTAAGGTCGTAGTCGAGAGACATAATATGCCAAGGGAAGCGGTGGATAGCTGTATGCTATAATAAAAAGTCATCCAATGTCCTGCAACGAGAATTCCCACCAATATGACTTTCCAAGCATGTTTTCGTGGAAATGAAAAGGACTTTTTATTCCAGATAAAATAAAGCGCAAGAAAGGAAGCGGCAATAACAACGCGGTACCAAACAATAATGAGGGCGTCTAAGTGGATGAGTTTACCTAAAATCCCGGTAAATCCCCACATGAAAATAATGGCATGCAACCAAAGATGGTACCGGTATTTCTCGATCAAAATTAGTTCTTTTTACTCCACTCTTCAATGGATGCTTGATTCATTTTAACGTAGTTCTGATCACCGTCTTTTTCTGCTGCAGCCATTGAAATTTTCGCTGTTTCTATTGCACCCTTGAAATCACCATTTGCTGCTTGTATTTGTGCTTTTAATCTAGTCATCCAATAGGCACTCACTCCTTTCATCTCCACGGCTTTGGTCGACCATTCCAGGGCTTTTTTCATGTCAATTTGCTCTGCAAAGTAGTAACTAGCTGCTTGATTGTAATCATTTGCGGTAACGGCACTTCCCGAAAGAGTTGTTTCGATGCTTGCTAAAACTTTTTCTTTGGTATTCAAAGTAAACGGAAGTAAGACCTTTGATTTCTCCCAAGAGATGGATAAAACGGCACTGTTAAATTCCATGTTTTCAATCGAAATTGTTAGGTTTTCAGAAAGAACAGGCAATTTTTCAACGTTTGCACGAATGCTTAACGCAACTTTCGAATCCTCCCATTTTTCTGGCAATCCCCAATTTGTTGTTTCCGTGTAAAAATCAATTGTCCAAGCACTTTTATTCGGTGTCGCGAATAAGGCATATGTTCCCGCCTGCAAAGTATCCGAACCAAAAATCAACACATCACTTGTTGTGATTTTAGTGTTTTCATTTGCACCTAATCTCCAACGTACGCCAAATGGAATTAAATCACCAAAAATTTTACGACCGTTCACAGCTGGACGAGAATAACTAATGCTAATGTCTGTAAGTCCTGCTCGTTGTTCAACTTTTGCTATTGGACTTGCTTTTGGCGTTTGAACTTGTGCTTGTGTAAATAAGGAGATACACACGAAACTACTGAGAATGATTTTTTTCATATTTTTTCTTTTTTATTAAAGTTGATTTGATTGAAGGTCAAAGTTGACTTCCACCTCCCAATTGGTTCTTATTTTGACAGGTGTATTGAATAACAACACTTGCTCTGCATTTGTTTTCGTTTCCGGATTGATTGGGTCCCATTTTCCATTGTTGTTCAGGTCTATGATGACTTTAAAGGTGTATTCTCCAGGTAGTAAATCAGGAAGACTGATTTTATCCGTCTGATGAAATGCCATTGTTCGAATCACGTTGTTTTTTTCAATGACTTGAATGATTCCCGCATTCACCGTATCCGATAATTGAACCGTTAAATCGCCGAAGTCCCGATCTTGTTTCCAATTAATTTCTCTTTGAAATTTACTTGAGAGATTCGTGGTTTTTCCAAGAATGGCTCCTGCCTCCAGGGTTAATTGGTATTTTTTCGCGTATTTCTTTGGGCGGATTTCGAATGCATTCGCAAGGAAATTTACTTCATATCCTACGAGGCTACTGTCGTTCAAATCCCTCAATTTTAGTTTGCTCGTATCAATCCACTGAATGAAATCAGTACAGCTTAGGAAGAAGCGATCTTGCAGCCCTTCTTTTTCGATGTATTGAACGGCGATTTTTGTCGCTTGTTGCTTGGGGGTATTCCGGACATGTGTCGTATCCCCTGCAATGATCAGTTGTAAATCAATTTCCTTCTCTTCTCCAATCGAAACCAATAAACTGTCCTCGCCAATTCCAATCAATTCATTTATACCGAGCTGTTTTCCATTAAGTTGAATTTGAGATTGCGCGTTTTCTGATGGAACGTGAACGCCAATAATTCCAGGTGGAATGAGGCGTGCATTTTTAATTTTGTCTGCTTGTTCTGGAAGAGACATTGAAAATACGATGGTATCTTTTTGCTCTGTGTTTAATTGTACACTTTCCCATAGGTAACCTTGAACTTCATCCTTCTGAATGCGCAAGTCTTGATTTTTATCGACAAATGCTTTGACGAAGTATGCTCCTGATCGCAATGCCTCAAAGTGTGCAAACCCATCTTCTTTGCTCTGAGTAAAATACCTCGGAACCTCATCTTCAAACTTGGGATAAAGTCCAATCGTCACTTTCGGTATCCATGCTTTGGTGAAGGCGTCATAAACCCTCACATGAAATGCAAGTGAATCCAAAGCTTGTCCAGTGGAAAAGGTAAATTTCATTAAAGAGTCATTTCCTTCACTGACATCTTTTACAGCAGCATTGAGGTACAAGGTATACGTCGTGTTTTTTTGAAGGGTATCTGCGATGGATATGCTGAGTGTTTTTTTTGAAAGTTTACTTTCAAGTTTTGAATCCGCGGGAACCAGAACGATTTGTTCCATTGGTTTATTCAATACCACGTATTCATCAAAGGTAAATTCAATGAGTTGTTCTTTGAAGTTTGTTTGTTTATCGGATAAATTACTCGAAGTAATTTGTGGTGCAATCTCATCCTTAGGTCCACCGGAAATGGTACCGATTTGTCCGCAAGAAGCGAGCAGTGTTAGAACACAAACTAATGCAAGGAAACGAGCCATGTACAAAGTTCAGATAAAAATTTGACATCTACTGCATCAAAGTCATTCAGTTGCGTACTATCCACATCCAATACACCGATGACTTGATTTTCTTTCATCATTGGAATCACTACCTCACTTTTCGATAAGGAGCTACATGCAATGTGTCCAGGAAATAAATCAACATCAGGAACAAGTTGAACTTCTTTATCTTTCCATGCAGTACCACAAACCCCTTTTCCAAACGCGACCCTAGTGCACGCAACAGGACCCTGGAATGGACCCAAAACAAGTTGATCTCCGTCCACCAAATAAAATCCAACCCAAAAGAAATCAAATACTTCTTTCAAGGCCGCACAAGTATTTGCAAGATTCGAAATCATGGAGGATTCAGAAGCTGTGAGGGCATGAATTTGCGGCAATAATGCGGCGTATTTTTCTTGCTTGGTTTGACCAGAAATGAATATTTGTTCTGACATATATCAATTTTAGCAAAAATGACGTTTTTACTCCGATTAATCAAGATTTTCACGTATATTCATTTCAAATTATCACCACATGTTACAGCGAATTCAATTTGACAAAGTACTTTTTCTAGACATTGAAACAGTTCCTCAAGTTTACCAATACCAAGACTTGGAAGAAAAAGGTCAAGAACTTTTTTATGCCAAGAATCGATTTCAAGTCAGTCCAGAGAAGAACATTGAAATGATTTACAACGAAAAAGGCGGGATTCTTGCCGAATTCGGTAAAATCATCTGTATTTCAGTGGGGATGGTGCGTGATGCTTCGACAGGGAAAACCATTCGTTTAAAATCATTTGCGCACGACGACGAAGAAACCTTGCTCAAACAATTTAAGCAGTTGTTGGAGGATCATTACAACACTCCCTATCATGTAATTTGCGGCCATAATTCCAAAGAATTTGACATTCCATATATTTGTCGACGTATGCTGATAAATGGCATTCCACTTCCTGGAATATTAGACATTGCGGGTAAAAAACCTTGGGAAGTCAATCATTTGGACACCCTTGAACTTTGGAAATTTGGAGATTACAAAGCTTTTACTTCCTTGGCATTGCTCTGCCATGTCTTTCATATCCCAACACCCAAAGATGATATATCCGGTGCGGATGTGGCTCGGGTTTATTATGAAGAAAATGATTTGAAACGCATCACGGTTTATTGTGAGAAAGATGTGGTGGCATTAATACAGTTATTGCTTCGAATGCGCGGAGATGCATTGGTAAGTGATGACAATATTAGTTCTTCGAACGTATAGTTTTCCATAGACATCAGTCCTCATTTGATAAACAATGCGTAGTTTTAGACCTGAATCCATGCACCATGACGGAAGATAAAATCATACTTGGAATTGACCCGGGAACAACGGTTATGGGATATGGAATTATTCATGTTCGTAAAAATCAATTGCACATGTTGAATTTTGGCATCATTCAATTGAATAAGTTGACGAATCAACCGGATAAATTAAAACGCATTCTGGACCGTTTAAATGGCTTAATTCAAGAATACAAACCAGATGAGATGGCGATTGAAGCGCCCTTTTTCGGGAAGAATGTCCAGTCCATGTTGAAACTTGGCCGAGCGCAAGGTGTTGCCATCGCTTCATGCCTCAATCACAATATTCCTTTTGAGGAATATTCTCCTAGAAGAATCAAACAATCCATTACTGGAAGTGGCGCTGCCTCGAAAGAACAAGTGGCGGCAATGCTGCAAAAAATGCTCAATTTTCAAGACATGCCTAAATATTTGGATGCCACGGATGGACTCGCAGTCGCTGTTTGCCACCATTTTTCGAAAGGTGTTGGAGAACACAATAAAACAAAAGGAGATTCCTGGACCGCTTTTTTAAGTCAAAACCCTAAGCGCTTGAAATCGAAATAAATGATGGAAAAAGATCCACGTGTTGATGCATTCATTGAGAAATCTGCCGATTTCGCACGTCCGATTTTAATCGAATTAAGGTCCATCGTTCATGCCGCACATCCCTTACTGACGGAAACATGGAAATGGAGTTTTCCTACCTATACGTATCAAGGCAAAATCATTTGTTCTTTTAGCGCGTTTAAGCACCATTGTACGTTTGGCTTTTGGTTAGCTACTGAATTGAAAGATGAACACCATACTCTAGAGAAAATTGGAAAAACAGCCATGGGGAGTTTGGGTAAAATCACTTCTTTAGCGCAATTACCTGATCGTGAAATACTCACGGCGTACATTTTAGAGTCAATCGAATGTTCCGGTAAAACAGGTGTCAATTCCCCCGAAAAAGCGACAAAACGAAAAGTCTGGGATCAGTCAAGTATTGATTTTCCTCAACTTTTTACGGATAAGGTAATGGAGTCTGCTTCCTTTGATCAACTGAGTCCTTCCCAGCGAAAGGAATATGTCACATGGATTGATGCAGCCAAAACCGAAGTAACGAAAACGAATCGAATCAACGCAATGTTAGAGAACCTGAAAGAAGGAAAATCTTTGCATTGGAAATACACTAAAAAATAATGTCAGAAATTAAGGTTTTTACCGATGGCTCATCGCGCGGCAATCCTGGTCCAGGAGGTTATGGAGCCATTCTCATTTTTGGACATCAACGAAAAGAACTATCGGCTGGTTTTCGCAAAACGACCAACAATCGAATGGAACTCATGGCTGTTTGTGTTGCTTTGGAGCATATAAAATCAGATAAATACCCTGTCACGGTTTATTCAGATTCAAAATACGTCATTGATTCCATTACCAAAGGTTGGGTATTCGGTTGGGTAAAAAAGGATTTCAAAGATAAAAAGAACAAAGATTTATGGCTTCGATACCTGAAATCTCATAGTCGATTTAAAATCAAATACGTTTGGGTAAAAGGTCATGCTGGTCATCCAGAAAATGAACGTTGCGATGAACTAGCGGTGCAAGCTGCAATAAAAGGTCCTCATGCCATCGATGCGGTTTTTGAAAGCGAAGAACACTAAACAAGAATGGACGAATACCATCGAGCGATTGTTTCGTATGGTTCATTTTTACGTTGAGCGATGTCCCTTATTTGTTCATCAGTTACTTTTCCAAGTCCAAAATACTTGGCGTCTGGGTGTGCAAAATACCAACCACTAACAGATGATGCAGGACTCATCGCCAAACTTTCTGTTAAAGATACACCTATGGCATCTGTAGCGCTCAACAATTGGAAAATGGTATTTTTCTCTAAGTGATCCGGACACGCCGGATAACCAGGAGCAGGCCGAATGCCCCGATATTTCTCTTGAATGAGTTCATCATTGCTAAACGTATCAGCAGACTCATAGCCCCAATATTCTGTTCGAACTAACAAGTGAAGGTATTCTGCCAATCCTTCCGCAAGGCGATCCGCTAGAGCTTTTACCATAATTGAACTATAATCGTCGTGATCCTCTTCAAATCGATTGACATGTTCTTCCAGTCCTATTCCAGTTGTAACAACAAAAGCACCGATGTAATCTTGCTGCCCACTTTCTTTTGGAGCGATGAAGTCTGACAGTGCCAAATTCGCTTGTCCGCTCGCTTTTTTGGTTTGTTGCCTCAATGTGCGTTGATAAATGAACGAGTCTGCACCTTTTAAGGAGTGCTGAATTTCAATGTCATCACCACATGATTGAGCTGGAAAAATACCAAAAACAGCCTTTGCCTTCACCCAATTTTCATGGACCATTGTGTGCAACATTTGTTGCGCATCTTCAAACAGTTTTGTTGCTTCTACGCCAACAACTTCATCCTTTAATATGGATGGAAATTTGCCGTGCAGTTCCCACGTTTGAAAAAAGGGTGTCCAATCAATGTATGGAACAATTTTTTCAAGTGGAACATCCAATTGATGGATGCCTGGTTTCTGAGGCAAAGCGATTTGACCTTGAGAAAAATCAAGGGATAGTTTATTCGCACGGGCATCAGCAATGGTCAATAATTCCTTCGATGCGCGGTGTTTTTCATGATGCGTCCGCAAGCGACTATATTCATCTTTCAATTGAGCAATAAACGCATCTTTTTTAGGTCCAAGTAAACTTTCTACTACTGTTACTGAACGAGAAGCATCTAAGACATGAACGGCTTGACCTAATTGATAATATTGATCAATTTTTACAGCGGTATGTACTTTGGATGTCGTAGCACCACCAATAAGTAATGGGATGTTTAATCCTGCACGCTCCATTTCTTTGGCCATGTGAACCATTTCATCTAAACTTGGTGTAATGAGTCCGCTCAAGCCAATGACATCGACCTTTTCTTCGATCGCTTTTTGAATGATTTTTTCTGCCGGAACCATCACCCCCATATCAATGACTTCATAGTTGTTGCAGGCAAGAACAACGCCTACAATGTTTTTCCCGATGTCGTGTACATCTCCTTTGACCGTTGCCATGAGAATTTTTCCAGCAAATGAACTCTTTCCATCTTTCTCCGCTTCAATGTATGGGAGTAGGTATGCGACGGCTTTTTTCATCACTCGGGCGGACTTAACCACTTGAGGAAGAAACATTTTTCCGCTTCCAAAAAGATCTCCGACCGTATTCATTCCATCCATTAATGGTCCTTCAATCACTTCAATTGGTCGTTCAAATAAATGACGGCATTCTTCGACGTCTTCATCGATGAATTCGACAATCCCTTTGACTAATGCGTGGGATAATCGCTCTTTGACTGAAGCATTTCTCCAAGATAAATCGATTTCTTTTTTCTTGCCATCTCCCTTCACTGTTTCAGCTAATTCTAATAAGCGTTCGGTCGCTTCAGGACGACGGTTTAATAGCACATCTTCGACATACATCAATAATTGAGAATCAATGTCGCTGTAGACTTCCAACATGCTTGGATTGACAATCCCCATGTCCATACCGTGTGCAATGGCGTGATAAAGAAAAGCGGAGTGCATGGCTTCCCTCACCTTGTTGTTTCCTCTAAAGGAAAAGGAAACATTCGAAACACCACCACTTACGTGTGCTCCAGGTAAGTTCGTACGAATCCATTGACAAGCTTTAAAGAAATCGAGTGCATTATTGTTGTGTTCCTCCATTCCTGTGGCAACAGGGAAAATATTAGGATCGAAAATGATGTCTTCGCATGGAAACTGAACGGTCTTCGTCAGAATATCATAGGATCGTTGGCATATTTCCACGCGTCGTTCAAAACTATCTGCCTGACCTTGTTCGTCAAATGCCATGACAATGACCGCGGCACCGTAACGTTTTATTTTTTTTGCTTGTTCAATGAAATTCGCTTCTCCTTCTTTCAGGGAAATGGAATTTACCACTCCTTTGCCTTGAATGCACTTCAACCCAGCTTCGATGATTTCCCACTTCGAACTGTCGATCATGATTGGGACACGAGCGATGTCTGGTTCGGCTGCGATGAGGTTCAGGAACCGCACCATAGCTTCCTTCCCATCAATCATTCCCTCGTCCATGTTGATGTCGATGATCTGTGCACCGCCTTCCACTTGTTCGCGTGCGACAGCGACAGCTGCATCGAAATCACCTTCTTGGATCATGCGCAAAAAAGCACGAGATCCGGTCACATTTGTGCGTTCCCCAATATTGATAAAGTTACTTTCAAAACTTACGATAAGTGGCTCAAGTCCAGATAATTTCAATGATTTTAACATAAACAATAAGCGAGTTAGGCGTTTAAGGGGCGAGGTTGATAATTTTTTGCTACATCAGCGATGGCTTTGATGTGTGCAGGTGTAGTCCCGCAACACCCACCAATAATGTTTACTAAGCCTTCGTCAAGAAATGTTTTAATTTGATTCGCCATTTGTTCAGGACTTTCTTCGTATTGACCAAATTCATTTGGAAGTCCGGCATTAGGATGTGCACTCACGGCAAAGGAAGATTTTTCGTTCAAAATCTGCAAATAGGGACGCATCATGGATGCTCCTAAAGCGCAATTTAAACCGATGGAAAGCAAGGGCATATGGGAAAGCGAAATTAAAAACGCTTCGGTTGTTTGTCCAGTTAATGTTCTCCCGCTTTGATCCGTTATGGTCCCTGAGACCATGATTGGTAGTTTCATTTCCCTTTCTTCAAAGACTTCGTCAATGGCAAAAAGTGCCGCTTTGGCATTCAATGTGTCAAAAATGGTTTCCACTAATAAGGTATCGACTCCTCCGTCCATCAGGGCATTCACTTGTTGCTTGTAAGCAAGCACGAGGTCATCAAAACTGACTGCTCGAAATCCCGGATCATTGACATCTGGTGAAATGGAAGCTGTTCGATTTGTTGGACCGATCGATCCGGCAACGAACCGAGGCCTATCGGTAAATTCGGAACACACTTCTTTGGCGATTTTGGCGCTTTGAAAATTGATCTGATATACGGCGTCTTCCAAGCCATAATCTGCCTGAGCAATCGTAGTTCCGGAGAACGTATTCGTTTCTATAATATCCGCACCGGCAGCCAAATATTGACGATGAATGTCTTTAATGATTTCAGGCCTTGTAATGGACAGTAAATCATTGTTTCCTTTTAGCGGTTTTTCATGGTCTTCAAATGCCCCTTCTCGAAAATCAAATTCTTCCAATGCATGGCGTTGAATCATGGTACCCATGGCCCCGTCTAAAACTAAAATTCGGTTTGCTAATGCTGTTTCTAATACGCTTTTCATATGTGTGATAAAACAAAGAAATGTGTCGGAAACAGCGGATGTTTCTACTTATCTTTTCCCTTAAATAGGAATCGGATTTGGCACCTTTTCCAAAGAGGCAGGTTGCCAAGGTTTCATAGGGCCAGTCCCTCCACCTTTCTTTATAAGTTTATTTAAATGAACGTGACCACAAAATTACGTCATTTTTCCTTTTTTAACTAATTTCAATCCCATGAAACATACAAACTTTTTTTCCTCATTGAAAACAGCAATGGTCGGAATAAAAACCCTTTTCACGGAAAGCAGAAATGCACGGATACAATTTCTTCTTTTTACGATTGCTTTGATCCTTGGATGTTTGTTAAAATTAACGGCACATGAATGGCTTTGGATCCTTGTTTCAGCAACATTGGTGTTATCCTTGGAAGCGGTAAATACAAGTATGGAGGTTCTTGCCGATTTACATACCACCGAATACCATCCAAGAATTAAACTACTCAAGGACATTTCAGCTGCTGCGGTATTAATTGCCAGCATCTTTTCGTTGATCGTTGCACTGCTTGTTTTTTGGCCACATCTAAGCACAATTTTGCCAGACTAATTGGTACCTATTTCCAGAAATTCCACGCACCATGTTTTTCATTTCAAGTTGAAAAAGCAACACATTTATTTGGGAAGTGCTAAGTTGACAACTCATTGCAATTCGGTCAACATGTGCCTCCTTCATTTTCATTAAACATTCGTACACCTGTTTTTCATTGGAATCTAATTCAGGAAACAACTGAATTTGTTTTTTCTGTAGTGCATTTCCCCAATTCATCCATGTGAGAAAATCCGCTCCATTCTGAATCAAATGGGCTTTTTGCTTTTGGATCAACCAATTACATCCTTCTGACTCTTCATGGTGAACACTACCCGGGAAAGCAAATACATCTCGGTTATAATCGTTTCCTAATTCCGCCGTAATCATTGATCCGCCCTTTCTTTTACTCTCAATCACTACGATGGCATCTGACATCCCTGCAATGATCCGGTTTCTCATCGGGAAATTCATGCGGTCCGGTTGCGTTCCAACAATGAATTCACTGATCCAGCCACCATTCTCCAGCATTTTTTGAGCTATTTTTCGATGTTGATAGGGATAAATGCGGTCTAAACTATGGCCAAAAACCCCCAAATTATAGATGCTTTTTTCAATGCACGTTTCGTGAACGTGAATGTCAACTCCATAGGCAAGTCCACTTATAACGGTTAAATCTAAGGATTCAATGCTGCTTAATAATTCATTCGTAAGTCCTCTTCCATATTCCGTCTGATTCCTAGTTCCGACAATGGATACAATCTTTGGTCGATTCAAGTCTGTCACTCCTTTTGAAAAAAGCACGATGGGTGCATCTGGACATTGCCTCAACCTTCTCGGATAGTTTTCATCCATAAAAAAATGTGTTTGAACATCATTCTTTTCGTTAAATACAAGTTGCTGCTCTGCTTTTAATTTCGCCTCATCTCGCCTCATTTCTTTCAGAATGGAACGAGCAATACCGGTTTGTATGTAAAGTTCGCGTTCTGAGAATGAAAAAAAATCCGCTAAGGATGAAAGTTTTCCTAATATTTTGCTCGCTCTTGAAGGACCAATTCCTTTCAATTGTCCAAAGGCGATTTTGTACAGTTCAATTGACATAAATTCAAAAAAATGATTAGTTTCGTTACATTAAGTTAATAAAAAACACCAGGCTTTTTAGCATGAAAAATCACATTTTTTTACTTTTTTGCCTTTTTCATTATTCCATATTTGCACAATTACAAGGTGTCGTTATTGATGAAGATTCAAAGATGGCACTTCCAGGAGTGGTGGTAAGTTCCTCCGAAAACGAACGGTCGGAAACCAATCCATATGGAACCTTCATTATTGATGTAAAAAAATTGCCGGTCACACTTTATTTTAAGAAAAAAGGGTATCAAGTAGATTCCCTTCGAATTCAGCAACTGGGAAATGCAAGCATGTTGCTTAAGGTCATTTCTTTGGATATTAAAACAGTCGTAGTATCATCAGGAAAACGGAATCAAAACATTGAGGACATTCCGATTTCAATGGAAATATTAAAGCCTGCCTTGATTGCGAATAAAGGATTTACCAACCTAGAACAAGCGGTAAATCAAAGTCCAGGAGTTTTTACCATGGATGGTCAAGTAAGCATTCGTGGTGGAGGAGGATATGCCTATGGTGCCGGAAGTCGCGTCATGCTTTTATGGAATGGAATCCCCATGCTTTCGCCAGATGTCGGAGATGTCAAATGGAATGCTGTACCCATGGAGCAAGCATCGCAAATTGAAATTTTGAAAGGAGCATCGTCGGTACTTTATGGAAGTGGGGCCTTGAACGGAATCATCGCACTCACCGAAAAAGAAGCAAAACCGGAGGGACATCTTACGATGAAATACCAGTCTGGTGTATATGGAGACCCAAAACGTAGCTCCATGACCTGGTGGGACAGAAATCCAACAAATCATTTGCTCGATGTGTATTACGGAAAATCAAAAGGAAGATGGGGTTATACCATTGGAGTGAACGGACTATTAGATGAAGGCTACCGAGAAGGAAACGACGAAAAACGCGCACGCATCAATGGTTCTTTGTATTACTTCTCAAAAAAATACCCAAAAATGAAAATGGGGATGAGTTACCAATTTCAGTGGCAAGACAAAGGCATTTTTATCTTATGGAAAAACGACTCCATGGGATACCAAGCCTTAGAGAATACCCTTAGTCGCCAACGTGCAGTGCGCCTAAATGTGGATCCATACCTAAAGTTCATCGATAAACACGACAATTTACATCACTTGCGCACACGATATTACCTCGTAACAACAGGGAATTCGGACAAAGTTTACGATGCTTCACTTGCCGAAATGTACTATGCCGATTATAGCATTCAAAAAAAGATTAGAAACACCAACCTCATTACTGGTTTGACTAACATGACCAATAAAATTACGAGTTACGTCTTTGATAATCATGTGAGTCAAAATTTAGCCCTTTACCATCAATTGGAAACGAAGCTAAAAAAATGGGACATTACAGCTGGACTTCGCCTTGAATTTTGTCAATTGGACCAAGCCAAACCTGATTCCAGATGGGTGATTTCAGATAAATTCACATCTCCGGTTTACCCAATTATTCGCTTAGGAACACATTATGCCATCAATAAAGCGTCGCATTTAAGGGCGTCATTTGGACAAGGAATTCGTTTTCCTTCTGTTGCAGAGCGATATGTTTCTGCTTCTGTCGGCGGGGTAAGAATTTTCAGAAACCCAGATTTGCGTGCAGAAACAGGTTGGAACAGCGAAATAGGATGGAAGCAAATCATTAAATTGGGAAAATGGATGGGCATGTTTGATGTCGCGGGATTTGTCAATCAATACAGCAATATGACCGAATTCTCTTTCGGAATTTATAAGCCTGACACCATGGCAACACTCCAAACAAATGATCCAAATGCCATCAATTACCTATACAATTGGGTTGGTTTTCAAGCCCAAAATGCAGAAAAAGCAAGAATAACAGGATTGGAATTTTCGTTCAATAGTACAGGTAAAATCGGAAACGTCGAAGTGGTTTCTTTATTGGGGTATACTTACATGAATCCAATTAGTTTAAACAACGATCCAATCTACCGATCATCCTTTTCAGATACCTCATCAAACATGTTGAAATATCGATTCAATCATTTAGCAAAAGCTGATATTCAAGTGTCATTTAAAAAATGGAGCATCGGTGCTTCCATGCGCTACAATAGTTTCATGAAAAACATTGACCGTGCATTTGAATTAGGGGTTTTGGGAACGGAATTACTCGTTGGCATGCAACATTATCGCCAACAATTTAACAATGGTGTTTTTGTTTTTGATGCACGTCTGAGTTACGAAATCAAAGCAGGAGTGAAAGTCAATTTCATTGCAAATAACTTCTTGAATGCAGAATATGCTTCCCGTCCAGGAGACCTTCAAGCACCCAGAAATTTTACACTTCAATTACAGTATGATTTATAATTTGGGAGGAAACACACGAAATAAGCGTTGAATTCGTTATTTTCACGTCCAACTACTGCTTGCTATGAATAAATTTTTTCTAACCACTTTTCTGCTTGTTTTAACACAATTGACTCAAGCTCAAGTTACCGGGAGTGTATTGGGCTTAGAGGATAAACAAGCCATTCAGAACGTGAAAATCATCGCCTCTGATGGACAAAAAACCCTTTCGGATTTTGAAGGAAAATTCACTTTATATCCTGTCAAATATCCAATTCAGGTGATTTTCTCAATGATTCAATTTGAAAATGACACCGTTCAAATTACTCAAGCAGAAAATATAAACATTTACTTAGCCCCTCGCACAAAAGACGAGTCAACGGTGGTGGTAAGTGCTGGGAAACGTAAGCAAGCCATTGAAGAAATTCCAGTTTCAATGGAAATTCTAAAGCCGCAATTAATTGACAACAAGGGTATTACCGATTTGGAGCAAGCGGTAGATCAAACACCAGGTGTTTTTACCATGGATGGACAAGTGAGCATCCGTGGTGGATCAGGATTTGCCTATGGAACAGGTAGCCGTGTTTTACTTTTATGGAACGGGATGCCCTTGCTTTCAGGTTATGCTGGGGATACGCAATGGAATGCGATTCCGATGGAACAAGCGTCTCAGATCGAAGTAATGAAAGGCGCTTCGTCTGTTTTGTATGGCAGTGGAGCCTTGAACGGTGTGATAGCACTTTCTGAAAAAGAACCAAAATCGACACCGGAAACGAAAATAAAAATTCAAAATGGTATTTATGGCGATCCAGCAAGAGCGAGTTTAAAGTGGTGGAATAAGTCACCCATGTTTCAACAAGTGGAAGCTTATCACTCCAAAATGAACCGCTACACTGGTTATACGCTTTCGACAACCTTGTTTAAAAACGACGGATTTCGACAAGGTGAAATTGAAAACAGAGCGCGTATCAGCGGAACCATTTATTTCCGTCCCAAAACAGCGACACGCTTGAAAGCAGGTGTCGGTTTCAATTACCAAGCTCAGAAGACAGGAAGTTTCTTAATATGGCAAAGTGATTCCTTGGGATACATTCCAAGTGGCGGAGCGGATACAAGCATTGCCGCTTCAACACTTACCTATAACTTCGGTCAACGCTTGTTCGTGGATCCTTATGTGAAATTCATCGATAAAAAGAACAATTTACACCACTTAAAAACACGAGTGTATTACGCGCACAATGCGAATATTAACAATCCGAGTCAAAGCAATGGCGCGGTGATTTATTTTTCGGATTATTCCATTCAAAAGCAATTTAAAAATGGGGGAACCTTAACTTCGGGCGCATCGAATATTTACAATGTGGTTCGATCCAACTTGTTCGGCGACCATCGTTCTGAAAACCTTGCGGTATATTCACAACTCGAATTGCACAAAGGAAAATGGGATTTTAGTGCGGGCGCTCGATTGGAATATTTTCAAATGGATGGGAAAAGTGGAGACACGGATTTCATGATTTCGGAAAAGAAGAACCTGAAAATACCTTTTTACCCAATTGTGCGAACCGGTGTTCATTATCAAGTAGCCAAATACAGCCACTTGCGTGCGTCTTTCGGTCAAGGAATCAGGTATCCATCTGTTGCTGAAAGGTATACGCAGACTTCTGTAGGGGCGTTAAATATATTTCCAAATCCATATTTGACCCCAGAAACAGGTTGGGCCGGGGAAATTGGCTTCAAACAAGGTGTAAAAATAGGTTCATGGAAAGGATTTTTTGATGTGGCTGCGTTTGTCAATCAATATAGCAACATGATGGAGTTTTCTTTTGTGTATTTCAACCCAATTTCACAAAAACCGTTGGATCCGATCAACCCAAGTGCAGAGGACATTGAATTTCTAACTAGTGGACTTTATAATGTAGGAGATTGGGTTGGATTCCAGGCGCAAAATGTCGAAAAAGCACGGATTTCAGGTTTGGACTTTTCCTTTAATTCCATGGGGAAAATAGGCGAGGTAGAATTGATTTCACTCATTGGTTACACTTACATGAATCCAATAAGCCTGAATAATAACAGTTTGTATACTGCAACATATTCAGATTCAACTTCCAATATGTTGAAGTACCGATTCAAACACTTGGCGAAGGCAGACATCGAAGCAAATTTTAAAAAATGGAGCATTGGGGCTTCCATGCGATACAATAGCTTCATGAAAAACATTGACCGTGTTTTCGAATCGGATCTTGATCCATCAGTAAATAGCACCGTCTACATCCTTCCAGGACTCAAAGAATACCGTCAAAAATACAACAACGGTAACTTAGTGTTTGATGCTCGAATGGCTTATCAAATTAATGAGAATTTCCGCGTCAGCTTCATCATCAACAATGCCTTTAATGCAGAGTATTCAAGTCGACCTGGAGACATTCAAGCTCCCAGGAATTTTATCACGCAACTCCAAATGAAATTTTAATGAAGGTACTCGGAATCATTCCAGCCCGTTATGCGTCTTCCCGTTTTCCGGGTAAACCCTTAATTGATTTGAAAGGCAAATCCATGATTCAACGGGTCTATGAAGGTGCTCAAAAAGCAAAATCTTTGTCCAAAGTCATTGTTGCAACAGATGATCAACGCATCGTTGATGAAGTACTTCGTTTTGGTGGCAATGTATGCCTGACAAACGAATCCCATCAAAGTGGAACAGACCGTTGTGCCGAAGTCGCTTCGTTAAATCCGGGTTTTGATGTAGTCATAAACATTCAAGGGGATGAGCCTCTAGTCAATCCGCTTCAATTAGATCAACTGTTGTCTGCATTTCAAGAAGCTGAAGTGGTGATTGCCACACTAGGAATTTCAACGGTGGATCAGGAGGACTTAGAAAATCCTAACCGAATAAAGGTGGTTTGTGATCACAAGGACAACGCCATCTATTTTAGTCGAAGCGTCATCCCAAATCACCACCACTATAAAGGCGATTTCCTTCATGATTTTCCATTTCTTCGCCACATTGGACTTTACGCTTACCGTACCGAAACCTTGGCTCAAATTTGTCAATTGATGCCTACAGCCTTGGAGAAAATCGAATCACTCGAGCAATTAAGGTGGTTGTATCACGGATTGAAAGTCAGGGTTGTTCAGACGGATATTGAAACGCCTAACATTGACGTTCCCGAAGATGTTGAGAAAGTCATTCAGTTTTTGTAATTCCATCTTTCTTTTGTAAATTTGGGAAATGATCCCATTTGAAGAAGTTATTTGCCAATTAATTTTACGCCACAATTGCGTGGTGCTGCCTAATTTTGGTGGCTTTGTTGCGAAAACAGTTTCTGCTCAAATCGATTTCGAAAAAGGTATATTTCAAGCACCTTACAAGCAATTGCTTTTCAATCGAAACTTAATCAATGACGATGGATTGGTCTTGTCTGAATATGCTCGTCTGAATGGACTTTACTACCAAGAAGGTCAGAGTCAATTAAACGAATTCACCACTCAATTAAACACAGATTTAGCACTAGGAAAGCAAGTTAGCATTCCCAAACTTGGTGTTTTTTCGAAGGACCTTGATGGTGTTGTTCGCTTTGAACAAGATAGGCATTTTAATTTCTTACTGAGTTCCTATGGTTTGACGCAAGTCACCTTTGTTCCAAATCTTGTGCAAGAAGAAACTCCAATTATTCCGTTGAATCCCAATCCTGTTGGAATGGATATGCCAAGAACTTCAAGGAAAATATGGAAATATGCAGCAGCGGCTTGTTTGCTTCCATTTGCGTTTTATTCCTTTTGGATTCCGATGAAAACAGATGTATTGCATTCTGGACTCATTTCATATCAAGATTTTAATCCGCTTAGGGGAAAAGTTAAAGCATATTATGCTAAAAACCCGTTAAAACCATTTGAAAGGAACGCTTGGAATGATGTTCGCATTGATGAGCAATTAAATCAAGTAGAACCAGGTAAAATTGGATTGTATCAATACGATGAAACAGCGGTCTTCGCCGTGCAAATACCTGCTGCGGAAATCCAAGAAATTAAAATAGAACAAGTACAGCAAGTTGTCGCTAATTTTGAATGCATCGTAGGATGTTTTTCAGACGAGCGCAACGCCAGCAATCTCGTTCAGAAACTGCAATCCCAAGGCTTTAATGCGCATACACTTCCAGGTGGGAACCTTATTCGAGTCAGCGCGGGGTCAGGGTCAAATCAACAAGAAATCCAAGCAATCCAAGCAAAAGTCAATTCCTTAGGAATGGAAGCATGGGTTGCGAAACAATAAACCAAAACATGAAAAGAACAATTAAATTTTTGTTGCCATTATTTTTTGGCGCGACTATGTCATTGGCTCAAGTTACCAATGCCGAAGGAAGTAAATACCAATTTCAAAAAGTAGTACACCTCGATGCTACTCCTGTACAGAGTCAAGGAAGAACGGGTACGTGCTGGTCTTTTTCCGGAATGTCTTTCTTTGAATCTGAGTTAATGCGCATGGGCATTGCGAAAGATTTGGTATTATCCGAAATGTTTACCGTTCGGAAGGCATATGAAATGAAAGCAGAAAAATACATTCGAATGGATGGCAAAACCAATTTCGGAGAAGGTGGAGCGTTTCATGACATTCCTCTTGTGATCCGCAAATATGGAATTGTTCCTTACACAGAATACACCGGATTAGAAAAGTCGGAGACATACAATCACGCAGATATGTTTGCCGAACTAAACAAGATCATGCAAGAAATCATGGGTAAATTAGGTTCTCCAGAAGGGATTTCTGATTCATGGAAAAAAGACTACACAAAAATCCTAGACAAAAACATCGGGAAGGATGTAAAAGAGTTTGAATGGGAAGGGAAAAAATACACCCCTAAATCGTTTGCAGAATACTTGCAATTGAACATGGACAATTATGTGTCTTTGACCTCTTTTACCAATCACGACATGTACAAAAAATGCTTGTTGGAAATTCCAGATAACTGGGCATGGGGTGAGAGTTACAACGTAACAATGGATGATTTAGTTGAGGTAACGAAAGACGCCTTAAAAAATGGCTACACTGTTGCTTGGGGAGCGGATGTCTCCGAAACCGGCTTTAGTTTCAGAAATGGAATTGCCATTGTTCCTGCTGATCCTAAAAGTGTTGAGGTAACTGGAAAAGACGAAAAAAACTTCAACAATGCTGGCGCAGAGCGTAAGTCAAATGCCTTCTCTGAACCAACAAAAGAAATGAAAATCACCCAAGAAATTAGACAAGAGGGATACGACAATAAAACAACCACAGACGACCATGGCATGCACATTGTTGGTTTGTACACCGATCAAAACGGTGTGAATTATTTTCTTGTTAAAAATTCATGGGGAACAAGTAACTATCCGAAAGGGTATTTGTATGTATCTGAAAATTATTTCAAATACAAAACCATTAATATCTACATCCATAAGGATGGCATTAACAAAGAAGTGCGAAGTAAATTGAATTTATAAGGCAACATTTGATTAGAAATTGGCGTTTTAAAACTGTTTTTTAACCAGTAAATCATGAGAAAAATCATTTTTATGGCTTTAGGAATGTCTCTCGTGCTCGGTGCATGTAAGAAATTTCGCTACGATAAAGATCAATCCGCTGAAGTCAATCGAAAAATTGAAACGGCATTTGATGAAATGACCAACATTTCTGATCAAGCCATTACCGGAAGCATGGTGTTTTACAAAAACGGAAACGTCATCGTTCAACATCCTGGGGATAAACCACTCCAATTCAAAACGCCTTGTAACGTCATCATTACCATTGATACGACTAACGCTTTTAAAACAGTCACGGTTGATTATGGAACAAGTAACTGTGATTGCAACGATGGTAAAACACGACGGGGTAAAATTGTGACAACCTTTACAGGGCCATACCACGCTCAAGGAACCGTTATTACACATACGCCAATTGATTATTATGTGAATGACATTAAAATTGAAGGAACAAAAACCGTTGAGAACATGGGTATGAACGCTTTAGGTCAACCTTATTTTAACGTTCAAATAAACGGTGTGGCTACCTTGACGTCTGGAGAAACCGTAGATTATACATCCACGCGTATGCGTACTTGGACACTTGGATTCACTACCTTATTGAACCGTTTTGATGATGAATACGATATTACCGGAACTGCTTCCGGTACGTTTTCTTCGGGAGGTGGATATACCGCATTGACGACCAGTCCTGTACACATTAAAATCGGTTGTGGTTTTCCTGTTAGCGGAACCATTGAAGTAACTCCCGAAAACCATCCATTGAGAATTGTTGATTACGGAAATGGCACGTGTGATGCCACTTTTACGGTAACCATAAACGGTCAAACGTATACCTTTAATTAAGTAAGTAATTGATATTCAAACAAAAAAGTGTTCAAAGTGTCATTTGAACACTTTTTCTTTTTATTTGTTATTTTTGTGTGACTCTTGTGTAAATTTGTATAGATAAAAACTTTTGAGAAAATGAAAATAGTAGGTGTAAACGGTTTTGGACGAATTGGACGTTGTTTCACGCGAATTGCTTTACTTGATCCACAAGTAGAAGTGGCATTAGTAAATGATTTGGCGGATGTAAAAACACTTGCTCACTTATTAAAATACGATTCCATTCATGGGAACTTTTCTTTGTCCTTTGAAATTAATGGAAACGAACTTCATTTTTCTAATGGGAAAAAAATAACCTTCATCAGTGAACGCAATCCTGAATTGATTGCTTGGGCAGATTACGGAGTGGAAACTGTTTTGGAATCAACGGGTCTTTTCTTGTCGAGAGAAGCAGCATCAAAACACTTGGTAGGTGGTGCGAAAAAAGTGATCATTTCTGCTCCCGCAAATGACGAAGACATTCCTTCAGTAGTGATGGGTGTGAACAATGACTCCATTGATTTTTGTGATGCGGTCATTTCGAATGCCTCTTGTACAACAAACAATGCTGCTCCGATGGTCAAAGTATTGAAGTCCATCATGGAAATTGATGTTGCCTACATTTCAACTGTTCATAGTTATACATCTGACCAGCGTTTACATGACGCCCCACACAAAGACTTGCGTCGTGCGCGTGCAGCTGCAAATAGCATTATCCCAACTTCTACCGGAGCGGCGAAAGCCATCACACGTATTTTCCCTGATTTAAAAGGTAAAATCACCGGCGGAAGTTTCCGGGTGCCGGTTTTGGACGGGTCGGTAACGGAATTAACGGTTGTCACAAAATCAAACGTTACTGCCGAACAAATAAATGCAGCAATGAAAAAAGCAAGCGAAACAGATTTGAAAGGAATCCTTGGCTACACTGAAGATCCAATCGTTTCTTGTGATGTAATTGGAAGTTCTTATAGCTGTTTATTCGATGCTGAATTAACTACGGTGTTTAACGGTTTAGTGAAAGTCGTAGGATGGTATGACAACGAAGCAGGTTATTCAAATCGTTTGGTCGACGTCGTTAAAGCAAACTAAGCTTCCATTGCCTGAACTCCAGGCAACACCTTTCCTTCAAAATATTCAAGCAATGCACCGCCACCTGTGCTGACGTAGCTCACTTGGTCACTCATGCCAAATTTCTGGACAGCCGCTGCACTATCGCCGCCGCCAATTAAACTAAAAGCACCATTAGCTGTTGCTTCTGCCACTGCTTCTGCCACTGCTTTTGTACCGTTTTCAAACGCTTTCATTTCGAAAACACCCATTGGACCGTTCCATAATATGGTTTTACTTGCTAAAAGTACTTCGCGGAACGCTGCAATCGCTTTGGTACCTATGTCCAAGCCCATCCAACCATCTGGAATTTGATTGCTTGGTGTTACTTTTGTCACCGCATCTGCCGCAAAACGGTCGGCAATCGTTGAGTCCAACGGTAAATGAATACGAACGCCTTTTTCTTTCGCTTTTGCTAATATTTCACGACAGGTGTCCAGTCGTTCGTCTTCACACAAGGATTGTCCGATTGTTCCTCCTTGAGCTTTGTAGAAGGTGTAGGACATTCCTCCTCCAATGATAATGTGATCAGCAATGTTGAGTAAATTTTCTACGATCAGAACCTTGTCGGAAACTTTTGCTCCGCCAACAATCGCTGTAAAAGGACGTTCGGCATGATTTAACACCTTGCGCGCACTTTCTATTTCGGCTTTCATCAAGAATCCAACCATTTTATCCCTTGGGAAAAACTGTGCAATTTGTGTGGTGCTGGCGTGTGCTCTATGAGCGGCGCCAAATGCATCATTCACATAGCAATCGCCCAAAGACGCCAGTTTTTCAGCAAAACCGATATCGCCTTTCGTTTCTTCTGCATAAAAGCGCACGTTTTCGAGCAAAAGGACTTCTCCACTTTTTAATGCAGCGCTCCGTTCTTTTGCATCTTTTCCAATGCAGTCTGACGCGAATTGAACGGTTTGACCAATGTTTTTTTCTACAACATTTATGATTTGTTTCAAGGAGAACTTTTCTTCTGGTCCATCTTTCGGTCTTCCAAAATGCGACAATAAAATCACGCTGCCGCCCGATTTTAGAATGTGATGAATCGTAGGCAATGCAGCACGTATGCGCTTGTCATCCGTTACTTCAAACGTTTCTTTATCCAATGGGACATTAAAATCTACTCGAACAATGGCGCGCTTCCCTTTGAAGCTATATGTGTCAATTGAAATCATCTTTTTTTCTACAAAAGTAACGAAAGTGTTTTTCTGACGTTTGTTTGACGTTAATTATCTCGGAAATTCCAAATATTTTCCGCAGATTTGTCTAAAATATGCTCTCATGGTAAAATACGTTTACATTGTTTCTTGCTTGTTGTTAGCGACGGCATGTAGCTCATCAAAAAAATCTGTTTTAACAATTGATTATCCTGCTCCTCCGTCGGAAGTGTCCGATTCCAGTTTTTCTGGTTTCGACTTTACCGAAGAAGAATGGGCTGAAATGATGAACTTTGAATCAGAGAATCCTTACGTTCGTTCGATTTACAATCCTTCTAGAACCTTGGCTGCAGATTTGATTCATACGCGCTTAGAAGTGAGCTTTGACTGGGAGAAATCACGTTTAAATGGAAAGGCAACGATTACTGCGAAACAGCATTTTTATGCTTCCGATAGCTTGATCCTTGATGCAAAAGGCATGGACATCCTCGCGGTGGAAATGAACGCAAAAAAATTATCTTACAGCTACAATGATTCCCTTCACTTACGCATACAATTAGACAGAAAGTACAACCGTGATGAAAATTTCGTAGTGAGCATCCAATACGTTGCAAAACCAGAGGAACGTGAACTAGGAGGAAGTGCAGCGATTACGTCGGATAAAGGACTCTATTTCATCAACCCGAAAGGAGAAGATAAAACCAAAATGCCTCAAATTTGGACACAAGGAGAAACAGAGGCAAACAGTGTATGGTTTCCAACTTTAGACGCTCCAAATGCTAAATCAACGGAGGAAATTATCATGACGGTTCAGGATAAATACATGACCTTGGCCAATGGTAAATTAATTTCGTCAAAGAAAAATGCAGACGGTACACGCACAGACCATTGGAAACAAGATTTGCCACACGCGCCCTACTTATTCATGATGGCTGTAGGTGAATTTAAAACCGTGAAAGATACCTACACACGTAAAGATGGATCTAAAATGGAAGTGAATTATATCGTTGAGCCGGAATTTGAAAAAGATGCCAAAGCAATCTTTGGTGAAACACCTGAAATGATTCGTTTTTTCTCCGAAAAACTTGGGGTAGAATATCCGTGGGATAAATATTCTCAAATTGTCGTAAGAGATTATGTGTCAGGAGCAATGGAGAACACTGGTGCGGTTATTTTTGGGGATTATGTGTATAAAACAGAAAGAGAGTTATTGGATGCAAATGATCAATCTACGATTGCGCATGAATTATTTCATCACTGGTTTGGGGATTTAGTGACTTGTGAATCGTGGGCTAATTTGCCTTTAAACGAATCCTTTGCAAATTATTCGCAATACCTTTGGGATGAACACCGATTTGGATTAGATGAAGCAGATTTTCAAGCACAAAATGAAGCCGATGGTTATTTTAGCTCTGCGGAAAATGGAGGTTATTTTAACCTGATTCGTTATGATTACGCGGACAAAGAGCAAATGTTTGATGGACATTCGTACAACAAAGGTGGCCGAATTTTACACATGTTGCGCAATTACCTTGGAGATGATGCCTTTTTCAAAGGACTAAATTTGTACCTAACATCCAATAAATTTAAAGCAGCGGAAGTACACAATTTGCGCATGGCTTTTGAAGAAGTTTCTGGTGAAGATTTAAATTGGTTTTTTGATCAATGGTTCCTAAACAATGGACATCCAGTTTTAGAGGTAACACATAAAGTGGACCAAGAAAACAGCATACTGGTGTTAAACGTGAAACAACTTCAGGACTACAAAGAATTTCCGATATACAAATTACCTGTTGACATTGCCATTTGGGACGAAACCGGTAAAACAACCAAACGCATTGTGATTGATTCAGTAGAACAAAGCTTTCAATTCCCCATCAAAGGAGCCTTGAAAAATGTACTTTTTGATGAGCAACAAATGCTATTAGGAAAAGTGTTTGAAGATAAATCAACGGAAGAGTTTGCACATCAATTTACCCATGCTAATCGATGGAAAGCAAGAAATACAGCTTTTAGTCGTGTTGCTAATACGTCTTCTGGCAAAGCTGATGAGTTGATTGGAGGTGCATTGAAAGACCCATTCTGGAACATTCGCTTAACTGCCATCAATGTGGTGAAAGAAATGCCGAAAGAAAAAGCATTAACGCATTTAACACAATTAAAAGATTTGGCATTGAATGATCCAAAATCGGATGTGCGTTCTGCTGCAATCGAAGTAACCAAGTTCATGGAGGCAGATGAGGCCATTACCCTCTTAAAGTCGTTTCTAGCGAAGGAGAAATCTTACAATGCAATCTCAAATGCACTTAGTGCGTTCATCAAAGTAGATGAGAAAGAAGCACTCAGCATCGCTCGTGGGATGAAAAACGAACCATCCAATACCTTGAAGTTGACCATTGCGGAGGTTCTTTCCAACATTGGTGATTCATCGGATTATGATTTTTACGATCAAATCATTTACCACAGTAACATGAAAGGGTACGATGAACTAAGAACGATGATTGCTTATGCGGTATACATTACACGAATGAACATTGATCTACAGGAGAAATCACATGCCGTATACATTCATTACAACGAAGTTGGAGCGCAATTAACCAAGTATTGGGTAGTTCAAGCCATTCAATTTAACCTGCAAACCTACCAGGATATAGTGGATGCATTGGATATGGAAATCGCTGAATTAGAAGAGGCGAAGTCCTACGCAAAAGCGGATGAGAAAAAACGCTTGAAACAACGTTACGAAGACCTCATTCAAAACTTGATGCCTTTAGCCCAAGTAGAAGAACAAGATGGTTTTTAATTTCGAGTAAGCGGAATTAACGATCTTTATGAAATATGCTTGCGCTGGCTTGTGCTGTCGGCATGATGGTGATGTCGCTGATGTTAACATGAGCCGGACGTGTCACAGCAAACAGAACGCTTTCTGCAATGTCTTCCGCTTGTAAAGCATCATAACCTTCATAAACCGAGTCCGCCGTGGATTGATCTCCTTTGAAGCGCACAAGTGAAAATTCCGTTTCTGCTGCACCGGGAGCAATGTTGGTCACCTTGATGCCATATGAAATTAAATCGATGCGCATGGAGCGTGAAAGTGCGTCCACAGCATGTTTGCTCGCACAATAAACATTTCCTCCAGGATAAACCTCTTTCCCCGCAATGCTGGCAATGTTAACGATGTGTCCATGTTTTTGTAGTTTTAAAAAGGGAACAACCGCTTTAGTTACGTACAACAAGCCTTTGATGTTGGTGTCGATCATGCGCTCCCAATCCTCAGAAACCCCTTCGTCAATCGGACCTCTTCCTACTGCCAATCCGGCATTGTTCACTAAAATTTCAATGTGATTTTTTACCTCTGTAGGCAAGGATGAAATGGCATCTTGCACCGCTGCTTCTTGTCGAACATCCATGCTTAGAATGTGAA
Source organism: Crocinitomicaceae bacterium (assembly GCA_030727405.1). GTDB lineage: Bacteria > Bacteroidota > Bacteroidia > Flavobacteriales_D > Crocinitomicaceae > UBA952. Next base: position 5,056 of record JANRBR010000001.1, on the reverse strand, counting down.
TGTTTGAGCATAGACCACTTAGACGTTCTTTTAATGCAATCAAACGCTCCGTTCTTCGTGCTGCTATGATTAATTGGAATCCTTCTTTTGCCAGTGATTCTGCGATGGCTTCTCCGAATCCGGAGCTAGCGCCTGTAATGAATGCGTATCCTTTCATCCTGCAAAAATGACAAATAATTTCTGTTATGCGAAAGATTCTGACGAAAGTGAAGTATTTCTTGTCAAATTGTCACAAATTTTCAATTGGCATATTCCTTGACTAAAGAAAGCATCAAACTTAAAATCATGAAAACAGGACAAATTAACGTACAAACAGAAAACATTTTTCCGATCATCAAAAAATTCTTGTACTCCGACCACGAAATATTCTTACGTGAATTGGTGTCCAATGCCGTTGATGCTTCACAAAAGTTGAATGTGTTGGCCAAAAATGGTGAATTCAAAGGTGAGTTGGGAGAGTTAAAAGTTGAAGTGATCTTAAATAAGGAAGATAAGACCCTGACCATTCGCGACCGTGGAATCGGTATGACTGCGGATGAAATAGATAAATACATCAATCAAATTGCCTTTTCTGGTGCTGAAGAATTTGTGCAACAATACAAAGGAAAAGAAGGTGCAGAGCAAATCATTGGCCACTTCGGACTTGGATTTTACTCCGCATTTATGGTGGCAGAACGTGTTCAGATTCGAACCCTTTCGCGACATGAGGGAGCGCAAGCCGTGCAATGGGAAAGCAATGGTTCTCCGGAATATACGATCACAGAAATTGATAAATCTGAACGTGGAACGGACATCATCCTTTACATCAACGAAGAATCAATTGAATTTTTAGAAAAGGAACGCATCGGCGGCATTATTTCGAAATATTGTAAATTCTTACCCATTCCAGTCTTCTTTGGTACGCGAACAGAATACGTGGATTCTCCGGAAGGCGAAAAGGACGAAGAAGGAAAGGTGAAACGTGTAGCCATTGATGTTCCAAATCAGGTGAATAATGTGGCTCCTGCGTGGACGAAAGCTCCGGTCGATTTGAGCGATGAAGATTATGCAACGTTCTACCGAGAATTGTATCCCGCAACGTTTGATGACCCATTGTTTCACATTCACCTAAATGTGGATTATCCTTTTAACCTTACTGGAATTTTATACTTCCCGAAAATCAAAGAAAATGTGGAAGTTCAGCGCAATAAAATCAATTTATACAGCAATCAGGTATTCATCACCGATAGTGTAGCCGAAATTGTACCTGAATTTTTGACACTCCTACATGGTGTGATTGATTCTCCGGATATACCCTTAAATGTCTCTAGGTCCTATTTACAAAGCGATGGAAATGTGAAGAAAATATCCGCACACATCACTAAAAAAGTAGCAGATAAATTAGCGGAAATGTTCAAGAAGGACCGAAAAGATTTTGAAGCTAAATGGGACGATTTACAGCTATTTGTTCAGTATGGGGTCTTGTCTGAAGAAAAATTCGCGGACAAAGCCAAGGAATTCAATTTGGTGAAAAACACCCAAAATGAATACTTTACTATAGCGGAATACCAAGAGAAAGTAAAAGCACTTCAAACGGATAAAGACAATAAATTGATTGTACTTTACACGAGTAATCCAGAAGATCAGTTTTCATTTGTGAAAAAAGCAAAAGAACGCGGATACGACGTTTTACATTTAGATGGACCTTTAGCTTCTCATTGGATTTCAAAAATGGAACAGAGCCTCGAGCAGGTTAGTTTCGTTCGTGTGGATGCCGATTCACTGGATAAATTAATCAAGAAAACGGATGAAATCCCTTCAAAACTATCCAAAGAAGAAGAAGAAAAATTGAAGCCCGTTTTTGAATCGAATGTTGCGAAAGAGAAATTTACTGTGCAATTTGAAAGCATGAGCGAAAGCGAAGCACCGATCATCATCACGCAACCGGAATTCATTCGTCGAATGATGGAACAACAGCGTTTAGGTGGGGCGGGCTTTTATGGAGCATTTCCTGAAATGTATAACCTTTCTGTGAATGCAAATCACCCACTTGTTGGGACATTATTACAGAAAAACGAGGAAGAACAACAAGCGATCACGAAACAATTGGTTGACTTAGCTCTTTTGGCGCAGGGAATGTTGAAGGGAGAAGCTTTGGATCAATTCATTCAAAGAAACATCGAACATATTGCTTAAATAAGTAGTTTTGAAAAAATATTAAGAAGCATACGTTTTGTACAAGTGGATTTTTGGCGTCGGGGCCTTTTTGATTACCCGAAAAATCGGATTAGGTATTTTGGGATTCGTCATCGGAACACTTGTGGACCAGATGAGTGGTTCCAATACTAAAGGCGCGAATAAATCAGCGAACGGACAAGATCCCTTTGAATTCTATCGCCGGCAATCCTCCCTGTACGATGTTCCTACGATGTTAATGGCCTTGTCGGCAGTTGTGATGAAGGCGGATGGCAAAGTGTTAAAAGTAGAATTGGATTACGTGAAGCGTTTTTTTGCGGATCAATTTGGCAGCAGATTTACCAGCGAACACTTGCAAATACTAAAGCAATTCCTAGACTCTGGACAAGTGCCTCTTCAACAAATATGCAGCGACATTCGAGGTAGAATGCCTATTGAGGTACGCGTACAATTAATCCATTATTTGTTTGGGATTGCCAAAGCAGATGGCGATGTAGGAACGGCTGAATTGAATGCTATTTCGAAAATTGCGACCATGTTAGGTGTTTCCGCTGTTGATTTTGAGAGCGTGAAAAACATGTTCTATCGAAACGTAGATTCCGATTACCGCATTTTGGGCATTACAGAACATGCAACAGACGATGAGGTAAAAAAGGCCTACCGAAAGATGGCCATTTCATTCCATCCGGATAAAGTGGCTCAAATGGGTGAAGAATACCAAAAAGGCGCAAAAGAAAAGTTCCAACGGATTCAAGACGCCTATGAAGCCATCAAAAAACGTCGTGGATTTAAATAAAGAAACCGTAATGAATTATACAGAAGCATTCGAAGAACTTCAGCAACTTGTTCAGCACATGGAAAGTGGTCAAATCAACGTAGATGAATTGGCCTTGAAGGTAAAACGAGCTGCTGAATTGATAAAAATATGCAAGGTTAAATTACATGACACAGAATCCGATGTTCAGAAAATTCTGAAAGATCTTGATGCGACATCGACCGAAGACTAATGGGATTTCCTACCTTTGCAAACAAATTAACTTATGTCTGATAATCGCTACCAGCAACGCGGTGTTTCTGCCGGAAAGGAAGATGTTCACAACGCTATTAAGAAACTAGATAAAGGATTGTTTCCTCAAGCTTTCTGTAAAATTGTCCCAGATTATTTAACTGGTGATGAAAATTATTGCTTGGTCATGCACGCAGATGGCGCTGGAACGAAATCCTCCCTTGCTTACATGTATTGGAAGAAAACAGGTGACTTATCCGTATGGAAAGGAATTGCACAAGATGCATTGATCATGAACCTGGATGACCTATTATGTGTGGGAGCAACGGGTCCAATTATGCTGTCTTCCACCATTGGTAGAAATAAAAATTTAATTCCAGGAGAGGTAATTTCCGAAATCATCAATGGAACCGAAGAAATATTGGCTGAATTACGTTCATATGGACTGGAAATTCATTCAACAGGTGGTGAAACCGCGGATGTTGGTGATCTAGTGCGTACCATCATCGTTGATTCAACAGTTGTTTGTCGAATGAGACGTGATGAGGTGGTTTCCAATCACCGCATTCAAGGAGGCGATGTCATTGTTGGATTAGCATCCGACGGACAGGCGAACTATGAGTCCTTTTTCAATGGAGGAATGGGTAGTAATGGCTTAACAAGTGCTCGTCATGACGTTTTTGACCATAGTTTAGCTACGGAGTTCCCTGAGAGTTTTGACGGTGCGATACCTGCTGATTTAGTGTATAGCGGAACGAAAAAACTGGAAGATCTAGTTGAAGGTACGCCTTTGGACGCAGGAAAACTGGTTTTATCCCCTACGCGAACGTACGCACCAATCATTCAACAGATATTGGCTAAGCACCGATCGCAAATCCACGGAATGGTTCATTGTTCTGGAGGAGCTCAAACAAAGGTTTTGCATTTCGTGAACGATGTACATGTCATTAAGGATAATTTGTTTCCAATTCCAGCATTGTTTAAGATGATACAAGCAGAATCACAAACACCTTGGCAGGAGATGTACAAGGTGTTCAACATGGGACATCGCATGGAAGTATATGTACCAGAGGAACTTGCATCAGAAATCATTGATATTTCTCAATCTTTTGGTGTGGACGCCAAAATAATTGGTCGGGTTGAGCAACACGCTGGGAAACAAGTTACAATACACTCTGAAAAAGGAATTTTCACGTATAATTAACTTTTTTTTCTAAAAATGCTTTTAAAAACGGAATGTTTTTGTACTTTTGCCATCCGTTCATTGAACACTGGTGGGATGGGTGAGTGGCTGAAACCAACAGTTTGCTAAACTGTCGTACGGGTAACTGTACCGCGAGTTCGAATCTCGCTCCCACCGCCACAAATTTAGACCGTATCGAACTTCAGTTCGGGGCGTAGCGTAGTCCGGTCATCGCGCCTGGTTTGGGACCAGGAGGTCGCAGGTTCGAATCCTGCCGCCCCGACGAGGGGGATGAGCAATCATCCCCCTTTTTTCATTCACCTAACTAGATTTTTCTTCAACATAAAATTTGGTCCCGTAGCTCAGCTGGATAGAGCAACTGCCTTCTAAGCAGTAGGTCTTTGGTTCGAATCCAAACGGGATCACTCTGATGAAAGCTTCTTCAACTTCTGTTAAAGAAGCTTTTTTCGTTTCCAGTGCATCGAAAACAGTGTTTTCGTACGCACGAGGAAACGAAAAAAGTCCAATGCTTCCAAAAAGCATTGGAAATCTTTCATCCAATGCACGTCGATCTTGTTTGGATCTCCAATCCACGTTATACGTACGCACGATTAAACGAAAAAAGTCCAATGCTTCCAAAAGCATTGGAAAGCTTTCATCCATTGCACGTCGATCTTGTTTTGATCTCTCAT